>CAZFHZ010000015.1:0-42809 GCA_964519015.1 uncultured Gemmatimonadota bacterium | reverse complement strand
CCGTCCGCGGTGCGATCAGCAGGAGCGCGACCGTGACGAGCAGGACGAGGGAGGTTCGCCGCTCAGACCCGCTCACCCGGGACATAGAGCTTCTCATACTCGTCGAAGACGAACTTGTCGGTCATGCCGGCCACGAAGTCGCAGACGGTGCGGTAGAAGGCGGGCTGGGTGAGGTAACCGGCCGTCTCCGGCTCGATCCGGTTGATCGGCAGGTCGCGCAGGAAGGTGACCTTCTGTCGCTTGGCGTACCCGAGCAGGACGTAGTCGGGGAGTTGAAGAGGACGGTTGAGGTAGGCTTTGAAGAGTCGCCGGAGCAGGTAGACCGCTTTCCCGTCCATCCGGCTGACGTTGTAGCAGTTGATGATGTTGTCGTAGACGAAGCGCCGCAGGCCCCGGTACTCCTCGTGCAGTCCGGCGTCCATGACGACCAGTCCGGCGGGGATATGCTCCAGGGCTTTCCGGTAGTCGGCCGGTCGTTTCACTCCCTGCTGCTCGCACCAGCCGCCGATCCGCCGCATGCTGTGCACGATGGTGTTGGTCACCAGCAGGTGGATGAGCCCCCGGATGAGCTTGTTCTGGCGACTCAGGCGGGACTGCTGGGCATAGCGGGGGATGTTGCGGATGACCAGGCGGGCGATGGCCAGTTCCTCCACCCGCTCCAGGTCGACCTGCCGCTCCCGCAGCCCGTCCTCCAGGTCGTGGGTCTGTTGGGCGATCTCATCGGCGGCCGCCATCACCTGCCCCTCCAGGTGGCAGCCCCGCTCCAGGTCGATCCCGGCGACATCCACCTCGCAGAGCACCCGGTTGCGGTGGTAGCCGGTGTGTTTGAGCACCCCCTCGCGCACCTGGTCGGTCAGGTTGAGGCCGGGGGTGTCGTAGCGGGACTCGAGCTGGTCGATCACCCGCAGGCTCTGGTAGTTGTGCTTGAACCCATCCAGGTGGAAGCGCACCTCGGGGCGGACCAGTCCGTCCAGGTCGTCCTCCCCCGCCATGATCCGTCGCAGCACCTTCTCCCCCGAGTGCCCGAAGGGGGTATGCCCCAGGTCGTGGGCCAGGGCGATCGCCTCGATCAGGTCCTCGTTCAGGCCGAGGGCCCGCCCGATAGTCCGGGCGAGCTGGGAGACTTCGAGGGTGTGGGTGAGCCGGGTGCGGTAGTGGTCACCGCCGGTGGAGATGTAGACCTGCGTCTTGTGTTTCAGCCGGCGGAAGGCCCGGCTGTGTACGACCCGGTCGCGGTCGCGCTGGAAGGGGAGACGGTAATCCTCGCGGCGCCCCTCCTGGGCGATCCGGCGGCGGCGGGTGGCCCAGCTGTTGGGAAAGGCGTAGAGCGCCAGCAGGGCGTCGTAACGACCGGCCAGGTTGGTGGCATCCCGGTAGTCCCACGTCCCGGTGGGAGGGGGCGCCTCCACCACCGGCAGCGCCGGATCGGGCCCCAGGTCCAGATCGGCCCCGGCGTCCTCGAGGGAGGGGGGCAGGTCGGCCGGCTCACCCGTTGTGCCCCGGCCCATCCCCTCTTTCGTTTCCCCCGCCGGACGCCGTCGTCGGGCGGCTGGGCTCACTCCTCGTCCGTCGCTTCTTCGGTCGCGCTCTTACGAGCGGTCGTCTTGCGACCTCCCTTGGGAGCCTTCTCTTCCTTCTCCTCGACGACCTCGTCGATCCGCTCCTTGAGCTCCTCCTCCTTGAGCTTCATGGCGTCCTTGAAGCTCGACCGGGCGGCGCCCAGGCGTGCGCGCAACCCCTTGAGGGCGGAACGGGCGTGGGTACGGTCGACCTCTTCCCCTTCAAGGGGCATCTCCTCGATCTCCTCCTGGATCCCCTTGAGGCTGGCGCGGAGTTCGTCGAAGCGGCCGCGCAGATCATCGGTCATGTGCTCGGCCCCCTCGGCGGCCTTCCGGCCGAGGTCCTGAGCCTGCCCCTTGAGTTCGATCACCCGGTCGCGCGCCTTGTGCCGCCACTCCTCGGTGGAGAGCCACGCTTCCTCCACATTCTCGAAGAGCTCATCCGATTTCACCCGGAGCTCGTCGAGCTTCTCCTTCAGGTCCTCCCCCTTCTCCTTCCACAGTTCCCGGGTCTCCTTGCCGGGCCGGGGAGCGTAGGCAAGGCCGGCGATGAACCCGATCACTCCGCCCCAGAGGAACGCTCCGAACCTGCTGCTTCCACGACTCATGGCTACCTTCCTTGTGGTGCGGCCAGCCGTCGGGCCGACCGCGTGTACCGATGTCCCCCGGGTCCGGACCGGGAGGCTATTCCAGATCCGGACGGAAGGCCGTCCGAATGAACCGGCCGAGGCCGGTGAAGAGGGAGAAGAGACGCAGGGTCGCCCTCTCCAGGTCCTCCTCGAGCACTTCGAAGAGCACGCCCAGCCGCCGGGCACGGTCGCGGACCGAGGAGAGCGAGGTGTTCAACTCCTGCATCTCGTCCAGGGTCCCCTCGGCCACCAGCCGGGCCCGCTCCACGGTCTCGCCGATCCGGACGGCCAGGGGCTGGAACTCCCGGCGGAACTGTTCGAGCAGGTCCTTCAGGGCCTTCATCGCCCGCCAGAGCAGGAAGAGGATGGCTACCAGCCCCGTGGTGATGAGGAGCATGCAGAGCGCGATGACGGCGATGCTGATCTCCTGGAGCACGCTGCCCCCTCCTATCCTCGGTTACCTGCGCACGCCGGTGGCCGCAGCCCGCCCGCCCGGGGCCGGCCGGTTCACTTCGCCAGCAGCTCGACGACGGCTGGCTCCAGGTCCTCACCCCGCAGGTCGACGTACCGGATGATCCCGCCGGCATCGAGCAGGAAGGTGGCCGGTATGGCGCTGACCCGGTAGTGCTGCCCGACTTCGGCGGACCACCCCTGGCCGTCGTAGACCGAGGGCCAGGCCATCCCGTTCTCCCGCATGAAGGCGGCCACCTGGGCCCGGGTCCGGGAGGCATCCCCCGGCTCGCTGGCCGGATCGGCGTCCAGATTGACGCCCAGGATGCCGAACCCCTCGCCCCGGTGGCGCTCGAAGGTCGCCCGCACATTGGGCAGTTCGGCGATGCACGGCCCGCACCAGGTGGCCCAGAAGTCGAGCAGTACCACCTTGTGCTCCTTCAGGAAGGCGGCCAGGGAGACGTTGCGCCCCTCCTGGTCCACGCCTTCGAAAGCGGGGGCCTCGTAGCCCACTTCGATGAACAGCTTCGGTTCCACCTTGGTCTCGGAGACCCGGAAGGCGACCCGGTCACCGGCCGGGCTGACCGAGGCCAGCACGTACGACTCCCCGCCGGCGTTGAAGGGCTGGTCCCCCCGGAAGTGCTCGGCCGAGTCCGACCCGGAATCGAGCCGGCCGTCCCCGTTCAGGTCGATGGTGAAGCTGACCGCCCGGGGATCGACGTTACCATCCGCATCGGTCAGGCGGAAGATGCCGTCGTTGTCGTTCTCGATGATCCCGACCTGGTAGTCCCGCCCGCCGAGCCGTACCTGGCCCACCCGCGCCCAGTCGCGGGCATAGAGCACACCGCGCACGGTCGGGTCCTCGCCCCGGAAGAAGTAGAACATGAACCGGGTGCTGGCCGTCTGGCCGTCGGTCCAGGTGAGTTCCAGGTCACGACGGGTCATGAAGGTGCGCTCATTGGCCGAGTCCCAGCTCCCGTCACCGTCATCGGTCAGGTCTTCGTTGTTGTTGGCGTCCAGCCAGAAGCGGGCGGTGCCCCCCTCCGGGACATCGAGGACGTACGTGTAGACGGGATCGGCGCCGTCACCGATCCGGTACGACCCATAATAGGGAGTGCCCGTATAGGCCGGTTCGGCCTTCAGGACTTCGGGGGGGGTCAGGGAAGCCGGGCTGCGCGATGGCATGTAATAGCCGGCGGCGTTCGACATGCCGGGCACGGCCTCGAAGGCACTCCCGCCCGGGGAGCGGCTGCAGGTCATCACCAGGGCGAGCAGGCCCAGCCAACCGAGGGCCGAGATCCCAAGGAGCGCGGGACGGACACGGAAAGCGTTCGACATCCGGATACTCCGATTCGTCAGGGGACGGAATAGGACTTCCACCGGCGGGCTCCCCGTCCGGGACCCGAGCCCTATTAGGGTAGCCACCTGCGGAGGGGTCGAACAAGCGGGAAGCGCCCGGCCAGCCGGCCCTTGGCGCAGCGGGGGCGGCCGGTGTAGGATGCCCGCATGGAGACCCTTTACTTCGCGACCCTCCCCTCCCCCTACGGCGACCTCTGGGCGCTGCGCACCCCGAAGGGACTCGCCCAGCTCCTGGTCCCCAAACGGACCGGCCGGCGCCGGATGCCCGGCCCCCTGCTCCTCTTCAACTGGCGGGACACCTGGTCCCCCGGGGGGCGGCTGGTCGAGGAGCCGGAACACTTCGCCGATGTGAGCGCCTGGCTCGGGACCTACTTCACCGGCGAGGTCCCGCGAGAGCGCATCCCACTCGACCTGCGCGGCACCCCCTTCCAGACCGCCGTCTGGAGCCAGATCCAGAAGATCCCCTACGGTCACTCCACCTCGTACGGGGAGATCGCCCGGCGGATCGGGCGCCGGGCCGGCTCCGCCCGGGCGGTCGGGACGGCGGTCGGCGCCAACCCGGTCTGGGTCATCGTCCCCTGCCACCGGGTGGTCGGAGAGGACGGCAGCCTGACCGGTTACGGCGGGGGCCTGCGGATGAAGGAGAGCCTGCTCCGCCTGGAGGGGCACCTGCTCATCTGAGGAACGGACACCGCCGACCGTCTCCCCGTAACCCACGTCACCACCCCCCCGTACACCTAGACAGGTAACGGTTCCCCATGTTCCGGTGACCATTCCCGGACGACTCCCGTCAGGTGCCGACATGTCCGAATATCGCAAGTCGTCGCGGACAGGATCCCCCCCGGCGTTCCTGTCTCTGTTGCTCCTGCTTCTACTTCTTCCATCGGTACATACCGGGGGGGATGCCATACCGTCCCTCCAGGGAAACAGCCGGGAGGTGCGCGTCCCCGAGACCGACGGCCGGCCGGTGATGATCGACGGCTTGTTCACGGACGGCGAATGGGACGACGCCCTGGCGATAACCGTCAGCGATACGGTCACCTTCCTGCTGAAACAGGAGAAGGGGCAGGTCTTCATCGGTGTGCGCTGCCCCGGACTGATCGCCCGGGCCCGCGGGGCATCACGGGCAGATGCCCCGCGGTTTCCGGTCTTCGGTAAGAACGGTCAGGGGTGCTCGGAAGGCGGAGTAACGATCACCGGGATTCCCCCGAACTGGACGATCGCCGGCCACTTCTCCTTGTTCTTGATTCGGTCCTTGTACATCCCCTTGATCTCGAATACCGCAGTGGTCTCGCCCGCTCTGGCTCCGTAAATATAACCGTGGGAGTCGCCCACGTGAGTCTGTTCCCATCTGGCGATATTGGGGTGCTGGAACCGGACGTCAACCCCATTGCCCGGGTAGAGCAGGATAGTCTCCTGGGATACCTTGTTCTTTTCCCCATGGAGCACCACCGTGATGGGGCCGAGTCTGGTTCCCTCGGTGAGTCGGATCTTACCCTCGATCGTGTAACCGTTCGGCTTAGTGGCGTCCTTGCGCCACGTCACCAGGGTTGGATTGAGGATGATATCCATCCCGTCGATCTCATCGGGACAATCATTCGGGTTCTTCACCCATTCTCCGAGCGTCTCGCACCAGATGGGATCACCGATGCCCGGTCGCGGTGGCCGGTCAATGAGCCAATACACCGCGGCACCGATGATCACGCCGGCAAGCGCGACGAGTAGAATGATCAGGAACGAAGTGCGGGCCTTTCCCCCGGCCGGAACTCCCCCGGCTGGTGGTTGAATTGGTTCGGACATATGTAGGCTCCTGCTGGGGTTTCGAATCCGGATTGCTCCTCTCAGTGCGCCAGGCTGGTTCGTGGAGTGTCTCGGACCGCCAGGGGAACAGGGCCGAGGAATAGGCCCGAGCAGTCATGGCAGGAGGCAGGCTTCTGTGAGAATCCCGGCGGCTGGCGCGGACCCATCGTAGCATCTGGTGATCTTCTGTAACAGCCTCATGTACCCCGTTCCTCGACCGATCGACCTTCGCGCGGATCCGTCGAGGCGCTAGACCGCACGATGACCTCCTGAGCGAAGTGGTTGTCCCCGTGCTGGTTGCTCGCTGATCCGACTGCTCCCCGGGTATGGAAGGTGAGGATCGAGGGGGTGGTGTTGCAATTCCGGGCGCGGGCGATAAACTGAGCAGGTTACCCGTCTTGGTCTTGGGAGCACGGATTGACCCGGTCTGCAGCACCCGGCACTCAAGCGGCCAGAGGTACCGAATGGTTTCCTCGGTTCTGCATTACGAGATCCTGGAGCTCCTCGGCAGCGGTTCCATGGGGACCGTATTCAAGGCCCGGGACACCCGTCTGGACATTATTCGCGCGCTTAAATTCATCCGCACCGACCTGCTCGATCAGAAGACGGCCAGACAGCTCTTCTACCGCGAGGCCCGGTCCCAGGCCCGGCTGATCCATCCCAACATCGCCGCCCTGCTCGCCCTGGAGGAGAGTGATGCCGGGGATTTTCTGGTCATGGAGTTCGTGGAAGGCCCGACCCTGGACCGATACCTCGAAAGGACCCACCCCGACCACAAGGAGCGGTTCCGGCTCATCCTGCAGGTGGCCGCGGCACTGGACACCGCCCATCGGCACGGGATCGTCCACCGGGACATGAAACCGGCGAATGTGCTGGTCGCACCCGACGGGACGGCCAAGGTAACCGACTTCGGGCTCGCCCGGGCGTTCCGGGAGGGAACCTACACCACGACCGGAGGCCCGGCCGGCACGATACCTTATCTGGCGCCGGAGGTGTTCCAGGGATCGTCGGGAGGTTGCGCCGCGGACGTCTGGGCACTGGGTGTGCTGACTTATGAAGTGCTCGCAGGATCCCGCCCCTTCTCGGGAGAGACGTTCGAGGCCATCGCGATGGCGATCCTGGCCGAACGCTATCCCGGTCTTCCCACGCCGATCCAGGATACGCTGCCCGGCATCGCCGATTTCCTGGACGCCAGCCTCCAGAAGGATCCAGCCCTTCGCATTCCGGACGGCACGACGGCGCTCCTGCACCTGCAGACCGTGGCCGAAGCGGCCGGTATCCCATACAGCAGGCTCGTGATCCGGCATATGGTCTTCCCGAATTTCATCAAGCGCTATTTCAAACGGATCGCGAGCGTGGCCGTCGCGGCCTTCCTTGGCGCGGCGGCGCTCCTGATCGGACTGCGCGTGGACCGGCTGGTCGCCCCCCTGGAGAACCGCCAGTGGATTACTCGTACCTCGCTGGTTCCACAGTTCTCTCCCTCCTGGAATCCGACCGGGGAACGATTCGCCTTTCTGGACGGAGAGGATCGGCCAACCCTCAACATCCTGGATACCCGCCATCCCCGGCCGCTGCCGGAACAGCACGAACTGGACGTAGATCCCTTCCTCGATTCCGTGTGCTGGTCCCCGGTCAGCGACATCCTGGCGCTCTCCGGGCGGAATGGACTCTACCTCTACGATCTCCCCGCCAGGCGCTTGGCGCCGATCTTATCCCGCCGCACAAGGGAGCCGTCGTGGTCCACCGACGGCCGGTGGATCGTCTGCTCCATACGCGACACCCTGGTGGTGGTCGGCCCGATTCCCTCTTCCATCGAAGGAGCACAGGAAGTACCGGTGCGCATGCTGCGGCCGGAGGGGGTCCTGGGCGGTCCCGATCCCATTCAGATGTACGACCCGGTCTTCGTGAACCGGGACCGGCATATCGCCTTCACCGCCTCCCGTCGTGCCGAGATCCTGGGGGCCTGGGCCGTTCCGATCGAGGGCGGTTCGGCCCACCTGATCGTGGAACCCGCTCAGGCTCCCTGGTGCCTGGATTGGGACGAGCGCACCCATACCCTCCTGTTCGCGCGGATGGGCGGCAGTGGGATCGCGGGCATCCGTCTGGATCGTCACGCTGCGCCCGACGCCGCGGTCTATGCCGTTTCCGATGGCTCGTTCGGAGGGGATTTCGACTACCACACCGGTCGAGACCGCTTCGTGGTCTGCAGCAGCCAGAACCTGCTCCAGGTTTGGACTGCTGCTTTGGGCGAGACCGAATTACAGATCCTGCCCGGCCTGGACGAGCACATCGGGGTCTTTCACCCGATCTGGTGGCAGAAGCGTGGGGTACTGCTCTTCTCCGAGGCCCTTCCTTTGGTAGGACAACGCTTATCGGCCTGGGATCCCGTGACCGGAGAAGTGCAGCCCGTTCACCCGACCGACCTCCACCTGCGGGATGAGTCCTACCCAACCCCGGATCCCGTCTCCGATCGCTTCCTGATCTACCGGGCACGGGCGGCGCGAACCTCCGGTCTCTACCTCTACGACACGCTCACCCGTGTAGCCCGGCTTCTAGCGGCCGATCCCTCCGAAGACCTCTGCTATAACTACCCGGCCTGGGGAGCGGACGGCAGGTATCTCTATGCCGTTCTGGATCGGTCGGAAGAGCAGGGTCCGGACGCGATCGTGAGGCACCTGATCCAGCGGACTTCGGAGACCCTCCAGCTGGCTCCCGCCGACACCCTTCTGAGAGGCAACCAGCTTTCCCATCCACTGCCGGAGGCCCGAGACCGCTTCGTCCTTTATAAGACCGTCGAGGACGAGGTGCACACCTTCCGGGTGCTGGATATCCGGGATCGTTCAGAACGGTATCTCACCGAAGGCAGCGCACCGGTCCTGAATGCCGATACCTCGGCGCTCTATTTCGTGCGCGGACCCGACCTGATGCGCCTGGAGCGCTGGTGGGAGGTCCCGGGCAGCCCCGCTCTCGGTGAGCGTATTCTGTCGTTGCCCGCAGGGATCACCCGGTTCGGATTCCAGCGGACGATCGCACTCAGCGACCGAATGCTGTACGCTGTCGTCCTTGCGGGCGAGACCTCGATGTTGCACTGGTCCCTTACCGCCACCGCCGGAGGGCGTCGAGGACGATGAAGAGCCCATTCCGATGCGATGATCTGTTCTCGATCCACGTGCCCCGGACCTTTCTCCCGTTTCCGGCGATCCTGGTGGTCATCCTGTTATCGGCCGCCGCCTGCGGGAAGCCGGACCTCACCTTGCGTCCAGCCTATGCGGACATCGAGAGCCACCTGACGATCACCGCCGAACGCGGCACCGTCAGGGGAACTATCACACAGGTAGGGATCGAATCGGACAGCCTGCCGGGCCGGATAGCTCCTGGTGAACACTTCTCCCTGACGGTAGGGCCTCTTTCACGGTTCGTCCAAGGGGGCGGACGGGTGAATTTCGAGGCGAGTGTCTATGAGGGAGAACGCAAACGCGGGAGCCGCAGGTCCTGGATCTACGTCGCCAATCCGGTTCACGACAGCCTGTATGTGATGCCCACCGGAAGTGCCGGCGGTTACCCGGCATCGGTCGGGGAGGAAACGGCACCGAACCTGTTCCGGTTGGACAAGGAGATCGTAGGATTGCATGCGGAGAAGGCGGTCCTGGAGTACCTGGGCGAGATCAACGCCGCCCTGGAGGAATCGCCTGGTGCCACAGAAGAATCCCCAGCCGTACTTCCAGACTCGTCGCCGGGACGGCTGACGCCTGCGGATATCCTCCTCTCGCCCACCCACATGGTAGATGCGGTGGCGCGGTACATAAGAGTACATGTGGGACGCCGAGACGACTGTAAAAGGTGGGTGGGCGAGATACCACCGGCGGATAACTACCATGTATTCACCTATTTGGAGGAGCAGCTGGGAGGCTACCGCGTCTACGACACGGACTTCCCCCAACCCGCGGATCTCACCCTGGAGTATTCGGGAGAGATCATCCCGTATGTAGATCCAGGAGAAGTCTACCAGTTCTTCGGCGACTGCGAGGATCAGGCGATTCTGCAGGCGGCTCTCCTGCGCCGGATGGGCTTCTCGAAGGACGCCGTCTGGTGTGTTCAGAATTCAGTGCCCGACCACGAGTACTGTCTCGTGCTCTATCACGGGGCCTACCGGGTGCTGGATTACGGGGAACTCGTTTTCACACCCCAGGAAGACGAGCCCGTGAAGCACCTTACCACCTACGGTTACAACGAGCTGCACGGGCCAAGGGCCTCGAAAGGGAGAAACAAGAGCTACCTGAAGAATTATGCAGACAACTACCCGGGAGGCAAATCCGACGGCCGGCCCTGGGGGCCCAAGGTCTATTTCGTGCCATCGGGGATAACCGGAGAGCAGGATCGGTAGGAACGGCCTGAGGGGCCGGAGAAGGAGGCAACAGCAGTGGATTCAAAGCGGATAGTCCAGCTCCTGATCCTGCTCCTTCTCCTGGCGGCGGCCTATCTCCTGGGCCGCTCCGGGGCCGGTCCACCGCCGGCCCCTATGGCCGTCATGCCGCCTCTGGCGTTCACGGCCGCCGATGTTCGCGCGGAATCTCTGACCGGCACCATCCAGCTCCAGAACGGAGCGCCACCGGTGGTTAACCTGCAGGCCCGACTATCCTCGAACAGACTCCTCCGGATCGTGGGCGTTCGGTTCCGGGGCGCTACTGCTCCCGCGAACCAGGACAGTCTGGACCGAAAAATACGTATTTATTCTCCACCACCCCTGCTGACCTATTCCGGCCTCGCGGATCGGACCCAGACCGTGACCGTCGGTCTGCTCCTCGAGGTGGAGGATCTCCCCCTGGGCACTTCCGTGGGCAGCGTGGACATTTCTGTGCTGCCGCCGTCGAACGTGAGGGGACTGGTCCGCTCCGTGCCCCCTCTGGTCCGGGAGGAATCGGGGGGGCAGATCCGCTACGTACTGCGGGATCGGCAGAGGTACCTGACCGATCTCTTCATGATCTACGCCTGTGGAGTGCCGACCATCGAGGTGATCCGGGAAGCCCGCGAGATCGGTCCTCCGGCCAACCGCCAGGTGCAGGTGCGACTGGATCTGCGCAACCTGGGACCGGGGGAGGCCACCCCCGTCACGATCCGGGCGGACCATGCCCCCCATGAATTTTCGGGTGAGGACGCCCGCGACGGCAGCTTCACGATCCTCGGCAGCGCCTCGGACCGGCGGATCGAGTGGAGCCGGGACCTGGGTCCGATCCCGGAGAACGGTACCGTCACCACCGGATATGTGCTGCGTATAGTGGGAAACGTGCGCACGCTCTTCCTGGATCCCGTGCGGATCTACGTGAATGGTCAACTGGCCGGTGCTAGTGATCGGACACCGGTGTTGAGGCGTCCGTAAGAGGTAAAGTTCGGGCTGCGTCGGGACGGGTTGGAATGCTATAAGGTGACGTTCGCATCGGACGCCGGGCCGGCTCCGCCCGGGCGGTCGGGACGGCGGTCGGCTCCAACCCGGTCTGGGTCATCGTCCCCTGCCACCGGGTGGTCGGAGAGGACGGCAGCCTGACCGGCTACGGCGGGGGCCTGCGGATGAAGGAGAGTCTGCTCCGCCTGGAGGGGCACCTGCTCCTCTGAGCCCGGCCGGGCCAGCCCGGGACTAGGACGACGCGATCGGAGGGCTCCGGTCCCCCTCCTACTGGTGACGCAGCGCCTCTACCGGCTGGACGGCGGCCGCCCGTCGGGCCGGAGTCAGGGTGGCGGCCAGGGTGATGCCCAGCAGCAGGAGCGGTACCCCCACGAAGGTCACCGGGTCGAGCGGAGTGATCCCGAAGAGCAGCGCGGTCAGTCCCTGGGCCGCCAGGCCCGCGACGGGGATCCCGATCACCAGTCCGATCAGGACCAGCTTGATCCCGCCCTCCAGGATGAGGGCCAGCACATCGCCGCGCCGGGCGCCCAAGGCCATGCGGATGCCGACCTCGCGGGTGCGGCGGGCCGCGTCGAAGGAGATCACGCCGTAGAGCCCGGTCATCGCCAGCAGGAGGGCGAGGGCTCCGAGGACCGAGGCCAGCCCCCCGACCAGCCGGGGGAGGAAGAGCATCAGGCTCCGATACTGCGTCACGGTCCGCAGGTTGAAGAGGGGGAGATCGGGATCGATCGTGCGGAGCTCGCGCTGGACGAGTCCGAGGATCGGCCCCGAGGGCACCGCGGAGCGCACGACGAAGCTGACCTGGTTGATCGTGTCCGCCTGGAGCAGAGAGGTCCAGTAGTAGGGGCGCTGCTCTTCACCGAGGGTCACGTAGCGGCCGTCGGCCGCCACCCCGACGATGGTGTAGACCCGGGACCGGTCACGGTTGGTGAACTGCCTTCCGATCGGGTCCTGGCCGGGCCAGAACCGCTCCGCGAAGGTCTCGTTCACGACCGCGGTCAGGGGAGCCCCCACCTGGTCGGCGCCGGAGAAGGACCGGCCGCGGAGCAGGGGGATGCCCATGGCCGGGAAGAAACCGGTGCCGGCACTCGCCAGGCCGATGAAGGCCCCTGCTTCGGCCGCCGGGTGGGTCGAGTCCAGGGGATAGACGTAGGCGTTGTCGGAACCCAGATTGAGCGGCAGGCTACCGGCCAGGCCGACCGTTTCGACCCCGGGCAACGCCGCCAGGTCTTCCTCGATCCGCTGGAGCGTGGCCAGGGCCCCTTCCCGGTCGTAGGTCGAGAACTTGAAGAGAATGTCGAAGAGCGCTCCCTGGCGCAGATCGAAGCCGGGATCGAATGAATTGACCCGGGTCAGACTGCGGACCAGGAGTCCCGCGCCGAGCAGGAGCACGACCGAGACGGCCACCTGGGCCACCACCAGCAGGCTCCTCATGCGCAGACGAGAGGTGCCCCTGCCCGATGGCCGCCCCGCCTCGACCATCCCTTTGAGGGCCTGGACGATATCAGGATGAGTGGCCTGCCGGGCCGGCAGCAGCCCGAAGACGATCCCGGTGCCCACCGAGAGCAGCAGGGCGAAGAGGAGGGCTCCGGCATGGAGACCGAGGTCCAGACTGATGGTGAGTCCGATCGGCGGCTGGAAGGCCACCAGGAGCCGGATCAGTCCGGCCGCGATGAACACACCCACCCCGCCCCCGATGAGGGCCAGCAGGATGCTCTCGGTCAGCATCTGCCGCACCAGACGACCCCGTCCGGCCCCCAGGGCCATGCGGATCCCGATCTCCCGCCGCCGGGCCGACGCCCGGGCGAGCAGGATCCCGGCCAAGTTGATGCAGGCGATGACGATCACCAGCCCCACCAGGCCCATCAGGAAGAAACTGAGCAATCGGATCGGCCGGTCGAACTCCGGGATGATCACGATATCCTTGGCCGGCAGCAGCGACGGTCCCCGCCAGCCCTGGTAGATCTCCGGGTACTGCTCGGCCAGACCGGCCCGGACGGCCTCGAGGGCCACCCCGGCCTGGGCCAGGGTGACGCCGTCACGCAGGCGGCCCTTCATCCAGACGGTGTCACCCTGGCCACGGCGCTGCAGCAGAGCGTCCCCATCGGGATCGAACAGTCCGATCTGGCTGAGCGGGGCCCAGAAGGCGACCGTGAAGGGATACATGCCCGGGAACTCGCGGGGGGCCACCCCGATCACCGTCAAGGCATGGGTGTTGACCCGGATCGTCCGTCCGATGATCCCGGGATCGCCCCCGAAGGAATCGTGCCAGGTGTGGTAGGGGAGGACCACCGTCGGCTCGGCTCCGGGAACGTCGTCTTCAGCGGCATCGAAGAAACGCCCCAGGACCGGTTCGACCCCGAGCAGGTCGAAGTAGTTGCCGGTGACCGTCTCGAAGAAAACCATCTCACTGTGCTCGCCCAGATCGAACAGGCCGATCATGGGGGCATAGGCCATCAGGTCCTCGAAGACCCCGGTCGTGGCCGCCCGATAGTCCAGGTATTCCGGAAAGGAGCCCTGGAAGTCCCGGTAGTCGCTCCCGTTGACCTGGACGATCCGTCCCGGCTCCCGGACCCCCTGGTCGGGCTGGAAGATCGAGCTGTAGACGCTGAAGATGGCCGTGTTGGCCCCGATCCCGACGGCCAGCGAGAGGATTGCGACGATCACGAAGCCGGGTTGGGACCACATGGTGCGGAGACTGTAGCGGAGGTCGAGGAGGAAGTTGCCCATGGCCGTCTCCCTTGGACGCCGAGATGGTCCTGCCCCAGTCCCCCACCGGACCGGCATCGCCGAGGCCCGGGACCCGGAGCGGAACGTGCCGCCGGGAGACCCGCTGGCCGACGCCTTCTTCTTATACGGAGAGGTCGGCGGGCGGGTTCCTCCGCGTCTGAGACCAGTGGACCGCCGATCAGGACGGCGATTCCTCCAGCGTGACCTTGCGCTCGTCGTCGACAGCTTACTCGTTCCGCAGAACCGTGGCAGGATCGATCCGGGTGGCGCGGCAGGCCGGATTGCAGGCCCGGCTCTGCTGATCGATCTAAGGGCGGGGTGTTCCCACGGCAGGGGGATCTGTCCGGTTCCGGGACGGGAGAAATCGGCACCGTCCGGATTCGAACATGATGGCAGGTCCGGGGGCTCCGCGGCACCGTTCTGCTCCTCGTAAGAGGAACCGATCAGGAGGCCAGGCGCATCTTCTGTTCCGTCGTGGCGCGGTAGGTCCGCCCGCCCAGGTAGACGACGGGCAGCAGCAGGATCGTGGCCGGCCAGACCGCCAGGGGCAGGCGGCTCGCCACGAGCCCGTGGAACAATCCTACCACGACCGGCAGAAACATGAGGAGGAATACCGCGCCGGAGCGCCCACTGACCTCCTTGGCCGAGAACTCGGAAGCGAAGGGATAGCGCAGACCGAGGACGTGGGACATCAGGAGCAGGAGGAGCACCCCGGCGATCCCGGCGAAGAGGATGTCGGGGATCACGCGTGGGCCCCATACGGGGAGTACGAT
Source organism: uncultured Gemmatimonadota bacterium (assembly GCA_964519015.1). Lineage (GTDB taxonomy): Bacteria > Blakebacterota > Blakebacteria > Blakebacterales > CAYUVJ01 > CAZFHZ01. The sequence continues at coordinate 28,108 of CAZFHZ010000015.1, read as the reverse complement.
CCCGAGTCCGACGATCGCATACAGAGGCAGGACGAGTCGGGCGACCACCGCCTCGAACGCTCCCATCAGGACCAGCCCGGGGCGGCCGAACGGGAGGGCCTGGTAGACCCATGCCGCTTTCCAGTTGACGCCGAAACGGAGATTCATGATGGGCGTGATCATGAAGAACTGGACCATGTAGAGGACGAACAGGTGGCGGTTGGATCCCGGCAGTTCACTGATCGTCTCGGCGATACCCTTATCGCTCTTGAAGAGGAACCAGGCCGCATAGACGAGGATAAGCCCGAACGTGGGCAGGGTCCGTATGCGGAAATTCCGGTCTCTCCGGATGAGTACGCTGGTGAGATCGAAGGCCGCGCGCTCCTGGGGATCTCTCACCACCAGCCCCAGCAACCAATTGTCGAGCTTCCCCGATCGGGCACCCTTCTCGGGGCGCTCGGCCGTCCTGCGGTTCGATGCGCCCCCATCCGAGAGAGGAACGCGCGTATCCCCTCCGAACTCGAGCCGGTCCAACTGCCGGTCGAAACGCGGTCCGGCAACCCGGAAGAGCAGAACGAGTGAGCATACGACAGCACCCACGGCGGTGAGCGCCAGTGTCCAGGCACCGGCGGTTCCATTCCCCGTGCCGGCCAGGACCAGGCCGGCCAGCCAGGCGGGCGGCACGAAGTAGAGCCAGGGCTGCGCCTCTAGCGTCAGGACCTTCGAGAGGTCGACCTCCAACAGCTGGCTGATCGCGAGATACAGCCCGATCATCAGGACGGTGAGACCGGCTTGCAGGTAGGCCACCATCTCCCGGAACCGTTCGCTCCCGAGGACTTCCATACCTGTCGAATAGAGGAATTGGACGGCGGCGAAGGCGAACAGGATGGTAGCGAAGATCCCGGCGATGAACGGCAACGGGAAGAGTGGACCGAACTTAAGGGTCCCGACCACGATGGATCCCGCCCCGAGACTCAGACCGAGCAGACCCAGATAGAAGAAGAGATGCAGTATCCGCGCCGCCAGGAGCGTGCGGCCGTCGATGGGCCGCGGACGCAGGATGGGCAGATCGGCAGTGTCGATCAGGACCGTTCTCAGGTCGGCCACCAAGGCCAGTCCCAGTACGGCCAGTTGGAAGCCGTACACGATCGTGAGCGCAAGGAACAGGGAGTCCAGTGCGACCAGCATCATCGCCATGAAGAGGCCGAACATGAGATAGACGAAAACGATCTGCTTTAGATTGCTGGTAGATCCTCTGCCCGTGCTCTGCTGGAAACCCGTGCGAGAGCGGCGATCATCCAGCAGGAACCGGACCTTCAGGATCGCCTTGAGCTGGGGCGGATCCACCCCCAGCCATCGCAGCGGGAGGGAGAACAGGTCGAGGACACGCAGCAGGACGGCGGCCACGGATCACTCCTCGCCCAGCACTTCCACGAACGCACCGGCCACCGAGTCCTCCGACCCGTCACTGGTGAGCCGGGTGAAGATATGTTCGAGGGTGCCTTCCCGACTCTGCTCCTTGAGTTCCTCGAAGGTCCCGTCGGCTATGATCCGCCCTTCATTGATGATCACCAGGCGGTGACAGAGTCGCTCGACGACATCGAGCACGTGCGAGCAGTAGAAGATGGTCTTCCCCTGGGCGGAGAGCTGGGTGAGGATCTCCTTGACGGTGAGCGCCGTGTTCGCATCGAGCCCTGAAAGGGGTTCATCCAGGAACAGCACCTCGGGATTGTGCAGCATGGCCGCGATCAGCAGAACCTTCTGGCGCATCCCCTTGGAGAAACTCGACATGCGGGCGCGCATCTGGCCCCGCAGTCCCAGCAGACCGAGCAGCTGCTTCGATTTCCTCTCGGCGAGACCGGTATCCATGCGATGGACCCGGCCGATGAACTCCAGGAACTCCAGAGGCGTCAGTTCTTCGTAGAGTGCTGCGGACTCGGGGACGTACCCGATCCGGCTCTTGACGCCCAGCGGATCCTTTCGGACGTCGATCCCGGCGACCCGCACCGTTCCACGGAATCCCTGGAGCATCCCGATCAAAACGCGGACCGTGGTCGTCTTACCCGCTCCGTTCGGGCCCAGATAGGCGAAAATCTGCCCCGGGGGCACGGTAAGATCGATCCCCTCCAGGACGTCATTGCCCTCATAGGCGAAGCGGAGATCGGATATCTCGATGGCCGCCACGGGAGATATGTCACGCATATCCATCTCCTTCCGCAGACCGGCGACCCCGCCGCACGTCCCTATATCCCTGCTCTGCCGTGCCACACATGGGATATACACCGATTGCCGTTCACCAGTCGACCCACTCCCGAAGAAGGCGTCTAGGGATATCCGATGAAACAAATCGGGCGCCGGATACATAGATAAACTATGCATAAAGGTGATGAGGAATCCCTGCGACGGGTGCTTCCGGGCACCCTCTACATGCTCATCCTGCAGATCCTGGCCCGAAGCGAGCCGCTGCACGGCTATGGGATCGCGCGGGAGATCCGAGCGATCTCCGGCGACGTGCTGAGGGTGGAAGAGGGCTCTCTCTATCCCGCGCTCCAACGGATGCTCGTCAAAGGCTGGATCACCGGCAAGTGGCGGCAGGTTTCCGGCAAGCGCAGGGCCCGTTTCTATCACCTGACCCCGACCGGCAGGAAACAGCTCGCGGATGAGGTGGAAGAGTTCCACCGGGTCATGCAGGCGATAACCCGCGTGATCCAGCCTGCCTGAGGAGGAGACCGGACTATGTCCAGACTGGGAGACATCGGGAGAAAGATTCTCTTCTCCCTCCGGCGCAGCAAACTCGAGCGGGAGCTTGGAGAGGAAATGCAGTACCACCTCGAGCAGGTCAGGCAGGAGAACATCCGGGCGGGCGTGGATCCGCGGGAAGCGGCCCGCGCAGCGCGCCAGGAGCGGTCACGCCGGGCGTGGGGATGGCCGCGGCTGGAGAACTTCCTGCAAGACCTCTCCTTCGGCCTCCGGATCCTGCGGCGCAGCCCGGGCTTTGTTCTGGTCGCCGTGCTCTCGCTCGGTCTGGGAATCGGGGTCAATGCAACCGTATTCACCCTGGTGGACGGTCTCTTCGCCCGTCCGATCCCAGCCGTCGACCATTCCGAAGATCTGATCTCGATCTTCCAGCGGACGGACAAGGGACGCGGCTTCTTCACCAGCTTCTCCTGGCCCGAATACGAGTACTACCGGGAGCACGGCCGGCTGCTCAGCGGCGTCGCGGCTACCGCGACGATCCCGATGACGGTGCGTTCCGGATCCTTGACCGGACAGGTGGCGGGAGGACTGGTGAGTGCGAACTACTTCACGGTGCTCGGCGTACAGCCCGAGTTCGGCCGGTCCTTCCGTGACGATGAGGGACGGATCCCCGGAGCGGAGCCCATCGTGATCCTTGCCCACCGGTACTGGGAGAAGGAATGGGGGGGAGATCCGGCGATCCTCGGTCGACAGATCGGGATCGGGAACGGTTCCTTCACCGTGATCGGTGTCTCGCCCCCCGGTTTTGAAGGACTTCTGGCCGAGGAATCCGAATCGCCGGATCTGTGGATCCCGATGGGCTTATATGAACAGGCCCTGCCCTCGTTCGCCTCCTCCGACCTGTTGCATTACTGGGGCTCCCAGAATTTCCAGCTGGTGGCCCGCCTGCGGCCGGGGACCGGTTTCGCGCGGGCCCGGGCCGAGGTCCTCCGCCTGGGGGAGCGAATCGGCCAGGATCACCCCGAACGGGCCGCGGTGTGGCCCCCGGACATGCAGACCTACGCGGATCTCGTGCCGGTGGTCTATCAGGCGAACGCGGCCCGCTTCTGGCCCGGCTCCCGAGACATGGTGATCGGGTTCCTGGGGATGATCTCGCTGGTGGCCATCCTGGTTCTGATTATGGGATGTCTCAATGTGGCCAACCTGCTGATGCTCAGGGCGGCGCGCCGGAGCCGGGAACTGGCCGTGCGCCTCACCCTGGGAGCCGGGCGCTCCCGGCTGGCGGCTCAGCTGCTGACCGAGAACCTGCTGCTGGTACTCCTGGGGGGAACCGCCGCCCTGCTCTTTGCGGCCTGGACCACCGGAACGTTCTCCGCGATGATGGGGGTAACCGCCGGATTCTTCACCGCCGGGTCCGTACTCGGCAGGCGGACGATTTTCTTCATTCTGGTTCTGGTTCTGGCCGTCGGGGCGATCCTGACCGCCCTGCCGATCCGGGCCGTCCTGCAAACGGGGATCGGCCCGGCCCTCCGCTCCGGTGCCGGGTCCGGCAGCCGCCGGGGCCCGCGCTCCCACGAGATACTAGTCACCGCCCAACTCGCCCTTTCGCTGGTCCTTCTGTTCGGGGCCGGGCTCTTCGTGCAGACCCTGCGCGGCGCCCTCTCGGCGGACATCACCTGGGAACCGGAACAGGTCCTCATGGCCCGTCTCGACCTGGAGACGACGGGGCTGGACGAAGAATCGGGCCGGAGCTTCTACGAGCGCCTGCTCGAGCGGTTGGATGCCCTGCCCGGCTTGCGCCACTCGGCGCTCGTATACGTTGTGCCGCTTGGCGGCAGGCGCGGAGGGACGAACGTGAAGTTCGGGCCAGCCGGCGAAGCCGCCGGTTCCGGAACGGTGCAGGTGGGATTCAATGTGATCACCCCCGGCTACTTCGGCACGATCGGCATCCCGCTGCTTCAGGGGCGTGATTTCTCTGCGGCCGACCGGGCGTCATCCCCGCCGGTGGCAGTGGTGAACGAAGAGATGATCCGACGTTTCTTCCCCGACGGGGAAGCCATCGGAAGGCACCTGGCACGGGCCGGACCCTCGGAACGCCCGGTGGAGATCGTGGGCGTCGTACGGGACGGCAAGTTCCGCAACTACCGCTCGGAGATCGAGCCGACCCTCTACCTCCCGCTGGCCCAGGCTTACCGGGGGAGCATGAACCTGGAGGTCCGGGCGGCGGGACCCCCGGAGAGCCTGGTTGCGTCCCTGCGCCGGGTGGTGGCTGACCTGGATGATCGCGTCGTGGTGACGGACGTGCAGACTCTGGCCGAGCGCTTCCGGACCACCCTGCGCCGGGAGCGTCTCTCCGCATCCGCGCTTTCTCTTTTGGGACTGCTGGCGCTCCTGCTGGCCGCGATCGGGATCTTCGGGCTGCTCACCTATACGGTGGCGGAACGCACGCGGGAGATCGGCGTCCGGATCTCCCTCGGTGCACGGCCCGGTGAGATCGTCCGCATGGTCCTGAACCGGGTGCTGCGGCTGATGATCGTGAGTTCCGCCGCGGGGACCCTGCTGGCCTTGGGGTTGGGTCGCGTCGTGAGGAGTCTGCTCTACGGCGTGCGTTCCTGGGATCCGGGAATCCTGCTGGGCACCGTCGCCCTGCTGGCGGCCGTGGCGGCGTTGGCCGGATGGCTGCCCGCCCGGTGGGCCGGCCGCATCGACCCGGTGAAGGCACTCCGCCACGAGTAGGGGCGGCGGGCATCACATGCCCCAGTGACCCGGGAGCCTACCGGCGGCGCGAGCACTCCTCGGCCCGGAAGGCGGCGTTGGTGAGCCAGGAGAATAGGGTGATCAGCAGGGCCGCCAGGACGTAGGAGGTCTCCACCACCTCGAAGCCGGGCACCAGCGACACCGCCAGCCAGAGCATGAGCGCGTTCAGCACGAGCAGGATAGCCAGCCCGGTGACGAACCAAAGGAGAGCCTGTTCCGCCTGGAGGGACACCTGCTCATCTAATCTGAATCAGCCAGTTCTCGATTTGCAGTGCGGTACCGATCATCGATCGTGGGGGAGCTCGGGATGGAGAGTCATGTGCCCAGCACTTGATCGACTATTGGGTCGGTCTCTATCGCACTGCTCACCGCAGACCTTTCTCTAATTCCGGTACCAACGGTCTCAGCCGCCACCGTTCCACCCGAGGCACGTCGTCCGGCAGAATGGGCACATGGTATCCGAATCCCCCTTGCACGAAGGAGAAGGATACCGGCATCTCTTGCCTTCCAAGCCAGTCTCCTTGTGCGGTGATGAAGTCATATACCGGAAGACGCTCACGCTCCAACTGCTCCCGGTTGGTGCGGAAATGCGATATCCAGATGATCCCACTGTCATCCACGCGCACCCCCCCGAACGCGGGAAGAGCATCCGGCAGGTAATTGTCGGCATCCTTCACCTGCGTAGGGCGGTCTGCATGGACAGATCGGAACCATCGCCTCTCTTCTGCAGAGAAGGGCCGGCGAGAACCAACGCCCGTGATCCGCATCAGGGGGCGTCCCTCCGCATCCAGTCGAACCAGGTTCCCGGTCTCGCTGTAGGAGAGGAGCCAGCCTCCATCGGGGAACGGATCCAGGAATGCATAGCCACCGTAGGGCATGGTGGCGAATCTCCGGCCTTCGATGGTCAGGAGGAGCTGGTAGGGTTGCAGGCCCAGGTCCAGGACCGTTCGGAATGAGTCGTCGAGCACCGCCAGCTGTGCCTGCTGCCTCGGACCTGCCCCGAAAACCTGGTGTCCCCGCGCAATGATCCCTCCCCTCCCTGTCCCCTCCAGGTAGAGCCACTGCCCGAGGACCTCGGAGACATTGAGCGTCCCGACCAGGTCCGCATCCGCTTCGTATCGCGAGATCCGGGACATATTCCGATCGAAGACCCAGAACTCCACGCCGGGCTCGCGCCACCATATCTTCGAGACCCGATCGAACTCACCGGGACCCGCTCCCGTCCGTCCGAACCGGCGGATGAGATCGCCCTTGGCGGAGACGAGGACGAACTCCCCGCGTCGGGAGTCTGCCATGATCATCCGCCCATCCGGGTAGACAAGAAGCATGGGCGGCCCGGTGAAGAGCTGCCAACCCGGACCCTCTTCATCCCCACCGAACACACGGTCCAGGGTCACTTCGAAGAGGGGGCCTTCGTATCGCGGTCGTTCCGGGAGCACGACCTGCGGAGCATCGGCGACAAGCTGTTGCCGGAAGACATGGGCGGGCGAATCCGATAACGGGATCACCTTCTCTGTCCCGCCACCACCGCCGCAACCAGTAACGATCAGGCACACAAGGACCACTGACTTGAGCGACATGGCCACAACATCTCCGGATTTGGAGTCAGCAGACCGATCCCCTTGGATCGGGACTGTTGGGGAGAAATGCCGTTTGGCCCATTCTGGTAGTCGAGCCGAGGAGACAAGATCTGCCTTGCTTTTTCCAGACTGCACGAAAAGGCCGCACATGCTTGAGACTACGCTGCAGATCCTGATCTTTCTCTGTTCTCCTGAATTGCCTGCTTTACTTTTCGGAAGACCCTATCAATCATGGTGGGGCAACCAAGACAGCCGCAAGTGTGCGACTTGGCGAAAAAGGCGCCCTCAACAATGTGCAAGGGATCGAGGTGCTCCGATTGCGTCAGGAGGAATGATTGGAAGCGGCGCAAGTTGTCGTCGCTGGTTTCCTTTGTCGGGTCGAGGATGACGATACCGGCCCTGATCTCGGAGTCCCAGGTCAGCCCGCGGTTCCGCTTGAAGCTGGTCAGCCTGTCATTCCATGCTTTCCACTTCCATCCATGGATAATGACCCCGACGCGGACGAAATGGGTGCTGCCGCCCCAACCGAGCCACTTTTTGCCGGGCGGATACCCCGGATCACCGGACTCGTCCACGAACATCATGTGCATGATCCCGTCTCCGTTTGTCAGATCCGCAAATATCTAACTCGGGACCCTATCGACGCCGCGAGCGCTCCTCGGCCCGGAAGGCGGCGTTGATGATCCAGGAGAAGAGGGTGATCAGAAGGGCCGCCAGGACGTAGGAGGTCCCCACCACCTCGAAGCCGGGCACCAGTGAGACCGCCAGCCAGAGCATCAGTGCGTTCAGTACCAGCAGGAAGAGCCCCAGGGTGAGCAGGGTGAAGGGGAGGGTGAGGAAGACCAGCACGGGCCGGACCACGGCGTTGAGCAGGCCGAGGACCAGGGCGGCCATGATGAGCGCTCCGGTCGAAGCGACCTGCACACCGGGGAGCAGGTAGCTGGTCAGCAGGATGGCCAGCCCGGTCACAAACCAGCGGATGAGGAATCGGGGCATCGGCCGGCCTCCTTCCGTCAACGTTACGCGAACAGTTCCCGGGCGACCGTCCCGGGGGGGTGATAGGGCACCGGGAACTCCCGGCGGATATCCTTCACCCGATCGGGCTCGGCGTCCACCTCGGGATCGAAGCGGTAGAGGTCCTCCCGGCTCAGGGGGCGTACGGCCCGGCCGCTGGACTCGTGGAGACTCCACGGCACCCGCAACCGCCCCGGCGGCACTACACTGACCGTAGCCAGCCTCAGCGGTGGTGTGCCCTCGGCTTCATCACCGGCCGGCGGTTCTCCGCCCAGCGCATCGAAACGGCTGACCGCTCCTTCATAGCCCGTCCACCGCCCCACCCGGTCGCGCTCCGGGGTGCCGGCCAGCCGCCGTTCCAGCCGCTGCTGCAGGGCGAGCCCGGCTCGAGCGTGGAAGGCCTCAAGGCTCTCCGGGAAGTCGTCCTCGTCCGCCCGGCCCCAGGTCCAGAGCAGGATCAGGCCGCCGGCGCCGTCGAAACAGAACCAGGGCTCCAGCAGAGCATCCTCGAGCACCAGGGCGAGCTTGAGAGCGCTCAGGCGCACCACCTCGAAGGGGCACCACTCCGGGGCGGTCAGCCGCAGGGCGAACCAGATCTCCCCGGCGGCCTCCACCGGCGGGACGGCCAGCCCGATCCCCCCCTCCTCGTCCAGGGCGGCGACCTCCTCGGCCGTTTCGATCCGGACCGGTTCCCCCCCCGCCCGGCCGGGCCGGAGCAGGGTGACCGGCCGGCCGGTCAGGAAAGGGAGGAGCCGATCGGCCACCGCGCGGTAGTATCCGCTCGCGGGTGGGTCGATCCGGTCACGTCCCGGCGGAGTGGGCACTCAGAGGATCCCCAGGAGCAGCGCGGCCACGATCTGGACGGCGAAGAAGGGAAGCAGGCGCAGGCGCAGCTCCCGGGAACGCCCGCCGAGCACGACCAGGGCCTTGAACAGGGTGTTGGCGGCGAAGGCCAGCAGCAGCCCCCGGACGACCGTACCCACCCCGATCGTGCCGGGGAGCAGGCGGACCAGGGAGAGGGTGACCGCGTCCATCCCCTCCAGCCCGGCCAGGAAGCTGGTCAGGTAGACCCCGCCGGTGCCCAGCAGTTCGAAGGCACCGCGGGAGAGCACCAGCACCAGCGCGAAGAGGAGGCCGAAGGTGAGGGCGGGCCCCAGCCGGAAGGGGTTCTTCATGACCGGGGGGGGAGTGTCGCTCTCCATCGGGACTCTTCCCAGCAGGAGCGCGGCGACCAGGGCCAGGGCCAGCAGGGCCAGGAAGGGGGGCGCCGCCCGGGGGAGGAGCTCGGGTGACCAGACCAGCAGCAGCAGCAAGAGGCGGGGGAAGAGCATCGTGCAGGCCAGGGCGACCACGCCGGCATGGGCGGCCGCCCGGGCGGGTTCCTCACGGGTGCGCTGGGTGAAGGAGAAGGTCACCGCCGTGCTGGAGGCCAGCCCGCCCAGCAGCCCGGTGGTGCGCAGCCCGACCCGCTCCCCCAGCAGCTTGCTCAAGCCGTAGCCGGAGAAGGAGACGGCCGAGACGAAGACCACCATGAGCCATACGATGCGCGGGTTGAAGAGCCCCCCCGGTCCCAGGTCGCGGTTGGGCAGCGCGGGCAGGATCACCACCGCGATGAGGGCGAACTTCAGCAGCGCCCGGACGTCCTCGACCTCGAGGGCGGTCACCAGGTGGTGGAGGGTCGGCTTGTACGAGAGCAGCAGGGTCATGACCACGCCGACGGCCACGGCCGGCCCCAGTTCCTGCCACCAGCAGAGTCCGCCGACCAGGAAGACCAGCAGCGCACCCACCTCGGTGGTGGTGCCGGCATGCACCGACTTGGCGCTGCGGGAGACGTGGGAAGCCACGGCCAGGCCGGCCAGGGCGGCGAAGGCGACCGGGAAGGCCGCCGCCACGTACTCGGAGGCCAGCGCGGCCGCGAACCCGGCCATCGAGATGATGGGGAAGGTGCGGATGCCGGCGAAGGGGATCCGGTCGGTGTCGGCGTGGAAGGAGAACTCCCGCTCCAGGCCGACCAGGGCACCCAGCAGCAGGGCGATGACGAGCCGGACCAGCGGGTTGGCGATCAGGGAGGCTTCCATGAAACGGGATACTACCGGCAACCGGAGCTGGGGATGAACCGGAAAAGGGGGGCGGAAGACGGGGCGTCGCACCCCGCCCCTATCGTGGGTCGCATGCGGATCGCCGTGGTGGGCGCGACCGGCGCGGTGGGCCGGGTCGTGCTGGAGGAACTGGCCGGGCTGGGTGTCCCCCCGTCCCATCTCTCCTGCTTCGCCAGTCCCCGCAGCGCGGGCTCGACCCTTCCCTATGCCGGCCATGTGGTGACGGTCCGGGTCTTCCAGCCGGACGCCTTGTCCGGCTGCGACCTGGCCTTCTTCTGCGCCGGGTCCGCGGTCTCCCGTCCGGCGGTGCCGGCCGCCCTGGAGCTGGGTGTGCGCGTCATCGACAACTCGAGCGCCTTCCGGATGCAGGCCGGGGTTCCGCTGGTCGTGCCGGAGGTCAACGGCGCACTCCTGGAGACCGACCCGCCCCCCCGCCTGGTGGCCAATCCCAACTGCTCCACCGCCCAGCTGGTCTGCGCCCTGGCCCCACTGGAACGGGCCTTCGGGCTGGCGGAGGTGGTGGTAAGCACCTACCAGTCGGTCTCCGGGACGGGCCGCCGGGCGCTGGCCGCCCTCGAGCGGGAGAGCGCCGGCGGAGCGGGCCGCGACCCCGACAGCCCATACCCGGTCCCCATAGCGCGTAACCTCATCCCCTGGATCGGACCCTTTGACGAAGCCGGCTTCGGGGAGGAGGAGCGCAAGATCCGCGAGGAGACCCGGCGCATCCTCGACCGGCCCGAGTTACCCGTGCACGCCAGTGCCGTGCGGGTGCCCACCCGGCGTGGACATGGTGAGAGTGTACTGGTCCGCCTCCGCCACCCGGTCACCCGCGCCGGGGTGCTCGAGGTGCTCGGCTCGGCGCCCGGTCTGCATCTCTCCCCCGACCGCTCGCCCGCTGCCGGGCCCGACGGCGCCGACGGCTGGACCACCCCGCGGGAGGCGGAAGGCCGCCATGCCGTCTTCGTCGGCCGGGTCCGCATCTCCCCCGACGATAGGAGCGTGGTCCAGTTCTGGGTGATCAGCGACAACCTGCTCAAGGGGGCCGCCTGGAACGCGGTCCAGATCGCCCAGCGGCTCGGCCTGCTCCCCCCCTGCCCGGAGTCACCGGTGGGGGTCCCCCGGCCGGGAGGGCGACCATGAGCGGGCACCCGATCGTGGTACTGAAGTTCGGTGGGACCTTGCTGGCACCGGTCGAGCAGGCCGCCCGGGCTGCCCGCACTGTGTCCGAGCTGGCCGCCCACCTCCGGCCGGTGGTGGTCGTCTCCGCTCCCGGCCGGGCGGGCAGCCCCTTCGCCACCGACAGCCTGCTCGAGCTGAGCCGGGCCGAAGGGTTGGCCGCCGACCCGGCCGAGGTGGACGCCTTGATCGCTTGCGGCGAACTGGTCTCGGCCGCCCTCTTCGCCCTGCGATTGCGCGGGCTCGGCCTGGAGGCCGAGAGCCTGAGCGGGGCCCGGGCCGGGATCGCCACCGACGGCGCGTGGGGCCAGGCCCGCATCACCGGGGTCGATCCCGAGCCGCTGCGCGGGCTCACCGCCCGGGGGGTGGTGCCGGTGGTGGCCGGTTTCCAGGGATCGTGGCAGGGGCGGCTGGCCACCCTGGGCCGCGGGGGGAGTGACCTGACCGCGGTCGCCCTGGGCGCGGCCCTGGCCGCTCCGGTGATCATCTTCACCGACGTAGACGGCGTCTTCACGGCCGATCCCCGGCTCATCGCCCAGGCCCGCCGCCTCCCCGCCCTCTCCTACGAGGACGCTGCCCTGCTCTCTTACCGGGGAGCGAAGGTGCTGCATGCCCGCGCCGCCGAGCTGGCCCTGGGGCACCGGGTCGAGGTCACCGTCACCCGGGTCGGTCCGGGCGCGGAGGGGACTCGGATCACGGATGAGGAGAAAGCCGCGCGTCTCAACCGGAGGATCGCCGAACCGCTGGTGATCGGGGGGGTGACCGCGCAGAGCGGGCGGGTCCAATTCACCCTGGAGCTGGCCCCCGACCCGGAGCTTGCCCGCCGGCGGACCCGAGAGGTCTTCGACCGGCTGGCCGGAGCCGGGGTGAGCCTCGACCTGATCGGTGTGGACGGTCGCCGGCTCCAGTTCACCCTCGACGAGGCCGACCGGGACAAGGCCCGCCAGGTGCTGGCGGGACCCGGGAGCGCTGTCCAGGAGCGGGCGGGCTGCTCGAAGGTGAGCGTGGTGGGGGGGGGCATGCACGGCCGGCCCGGCGTGATGGCCCGGGTGGTCGGGGCACTCTACGGGGCCGGGGTGGCCATCCTCCAGAGCGCCGACTCGCACAACGTGATCTCCTGCCTGGTGGATTCCCGAGAGGAGGAGACCGCGGTGGCGGCCCTGCACGCCGCTTTCTTCGGAACGGGGTGAGCCGGGATCGTCAGGATGAGGAGCGGGGGCTCGGATCGGCCAGCAGGAGCACCAGGTCCATGACGTTGGTCAGGGTCGGACCGGTGCGGATCAGGTCCCCGGTGGCCTCGAGGAAGGGATAGGCATCGTGCCGCAGCAGGTGGTCGGACGCGGCCAGGCCGGCCGCCCGTCCACGGGCGATCGTGCCACTGTCCACCACCGCGCCGGCGACGTCGGTCGGCCCGTCGGTCCCATCGGTGCCCCCCGCCAGCACCACCAGGCCCTCGCTCCCTTCCAGATCGAGGGCGGCGGCCAGGGCCAGTTCCTGGTTACGCCCTCCCCGGCCGGGATCCGGCGGGAGGGTGACCGTCGTCTCCCCGCCGCAGATCAGGCAAAAGGGGCGGGGGGCCAGCATCCCGCCGGCGGCGTTCTCCCGGAGCAGGGTCGCGAGGTGGGCGCCGACCTCGCGCGCCTCCCCTTCCATCACCGTGGTGACCACCTTCGGCTGTAGACCGAGTGCTCGGGCACGGTCGGCCGCCGCCTCTACGGCCAGCCGGCTGTTGCCGATCAGCAGGGTGTGGCTCCCTTCCCAGCCCGGCTCCCCCGGTTTGGGGGTCTCCGGGACCTCCCCACACTCCCCCCGTTCCAGGTGGGAGCGCACCGTGGCCGGCACCTGTTCCCAGAGACCGCGGGCGGTCAGGATCCCGACCGCCTGGGCGAAGGTGCTGGGATCGGGGACGGTCGGACCGGAGGCGATGCTGGATAGCGGATCACCGATCACATCGCTCAGCACCAGGGCGATGAGGCGTGCCGGGCGGGCCAGGCGGGCGAGCTGTCCCCCCTTGACCCGCGAGATGTGTTTGCGCACCACGTTCATCTCTTCGATCGGTGCGCCGGAGGCGAGCAGGATGTCGAAGGTGCGCCGGGCGTCTTCCAGGGAGATGTCCTCGGCGTAAGCGGCCAGCAGCGCACTCCCCCCGCCCGAGAGGAGCACGAAGACCAGGTCGCCTTCATCCAGCCCCTTCAGCAACGCGATCATCTCGGCGGTGGCCTCCAGCCCCGCCCGGTCGGGGATGGGATGGCCGGCCTCGCGCACCGTGATCCGCTCCAGCGGACAGCCGTGGCCGTACTTGACCGAGACGATGCCCCCCTCGAGCCGGTCCTCCAGCAGTTCCTCCAGGGCCCGGGCCATGGGAGCGGTCGCCTTGCCGGCACCCACCACCACCACCCGGCGCAGGCCGCTCAGGTCGATTTCGATGAGGGGTGCGGTCGCGGCCAGGTCGAATCCAAGCTGGGCGCCGAAGATCCCGCGGACCCGCAGCCGGGTTCCCTGGAGCTCGAGTGCTCTCCGGATGAGCTGATGGGGGTGAGCGGCGTCCAGGGCGGCCGAAAAGATATCGAGCGCCCGGGCCCGCAGGTCGTGGACCGGCATGGGAATACCTTACCGGCCCAGGCTCAAGCGGGTCAACGGGCGGCCGGCCGCCTTGTTCGACCGGGGGAGCGGGCCCCGGCCGGCCGGTCCCCGGATGGTCGGACAGCCCCTTGCTTCGGTGGCGGGGCCGTCCGGCTTAATCCGCCGGATCGGTGCAACCCCCCGGCTCGAACTTCCGTATTGACCGGTAAGTCAGTTTCTTGTACTCATGAGTCATTATATTGACCGAACGGTCATCGAAATCGGTCGAGCCGGGACCCGGAGCGGAGTCTCACATGGGTACACGACGCAAGGAACGCCTGGCGTGGCAGCGCCGGTTCATTCAGGAACGGGCCATGCAGGTCTTCGCCGACCACGGTTACCACGACGCCACTATGGAACTGGTGGCCGAGGCGGCCGAGGTCTCCAAGGGGACCCTCTATAACTACTTCACCAGCAAGCACGACCTTTTCGGCAGCCTGGTCGAACGGGGGATCGACGAGCTCTTCGCCCTGGTCGACCAGGTCGTGGACGCCGGAGGGTCGATCCAGGAGATGACCCACCGGCTCATCCTGCACTTCCTGGAGTACTTCGAAAGCCGTCTGGGGATGCGCCTGATGTTCCTGTCCGACGGCGACCAGTCCACCTCGACCCACCGCGAGATCCGCACCCTGATGCAGTCACGGCACCGGGCCTTCATCGAACGGGTCGCCGGATTGATCCGTCTCGGCCAGGAACGCGGTGTGCTGCGGCCGGGCGACCCGGTCCGGGCCGCTGCCGTCGTGATCAGCATCCTCTTCGCCGAGATCCAGCTCGATGCCATGCGCGGTCAGGACACCCCCCCCTCGGAGGGGGCTGATGAGATCACCGTCTATATCCTGGGCGCCCTCGGGGTCCAGCCCGAGACGACCCCGTCACCTGCCGGGGAAGGAACCCTCTCATGATCCACCGCACCTCTCCCGCCCTTCCATTCCTGGGGGCCGCGCTGCTGGCAACCGGACTGGTCCTGCTCCCGGGCCGCCCGGTTCTGGCGCAGCCGGCGCCCCGGAGTGGAGTCCGCACCCTCTCCCTCGACGACGCCATCGCCCTGGCCCAGGAGCAGAACCCCGCCCTGCAGGCCGCCCGCCAGCGGCGCAATGGAGCGGAGGGGGCTGTCTGGGGAGCCGCCGGCCGGATGCTCCCCAGTGTCCA
Organism: uncultured Gemmatimonadota bacterium; assembly: GCA_964519015.1. Lineage (GTDB taxonomy): Bacteria > Blakebacterota > Blakebacteria > Blakebacterales > CAYUVJ01 > CAZFHZ01. The sequence continues at coordinate 13,035 of CAZFHZ010000015.1, read as the reverse complement.
GTTCAGCGGACTCTGGAACTTCCTGGAGAAGGTCCAGGTGATCCCCAATCCCTTCGCGCCGGGCACCCTCAAACTCGACTTCACCCAGGACTACTCGGGGGGTGTCACGGTCGGGCTGCCGGTCTTCACCTGGGGCTCGCTGCGGGCCGGTTATCAGGATGCGCGCATCGCGCTGGCGGCCACCTCCTCGGAGATCGAGACCACCGAGGACGACATCGCCCTCCAGGTCACGCGCGCCTTCTACGGGGTGCTGCTGATCGAGCGGGGGCTGCAGGTAGCCCGCGACGCGCTGGCCCAGGCCGAGCGGCAGGAGCAGATCGCGGCCGAGCGCCTCTCCCAGGGAGCGGTGAGCGAGTTCGACCACCTGCGGGCGAAGGTGCAGGTGGCCAACCTGCGGCCCGGCGTGGCCCGGGCCGAGTCGGCCGTGCGGGGCGCGCGCATCGGGTTGAACCTGGTGCTGGGCCTGCATCCCGACGAGGAGGTCCGGCTCACCGGGGATCTGGAGTACGGCCCGGTCGCGCTCGACCTGGCGGCGCTCAAACAGGAGGCCCTCGGCGCCCGGCCCGAGATCCGCAGCGCCCGTATGAGTGAGCAGCGGGCCGACCTGGCCGTCTCGATGGCCCGGGCGAGCCGGCTGCCCAACCTGGCCATCAGCGGCCAGTACGGGTTCCGGGCCGACAACGCCGTGCTCAGCCAGCGCTTCAGCGACAGTTACACGGCCAACCTGGTCGTGGCCATCCCCCTCTTCGACAACTTCGCCGCCAAGAGCCGGGTCGCCCAGGCGAAGGCGGGACGCCAGCAGGCCGCGATCATGCTCGAGCAGACCCGCCGCAGCATCGAGGCCGAAGTGGAACAGGCCTATCGCGACCTGCAGGCGGCCGAGCAGTCCTACCTGGCCCAGCTCGACAACGTGGCCCAGGCCGAACGGGCCCTGGAGATCGCCCAGGTCTCCTTCGAGAACGAGATGATGACGAGCGTGGAGCTCATGGACAGCCAGCTGGCGCTGACCATGGCCCGCCAGAACCACTACCAGTCACTCTACGACTACCGGATCGCCCTGGCCCGCATCGAGCGCGCCATCGGCCGCCCGGTGTCCTTCTGAGGGTAACGCGATGACCACATCTGACCGCTCCCGCCGACCGACCGACCGGATCTACCCTGGGATGCCCAGACCTGGGTGGCTGATGCTGCCCCTCCTCCTGTTGTCGGTCGGGTGCAGCCCGGCTGCCGACCAGGAGGGCATCTCGGGAGCCGCGGTGGAGACCGTGGCCGCCTGGACCGGCGCCATCGAACAGACCTTCGATCTGACCGGGGACGTGGAAGCGGCCAACTCGGTCCGGCTCTTCGGACAGATCCCCGACCGGCTGTTGGAGGTCCGGGTGGATGTCGGAGAGACCGTCCGGGCCGGCCAGGTCCTGGCCCGCATCCGGGATGAGGGATTGCAGGCCGGGGTCGAGCAGATCGAGGCCAACCTGCGGGCGGCCCGGTCCAACCTGGCCAACATGCAGGATGAACTGGAACGGAGCCGCCGGATGAACGCCGCCGGAGCGGTCTCCAACCAGACCCTGGAGAGCCTGCAGACGCGCACCCAGGCGGCCCAGGCCCAGGTCGAGCAGCTCGAAGCCGCGCTCACCCAGGCCCGGGCCGCGTCGCGGAACGCCCAGATCACCGCCCCCTTCGACGGCGTGGTCGCCGAACGCTATCTGGAGGCGGGTGACCTGGCCGGTCCCGGGATACCCGTCTTCCGGCTGGTATCGACCGGCCAGGTGAAGATCGCGACCGAAGTCTCGCAGGATCGGTTGGGCCAGGTGCGGATCGGGATGCCGGCCCGGGTTCGGGTCTCGGCCTGGCCGGGGGTGGTCTTCGCCGGCAAAGTGACCCGGATCGCCCCGGTCCTCGACCCGATGACCCGCATGAGCGCGATCGAGATCACCGTGCCCAACCGGGAGGGCCGGCTCAAGCCCGGCATGTTCGCCGAAGTGACCATGGTGGTCCAACAGGTCAGCGAGACCCTGCTCGTCCCGCTCGACGGCGTGTTGGATGAGTATCGCTTCGTCGCCTACGGGGCAAGCGCCCAGCGGGACCGCGAAGGAGGCCTGGAGGCCGAGGTCTTCGTGGTCGCCAGTGACACCGCCCGGGTGCGCTCCGTCCGGTTGGGCATCATCGGTACCGAGAGCGTGCAGGTGCTGGAAGGTCTGGTCCCCGGTGACCGGGTGGTCACGGTCGGCAAGTACCAGCTGGTGGATGGGGCGGTCGTCCGGGTGCTGAACGTCGACCGTCCGAAGCAGCCGGGAGGTGCCCGATGAACCTCCCCGCCCTTTCGGTGAAACGGGCGGTGACCTTCACCATGGTCTTCATCGCCGTCACCGCCTTCGGGATCCTGGGTATGGAGTTGCTGCCGCTCGACCTCTTCCCCGACATCACCTTCCCGGTGTCGGCCATCATCAGCGACTACCCGGGGGCCAGTCCCGAGGACGTGGAGTCGCTGGTGACCCGGCCGATCGAAGAGGCCGTGGCCAGCGTGGCCGGGATCGAGAACATCACCAGCCAGTCCCGCCAGGGGAACAGCTTCGTCGTCCTGGAGTTCACCTGGGGCACCGACATGGACGAGGCGAAACGCAGCCTGAGAGAGAACGTTGACCTCTACCGTGACGCCCTCCCCTCCGAGATGCGCAATCCGCTCATCTTCGCCTTCGACCCGTCCATGATGCCGATCGCCTTCCTGGGCTTGAGCGGGGACATGCCCACCCATGAGCTGCGGGCGATCGCCAAGGACCAGGTGGAGCCGCTCCTGGAACGCCTGCCGGGCGTGGCCTCGGCCAGCACCGACGGCGGGCTCGACCGGCAGATCCAGGTGCGGGTCGACCCGGTCCGGCTGCAGGCCCACCGGATCCCGGTCCAGCAGATGGTCGCCGCCATCCGGGCCGAGAACGTGCAGCTGCCGACCGGTTCCTTCGACCAGGGGAACATCACCTACGCCGTGCACACCGAGGGGCGCTTCACTTCGGTCGGCCAGATCGCCCGGACCGTGGTCGGCTACCAGGGGGGACGGCCGATCCGTGTGCAGGACGTGGCGGAAGTGGTGGACGGGTTCCAGGATATGACCTCCGGCACCAACATCAACGGGACCCCCGGCGTCATGGTCCTGGTCATGAAACAGTCGGACGCCAACACGGTAGCCGCCTCCGACCGGGTCGTGGCGGAGCTGGCGGCCATCAACCGGATGCTCCCGCCGGGTGTCACCCTGCACCTGATCTTCGACCAGGGGAGCTTCATCAAGCGCTCCATCGGCAACCTGGCCAACACCGCTATCCTGGCCTTCCTGATCACCGCCCTGGTGCTCTTCTTCTTCCTGCAGAGCGTGCGGGCCAGCGCCATCGTCGCCCTCTCCATCCCGCTGTCCATCCTGACCGCCTTCTTCGGGATGTACCTGGTCGGGGTGACCCTGAACATCATCTCCTTCGCCGGTCTCGCCCTGGCCGTGGGGATGCTGGTGGACAACTCCATCATCGTGCTCGACAACACGGTGCGGTTCATCCAGGACGGTCATCCCCCCATGGAGGCGGCCGTCGCGGGACCCAGTGAGATCCTGATGGCGATCGTGGCCTCGACCCTGACCACGATCAGCGTCTTCATCCCGGTGCTCTTCGTACCCGGGATCGCCGGGGTGATGTTCAAGGATATGGCCCTGACCATCTGTGTCAGCCTGGTGGCCAGCCTCTTCGTGGCCGTCAGCCTGGTACCCCTGATGGGGAGCCGCCTGCTCAAGCCGGCCGGCCAGTTGGCCGGCCAGACCGGCCGCTTTGCCGTACTCGGGGAGCGGATCCGCCATTGGCTGGAGCGGCTCGAGGACCGGTACTCGGTCCTGCTGGGATGGGTGCTGGATCACCGGCGGCTGGTCCTGATCGGCACGGTGGTGCTCTTCTCCGTCTCGATGGGGCTGATCGCAGTTCTGGGCGGGGAGTTCATCCCCCAGGCTCAGGAGGAGCAGGTCAGTATCACGGTGGAACGGGAACCGGGCACCTCGGTAACCGAGATGGCCCAGACCATGCACCGCCTGGAACGCATCGCCCTGGACAACACGCCCGAGGCGATGGCCGTCACCAGCCGCTACGGCGCCGGCCAGGGTTTCTCGGCCTTCATGGCCGGGGGGACCAACCAGGGGACCATCAACGTCTACCTGGTCGATATCGGGGAGCGGGAACGCGACACGGTGCAGATCCGGGACGCGCTGGACGTCCTGATGCGGGACGAGCCCGGCACCAAGATCACTCTCACGGCCGGCGGGGGCATGGGGGGCGGGATGTTCTCCCAGGCCGACCTCATCCTGGAGGTATACGGTCAGGACCTGGAAGAGGCCCGCCGGATCGCCGAGGAGTTCGCCGCCGAGCTGCGCGCCCGGCCCGACGTGCTGACCGCCGAGAGTTCTTACGAGCAGGGGCGTCCCGAGATGGAGGTGGTCCTCGACCGGACCCAGCTGGCCGGTCTCGGGCTCACCGGCGGTGCCGTCATCTCGACCCTGAGCACCTACCTGCGGGGGACGGTGGCCACCTATCTCTCCGAGGAGGGGCAGGAGTATGAGATCCTGGTCCGGGCGGCCGATCCCTACCGCGATCGGGCGCCGGCCATCCCCGACCTGCTGGTGGCCACTCCGACCGGCAGTCAGATACCCCTGGCCGACTTCGTCAGCCTCCAACCCTCCCTCTCGCCGACCTCGATCGGCCGGAAGAACCAGGAGCGGGTGGTCTACGTGAACGTGGACGTGGCCGGCAACGACCTGCGCAAGGTGACCGGCGCGGTCACCCAGATGGCCAACCGCTACCCCTGGCCCCCCGGCTTCCGCTGGGGGCTGGAGGGAAGTGCCCAGGACATGATGGAGTCGTTCATGTGGCTGGGACTGGCCCTGCTCGGGGGGGCACTGCTGGTCTACATGGTCATGGCCAGCCAGTTCGAGAGCCTGCGCCATCCCTTCATCGTCATCCTGACGGTGCCCATGGCCATGATCGGGGTGGTCTGGGCGTTGATCCTGACCGGGACCACGCTGAGCGTGGTGGCCATGATCGGGGTGATCCTGCTGGTGGGGATCGTGGTCAACAACTCGATCGTGCTGGTCGACTACATCAATAAGTTGCGGGAGCGCGGGCTCGGGTTGCGGGAAGCAGTGGTGCGGGCCGGCCGTCGGCGCATGCGCCCCATCCTGATGACCGCCCTGACCACCATCCTGGCCATGGTCCCGCTGGCCCTCGAACTCGGCACGGGGGCGGAGATGTGGGCGCCCATGGGCCGGGCGGTCATCGGTGGATTGAGCGTGGCCACCCTGCTCACCCTGCTCATCATCCCGGCTGTCTACACCGTCTTCGTAGAAGCAGGGGATCGCCGGCGGGCCCGGAAGGCCGTCCGAAGGCAGGCCCGTCGGGAGGCTGCGGCCGCCGGGGGCATCATCAGGGGGTGAGCACCTCCGGACCCTTCGTCTCGCTGAACCCCAGCACCGTGCGGGCCCCATCGCGGGCCCGCACGGTCATCAGGTAGCGGTCCGGGGAGGGACTGGCGTAGCTGACGAAGGTCCAGGCCGGTTCTTCGGGGAGGAAGAGCCGACCCGCCAACACCTCCCGCAGGTCCTCCAGCGAATTGACCTGACTGGCGGAGGGGAACTGACCCTCATCATCATGCCAGGCCTGCAGGGCCAGACGCACCGACCGAAGTTCGGTCTGAGCGGCCGCGATCTGCGCCTGGTCGATCGGAGAACCCCTCTTCCCGGCCCCCTTCCCCCCCATCAGACCGCTCGCCTGCATCAGCAGCAGCGCCAGGATGAGCATCGCCGCCAGTCCCAGCACCAGTCCCAGGATGCCGCCGATGCCCCGCTGGTCCCGTAGGTGGCCGCGCATACCTCCTCCTTCTCAGGCCTGTGAACGGGCCCCGCCCCGGGGGTCCGGCACCCCTCATCCGGGGCTACGCCCCGGCGACGGGAACCGATAAACTCTACCACCGACCCATACGTACGCGGAAGGAAGGACCTCCCCGGACGATCCGGGACCCGCACCCCCCACCACGGACGGTGGTGACATGAGACGACCCAGCTTCCTTCTCCTCCTGCTCCTGAGCACAGTCGCCGGCTGCGCCGCCCCGGCGACGGAACGACCCTCGGCCGGCCCGGTCGAGACCCGGCCGGCGACCGCACTCCTCACGGCCGCCCAGATCCCTCTGGAGGCCCGGCTGCCGATCGCACCCGAGGTCCGTAAGGGACGGCTCGACAACGGCCTGACCTACCTCGTGCGCGCCAACCGGCGCCCCGAGCAGCGGGCAGAGCTCCGGCTGGTGGTCAACGTCGGATCGATTCTGGAAGAGGAGGACCAGCGGGGGCTGGCCCACTTCGTCGAGCACATGGCCTTCAACGGCACCCGCGACTTCGAGCGGCAGGAGCTGATCAATTACCTGGAGTCGATCGGGATGCGTTTCGGCCCGGAGTTGAACGCCAGTACCGGCTTCGATGAGACGATCTACTACCTGACCGTCCCGACCGACCGACCGGGAGTGCTGGAGACCGCCTTCCAGATCCTGGAGAACTGGGCCGACGGTATCGCCTTCACCGATGAGGAGATCGACAAGGAGCGGGGGGTCATCATCGAAGAGTGGCGGGCCGGGCGCGGCGCGGGGGCGAGAATGCTCGACCAGCAGCTCCCTGTCCTGCTGCACGGCTCCACGTACGCCCGGCGCCTGCCCATCGGGGACAAAGAAACGCTGGAGAGCTTCGACCACGAACTCCTGCGGCGCTTCTACCACGACTGGTACGATCCTCGAAACATGGCCGTCATCGCAGTGGGAGATTTCGATCCCGATGAGGTGGTACGGACGATCCAGGAGCGCTTCTCCGGGCTGGCCGACAGCGGCCGGCCCCGCCCCAGTCCCGATCCCGAGGTCCCCCGCCACACCGAGACGCTCTTCGCCCTGGCCAGCGACCCGGAGGCGGCCGGCACCTCGGTGGCGGTCTACTTCAAGCGTCCCCCTCCGACGGACGGGACGGCCGGGGACTATCGCCGCGGGCTGGTCGAGGCCCTCTACAACGGCATGCTCAACAACCGGCTGTCCGAACTCACCCAACGGGCCTCCCCCCCCTTCCTGGGCGCCTCCTCCGGGATGGGGAGCCTGGTGCGCAGCGGGTCGGTCTACGTGCTGGGGGCCGCGGTCAAGGAGGGTGAGGTCGTCTCGGGTCTGGAGGCGCTCCTGACCGAAGCGGAACGGGTCCGTCGTCACGGCTTCACCGCCACCGAACTGGAACGGCAGAAGCAGGAGATGATGCGCGGCATCCAGCGGTCCTACGACGAGCGGGAGAAGACCTACTCGAGTTCCTACGCCGGTGAGTACCAGCGCCACTTCCTGGCCGATGAGCCGATCCCCGGCATCGAATACGAGATCGAGCTCTACCGGCGCTACCTGCCCGGGATCACCCTGGCCGAAGTCGATGCGCTGGCCGGTTCCCTGATCACCGACCACGACCGGGTGGTGATGGTCAGTGCCCCCGAGAAGGAGGGACTCCCCCTGCCGGGCGAGGGGGAACTCATGGCGGTGTTCTCCGCCGTCGTCACTGCCGAGGTCGCCCCCTATGTGGACGTGGTGACCGGCGGGGCGCTCGTGCCCCGGACCCCCACCCCGGGCCGGATCATCGAGGAGCGGAGCGTGGACGCCGTCGGTGTGACCGAGTGGCGCCTCTCCAACGGCATCCGGGTGATCCTCAAGCCGACCGATTTCCAGGCCGACCAGATCCTCTTCGAGGCTTTCAGTTTCGGCGGGGTCTCCCTGGCTCCCGACGAGGACTTCATCCCCGCCTCGACGGCGGCCGGGGTGATCGGTCTCTCGGGCGTCGGCGACTTCGACCTGGTCCAGCTCCAGAAGGAACTGGCCGGACAGGCGGTCTCGGTGAGCCCCTCGATCTCCAGCCTGGAGGAGGGGCTCAGCGGGAGCGCCTCCCCGAAGGACGTCGCGACCCTCTTCCAGCTCATCTACCTCTACATGACCGCCCCCCGCGCCGACAGCGCCGCCTTCCAGTCCATGGTCACACGGGGAAAGGCAATGATGGCCAACCGGAACGCGGTCCCGCTGATGGCCCTGGTCGACACCCTGACCGTGGTGCTGGGCCAGAACCACCCCCGGGCCCGGATACAGACGGCCGAGACCTTCGACGAGATGGACCTGACCCGATCGTACGACTTCTACCGCGACCGTTTCTCCGACGCCGGCGACTTCACCTTCCTCTTCGTCGGCAACCTCGACCTGGCCGTCCTGCGTCCCCTGGTGGAGACCTGGCTGGGCAGCCTGCCCGCCACCGGACGGGTGGAGACGTGGCGCGACGTGGGGCCCGACACCCCGAAGGGGGTCATCACCAAGAAGGTGACCAAGGGGAAGGAGCCGCAGAGCGTCACGGTCCTGCTGCTCACCGGCCCGATGACGTACAGCCGGGAGAACGCCTACCTGCTCCGCTCCCTCACCGAAGTGCTCGATATCCGCCTGCGGGAGAAGCTGCGCGAGGAGCTGAGCGGCACCTACGGAGTCACGGTGATACCGTCGGCCTCCGACCTCCCGGATGAGGAATTCAGCGTCCAGATCCTGTTCGGGTCGGATCCCGCTCGGGCCGAGGAGCTGATCGCCTCGATCTTCACCGAGATGGACGCCCTGCAGCGGGAGGGCCCGACCGCCGAGGAACTGCAGAAGATCACCGAGGCGCAGCGGCGCGAGCTGGAAACCAGCTTGAAGCAGAACGGCTACTGGCTGGGACAACTCGGCGCACGCTACCGCCGCGGCACCGACCCGGCCGAGATCCTCACCTATGGCCGGCTCATCGATACCCTCGACGCCGACGCCCTCCGCCGGGCGGCGGGCATCTACTTCAGCCGGGAGAACTACATCCAGGCCGTCCTCTACCCCGAAGGGGGCCGGCGCTGAGCGACGACCCGATCCCCCTTTTCCGCCGCGGGCTCGAGCAGGCCCGGCGCGCGAGTCAATCGCCGTAGGGGGAAGCGGCCTCGAAGAGGAACTGGTTGCCGGGGTTGCGGCTCTCCCCGGCGCTGGTGACCCGGATGGCGGCCGGGTCGTTGATGGGGCACTTCTCCTCGCAGATCCCGCAGCCGATGCAGAGTTCCGGGTCCACCTGGGGCTGCTTGAGCACCTTCTCATTCCCCGCCCGATCGGTCACGGTCACCTCGCGGAACCAGATCGCCTTCTTCGAGGTGGGACAGTGCTCCTCGCAGACGATGCACTCCCGATCGTTCACGTAGGGAAGACAGCGGGTGCGGTCGACGTAGGCGGTCCCGATGTGGGTGACCTGCTTTTCTTCGACGGTCAGTTCGGCGATCGCCCCGGTCGGGCAGACCTGACCGCAGAGAGTGCAGTTGAACTCGCAGTAGCCGACGCTGAAGACCAGCAGGGGTGACCAGAGACCGGCCAGGCCGGCCTGCAGGGTGGTCGGGTGGATGGCGTTGGTGGGGCAGACCTTCATGCACGCACCGCAGCGGATGCAGCGGGTGAGGAAATCCTCCTCGGCCAGGGAGCCGGGGGGACGGATCAGGTCGGGATTGAAGGTGCGGCGCTGCACGAAGGGGGAGACGCTCAGCATCATGGTGGCCGCCGCCCCCGAGCCGGCTGCGGTCAGGAAAGCGCGGCGGCTCACCCGCACCCGGGAGCGCGGCTTCTTCTTACGCGTCCGGGCCATCATCCACCACCTCGAGGTGTCGGACCGCCTCCGGAGAGGGGGACCGGGGAGCCGGGACCAGCAGATGAGACTGCTTCCCCCACCTCCAGTGGAAGGTAATCGCCTGTTCGGCACACTGGTCGCGGCAGGTGAAGCAGAGGTAACACTCCTCCTTCTTCCAGCGCCCGGGCAGGTGTGGGTCGCAGGCCCCCGGGCACCAGGCCACGCACAGATTGCACTCGGCGCACTTGGCCGCATCCATCCGCAGTTCGATACGGCCGGTCTTGGAGCAGGTGCCCAGGAGCGCCCCCAGGGGGCAGAGGTAGCGGCACCAGAAACGGAAGTGGAAGAGGGCCAGCACCACCAGCAGCAGGAAGATAAAGCCGATCAGCACGCCGCCGAAGTAGGCCACCGGTTCGTGCGGCAGCACGAAGGCGCGCAGCAGGGCGTAGAGGGGTTCGGAAACCAGGGTGACGCGCACCGGCCCGATCCCCGGGTCGGTGTGGTAGAGCCAGGTGAAGAACTGCTCGGTCCCCCAGGTGAAGGCGGGATAGAGGCTGGTCGAGAGGGTGCGGTAGAAGAAGGAGAAGGGATCGAAGACTCCGGCCAGGTTGAGTCCGCAGAGGGCGGCGACCAGCAGACCGGTGAGCAGCAGGTACTTGGAATGCTGCCAGCGGTTCCAGACCCCGGTCCGGATGAGCCGGGCCGCCGGCATCCGGCGGGCCCAGCTGATGATGTTGAAGGTGGTCCCCACCGGGCAGACCCAGCCGCAGAAGAAACGCCCCAGCAGCAGGGTCAGTCCCACCGTCAGCAGGGCGAGCAGCATCCCCGGGAGCACCCCGCCCGAAGCGAGCCAGGAGCTGAGCAGCACGAGCGGGTCGAGGTCGAAGAAAAGGCCGGCCCACGGCTCGGTGCCGTTCTCTCCGACCAGGGTGGTGCGCACCAGCAGGGCCAGGAAGAGGATGAGGAAGCCGCCCTGGACGATCCGCCGGACGTTGACCAGACCGAACCAGGCGCGGATACGGCGCCCGAGCGGAGGCCGGAGCGGATGCTCGGCGGCCGCGTTCATCTCAGGAGACGCTCAGCCGCACCGGAGTCAGGCTCTCCCAGTCGAGGGTGCCCAGCCCCAGCGCCGCCCCCGCCAGGGCGGTGGTCAGCCGGTCGGCGGGCAGGCCGAAGAGGGTCGCCCCGAAGGCCTCGAGCGCGATCGGGTCGGTGGCGGCCACCACCGTGTCGCGACGGGCCACATCGGACAGACTCCCCCCCTGCGGACCGTTGCCGGTCAGGATGCGGACCGCATCAAGCACGGTCAGGTCGCTGGGTACGAACTTCGCCACATCCGCCATGGCCGGACCCAGGTTCTGATGGATCTGGCTGCGGTTGCCTCCCACGATGCCCATCAGGTTCTTGATGGCCAGGGTCAGTCTGGTCAGGTTGTGGTGTTTGGCGATCGGCACGTTGATGCGCTTGTCGCACTCCACGTAGTCGACGTAGATCGGCCAGCGCTTCAGACTGCGGCCGCCGATGTCCATCTCCCGGAACTTGCGTGGATCGAGGAAGAAGACCTCGGCTCCCGCCTCCTCAGCCGCCTGACGGATCCCGCTGCGCATGAAGGTGCGGCGCTCATCGTTACAGGGGGAATCGGAGACCCGGACCTTCTTCGCCCCCGCCTCCAGAGCGAGCCTCACCAGGGTGGCCACCACGTCCGGATTGGTGTTGGCGGCCTGCTCCGGGCGGCGGTCCCAGCCGATGTTCGGTTTCACCCAGACCACGTCCCCCCGGGAGATGAAACGGCCCATCCCTCCCAGGGCCCTGATCGCCTCCTCGGTCAACCGCACCGCCTCCTGGCGGAGCGCCTGGGGGTCCTCCTGTGGATCCTTCCAGGTGGCGATGGCCATCGCGGGGAGCGCCGGCAGGAGCACCCGAGCGGGATCGAGACCGAATGCAGCGGTCCCGACGGCCGCCTTCTCCAGGAAGGCACGGCGGCTCAACTGGGGGGACATTCAGACCACCTCCGAAAGCGATCGTCGTTGAAAATTACCTTGTCGGACTCCTTCGAAATACATCGCCCCCAGTATACCGGGCGAGGTCGGGTCTGCAATCGCGGATATGGTGAATCGAGATGAAGTTGACTGGTGGACATCCGTGGGCGGCCTATATTACCCGGGCAGTCCGCAACGGGCCACTCGCACCGTCCACGGGAAGGGACTGAGCATGGAAACCGAGTTGAGACAATCCGTGCAGATCGACTGGGACACCCTCACCTTCTCTGTAACCCCCACCCGTTCGATGTACCTCGCGCGCTGTCCCCAGGACGGCACCTGGAAGCCCGGGGAATTGATCCCCTACGGCGATATCACCATCTCCCCCGCCGCTGGCGTGCTGAACTACGGCCAGGGGCTCTTCGAGGGGATGAAGGCCTTCCGCACTGCCGAGGGGAACATCGGGATCTTCCGCCCGGGCGAGAACGCCAAGCGGGTGAACTCCGGCTGCCGCCGCCTCTGTATGCCGGAAGTGCCCGAGGAACTCTTCCTCGACGCGATCCGGGCCGTGGTCCGTGACAACGAGGACTACATCCCGCCACTGGGCAAGGGCGCCCTCTACCTGCGCCCCCTGATCTTCGGCTCCGGGCCGGTCCTGGGAGTGAAGCCCTCGCCCGAGTACATCTTCCTTATCTACGTCTCCCCGGTCGGTCCCTATTTCAAAGAGGGTTTCTCCGGGATCCACCTGCTGGTGACCGAGGAGTACCATCGGGCCGCCCAGTACGGTACCGGCGGAGTGAAGGCGATCGGGAACTACGCCGGAGGGATGCTCCCGGCCAAGCTGTCGAAGGCCGCCGGTTTCGCCGAGGTGGTCTACCTGGACGCCCGCCGGGAGCGGTACCTGGAGGAGGTCGGCGCGGCCAACTTCTTCCTCATCAAGCCGGGGAAGGTCCTGGCCACTCCCGAGCTGGACGGCTCGATCCTACCCGGTATCACGCGCGCCTCGGTGTGCCAGATGGCAGCCGCCGAGTTTGGTTTCAAGGTCGAGGAGCGCCACGTGGACGTCGAGGAGATCTTCGATGGGGAAGAGGCCTTCTGCTCGGGCACCGCGGCGGTCATCACGCCGATCCTCTCGATGACCTACCGCGACCGCCGCCGGGAGTTCAACGGCGGCCGGGTCGGTCCTCAGACTACGGAGCTCTACGAGGCCCTCACCGGGGTCGTCCTGCAGGAGCGCCCCGACCCATACGGTTGGATGGACATCCTCTGAGGCCCGACTGACCGGACGGACCCGGTCGGGGAGCGATCCCCGTCCGGTTCCGGCTTTCGGTTGAACGCCCGTCCGGCACCGCCGGGCGGGCGTTCCGCATC
>CAZFHZ010000014.1:0-42862 GCA_964519015.1 uncultured Gemmatimonadota bacterium | reverse complement strand
GACTGCGAACTGGCCCGGCTCCGCCGGGGGCTCCTCCCACCGCCCCTTTGGCCCGCCCATCCCACCGGACCGGACGCCCGCGAGCAGGAACGACGGGAGCATCCCCTGGGGCGGGCCTGAGGGATCAGCCCCCTCCCGCTCCCCCGTCGGCCGCCCCGGCGCGCGGAGCCAATTCTACGTAACATATCCACCGGCAGAGCCGTACCTTGGGTGTGTCCGCTCCTGGGACGACCGGTTCCCGCAAACGGGCAGGCGAACCCTGCCGGTGACCGCGATTGGTCGTCCTCCGTGCCCTGGAATGGGTCCAGGATATTGGCACGGCATGTGCATACCCTGTGGTCGGGGGCGGGTCCCCCCCGGACGGCAGTAGACACTCCGCCGACAGGTTCACAACCCGGAGACGTTCCTGGTGGACATAGCACGCGAACCGAAGAGTAAGAAAGGCCGTTACATTCTCATCGGCCTGGCCGTCGTGGCGCTGGCCGCCATCACTGTGCTATTGCGCAACCTGGAACCGGCGGCGCCGACGGTGGATGCCGACACGATCTGGACCGGCACGGTCGAGCGCGGTCCCATGCTGCGCCAGGTGCGGGGACCGGGCACGCTGGTGCCCGAGGACATCGTCTTCATCTCCGCCCGCACCGCCGGGCGGGTCGAGCGGGTGCTTGTTCAACCGGGCACTACGGTCACGCCCGAGGTCGTCCTGCTCGAACTGAGCAACCCCAATGTGGAACTCGACGCGCTCGAAGCCGCCCGCCAGCTGAGCGCGGCCGAGGCCGATCTGACCAACCTGCGCGGGACCCTGGAGACGGGCATCCTGAGCCAGCAGGTCACGGTCGCCCGGACCCGCAACCAGTACCGGGATGCCGTTCGTCGCCTGGACGCTTACCGCGAGGTCCCGCAGGAAGTCTCAAAGCTCGAGTTGGAACGGACCCAGGATGAGGTGGAGGAACTCCAGAAGCGCCTGGAGATCGATGAAAGGACCCTCGAGGTCCGCCAGCAGGGACGCGAGGTACAGCTCCAGGTCCAGCAATCGCAGGTCGAGCGGCTCAAGGACCTGGCCGTGTTCCGGCGGAACCTGGTCGAGTCCATGAAGGTAAGGGCGGGGGTCAAGGGAGTGGTCCGCACCCTGGAACTCGAGGTCGGACAGTGGGTCAACGCCGGCAATCCGTTGGGGGTCATCATCCAGCCCGGACGGTTGCGGGCCGAAGTGCGGATCAACGAGATCCAGGCCACCGACGTGGTGCTCAACCTGCCCGCCGAGGTGGACACCCGCCGGGGGAAGGTCCCCGGGCACATCTCGCGTATCGATCCCTCGGCCCTGGGGGGGACGGTGCGGGTGGACATCGCCCTGGACGGTATCGTGCCGGAAGGAGCGCGGGCCGACCAGAGCGTGGAGGGTATCATCACCCTGGAGCGGCTGGAGGACGTCCTCTACATGGGGCGTCCGACCATCGGGCAGGCCAACACCACGATCGGCCTGTTCAAACTTGTTGATGACGGCAACTATGCCGTTCGTGTATCCGTAGAACTGGGACAGACATCCGTCGACAAGGTCGAGGTCAAGCGCGGGCTGCAGCAGGGAGACGTCGTGATCCTGTCCGACATGAACCGCTGGGACAACTTCGACCGGGTACGCATCCGCAGGTGATGCCGCCGGTCGTCAATCGGTAAGGGGCAAAGCATGGAGAACGTCAGCCGGCAGTCGTTGATCCGCCTCGAGGGCGTCAGCAAGATCTTCTACACCGATGAGGTGGAGACGCACGCTTTGAGCAGCATCCACCTGGAAATCCAGGCGGGCGAGTATATCGCCGTGGCCGGTCCCTCGGGCTGCGGGAAGACCACGATGCTCTCGATCCTGGGCTTGCTCGACACACCCACCGAGGGCACCTACCTGCTGGACGGTGACCCGGTCCAGAGCCTGACCCTCGCCCAGCGCGCCCGGATCCGGAACCAGGCGATCGGCTTCATCTTCCAGGCCTACAACCTGATCGGCGACCTCACGGTCTTCGAGAACGTGGAGCTGCCGCTGACCTACCGTGGGATGCCTTCCGCCGAGCGCAAGCAGCGGGTCCAGGAGGCGCTCGAGCGGGTCGGCATGGCCCACCGGATGAAGCACTACCCCTCGCAGCTCTCAGGAGGCCAGCAGCAGCGGGTGGCGGTAGCGCGGGCCATCGTCGGACGGCCGCTGATTCTGCTCGCCGACGAGCCGACCGGGAACCTCGACTCGAAGAACGGCGAGGCGGTCATGCAGCTTCTCAACGAGCTGCACCGGGACGGGGCGACCATCTGCATGGTCACCCACGACCCGCGATACGCCCACTACTCCGAGCGTACGGTCAACCTCTTCGACGGTCAGATCGTGGACGAGAAGGCCGGTGAGAAGGTGCAGCAGCTCGAGCAGAGCGGGTTCGACGTCGGTTGAGCGCTCCAGGGACGGCCGGTGACACACGGCCGTCGGATGGCTGACCCGCCCCTGCAGGCACTGGTCCCGGCCGGAGTCCTCCGACCGGGACCGTCCTGTCTCGACGATGGCATGAGAGATGGGGGACTCCGATGATCGCGTTGCGCAACCTCGAGAAGTACTTCCAGACCGGACCGGTCAAGACCTTCGTCCTGAGGCAGATCACGCTCGATATCGAGGAGGGGGATTTCATCACCATCATGGGCCCCTCCGGCTCGGGCAAGACCACCCTGCTCTCCATCATGGGCATGCTCGACGGGGAATGGGAGGGGGAGTACTGGTTCAACGAGGAACCGGTGCACGGGATGAAACCGAAGGAACGCGCCGAACTGAACAAGAGCTACATCGGATTCGTGTTCCAGCAGTACCACCTGCTCGATTCGCTGACCGTCTATGAGAACCTGGAGATCCCGCTCTCCTACCGGAACGTCCGCAAGTCGGAGCGGGCCGGCATCGTGGCCGACACCCTCGACCGGTTCCAGATCGTGGGGAAGAAAGATCTCTTCCCCAGCCAGCTCTCCGGCGGCCAGCAGCAGCTGGTGGCCGTCGCCCGCGCGGTGATCGCCAAACCGAAGCTGATCCTGGCCGATGAGCCGACCGGGAACCTGCACTCGAGCCAGGGCAAGGAGGTCATGGACCTGCTCAAGAAGCTCAACGGGCAGGGGACCACCATCGTCCAGGTGACCCACAACGAGAAGTGGGCGGACTACGGTAACCGGATCATCAACCTCTTCGACGGCTGGCTCTCCAAGTCCTGAACGGCTGCCCCGCCGGGTGATCGAACCTGTGGAACCGGACCGCCCGGGCCCCTCCGGTCGCATCGGCCGGGATCGTTCCCGTCTCTATGATGTCTGGCATGCGTTTTGCGCCCTGGTGACGGGGTAGCGGGTTCCGATCCCGAAACACCGTCCCGGGAGGTCCGGTCCGATGAACAGTCTGTTCCACGACATCCGGTTGAGTCTGCGCATGCTGGCGTCGCGCCCGGGCTTCACCGCGGCCGTGGTCGTGATACTGGGAGCGGGGATCGGCCTGAGCACGGCCGTCTTCAGCCTCGTCAACACCTTCCTTTACAAGCCGTTGCCGGGTGTACGCGATCCGCAGGGATTGGTCCTGGTCGGACGCACCGAGAACGGCGAGGGCTTCGACACCTTCGGTTGGCCCGATCTGAGCCTCTACCGGGACCAGGTGGGTGGCCTGGAGACGCTGGTCGCCTTCCATACACAGGGATTCACGGTCGGTATCGGAGGGGAATCCGGGCGCCGCAGCGTCGCGCTGGTTTCCGGTGAGTACTTCGAGACCCTGCGCACCCGGACTTCGGCCGGGCGGCTGCTCGATGAACCCGTAGAATCCCCGGATGTCCCCCTCGAAGTCGCCGTGTTCAGCCATGCTCTGGCGGTGGAACGGTTCGGATCTCCCTCCCAGGCATTGGGCCGGGAGGTCGAGGTGGAGGGCACCACCCTGGTGGTGGTGGGGGTTGCCGAGGAGGGCTTCCGGGGCTCGAGTGTCGTCGAACGCGTGGACCTGTGGGTCCCACTGGCCCTCGAACCCCGGCTCAGCCCCCGGCCGGTCGACCTGCTCCACACGCCCGGCACCGTCTGGCTCCAGGCTTTCGGACGACTCAAGCCGGGGGTGGATCCAGCCGCCGTCCAGGCCGAACTCGACCGGGTATCGGCCATCCTGCGGGAGCAGCGACCCGATGTCTGGGGGGAGCGGGGGGCTGTCCTGGCGACGGGGTTCGGGATGTGGCCTTTCCTGCGGGAGATGATCGGCCGCTTCGCCGTCTTCATGCTGGCCGGGGCCGGACTGGTCCTGCTGATCGTCTGCGCCAACGTCGCCAACCTGCTGCTGGTCCGGGGCGCCGGTCGCCGCCGTGAGATGGGGATCCGTTCGGTACTGGGAGCCTCGCGTCCACGTCTGGCCCGGCACCTGCTGGTCGAGAGCCTCCTGCTGGCGTTGGCCGGCGGCGGATTCGGGCTGCTGGTCACCCTGTGGGGCAGCGACGGGCTGCGCCTGCTGGTCTCGGCCACCTGGCTGGCACCGGCCGCCGGTGTGGTGGACTACAGCCCGGATACCCGGGTGCTTCTCTTCAGCCTGGCGGTCTCTCTGGCGACGGTGCTCCTCTTCGGTCTGCTGCCCGCCCTGAGCGTCTCCCGGGTCCGGACGGCCGGCGCTCTGCGGGATGGGGGGGAACGGAGCGCGGGCGGGACACGGCTCCGGTCGGTCCTGGTCTCCGGACAGTTCGCCCTCTCCCTGACCCTGCTCGTGCTGGCCGGGCTTTTCGCCCGGAGCCTGGACGCCTATCTGCGGGTGGATCCCGGATTCGATGCCGGGAAGGTGCTGGTGGCCGGTTTCCGTCTCGACCCCCAGCGTTATCCCGGCGAGCGGGGCACCCGCTTCCTCCTGGACCTGCTCGATCGGCTGACCGCCCTCCCGGGGGTCTCGGCGGCGGCGATCGGGGACAACGTGCCCCTCGTACCGTCCCGATCCAGCACTACCCTGACGGTGGAAGGACTCGAGCCTCCGGCCGGCGAGAGCGGCTGGGACGTGGATCTGCGTGCGGTCACCGCCGACTACCTGGCGGTGATGGGAATCCCGCTGCGGGCCGGACGGTTCATCCAGCCGAGCGACGGAGCGGCGGCTCCGCGGGTGGCCGTGGTCAATGAGACCCTGGCTCGCCGCTTCTGGCCCGAAGGGGGAGCGGTGGGAAGTACCCTGATCGAGCCGTACCGCGATCGGGTCATCCGGTGGGAGGTCGTCGGGGTGGTGGCGGACATCAAGTACCGCACCCTGGACGAAGCCCCCCGGCTCCACGTCTACTTCGCCTATCCTCAGCGGCCTGAACCGGAGAGCTGGCTCTACCTGCGGTCCGAGGATTCCGAGCCCGCCGCACTCACCGTCCCCCTCCGAGCCGCCGTCCGGGCTGCGGACCCGAACCTTCCGCTCTTCGATATCCGTACACTAGAGGAGCAGTTACGGCAGTCGGTGGGCACCATGAACGTCGGGACCGCTCTGGCCGGTTCTTTCGCTCTGCTCGCACTACTACTGGCCGCCGTCGGACTATACGGCTCTCTCGCCTACCACATCCGCTTACGCACCCGCGAGATCGGAGTGCGCATCGCGCTGGGGGCACCCACGAACGCGGTCGTCCGGATGGTGTTCGGCGAGGGACTCCGACTGGTCGGGACGGGAGCGGTGATCGGCCTGGCGGCGGGTGCGGCGGCCGCCGTGTTCATGCGCGGCATCTTCTACGGGGTCGCTCCCTGGGACCCCCTGACCTACCTTGCCGTCACAGGCGTTCTGGGTGTGACGGCACTGACCGCGATCGTACTGCCGGCCCGGCATGCCGCCAGGATCGAACCGATCGAGGCGCTTCGTGTCGAATGACCGGTCGTGACCGGGAAGGGAACATCGCCATGCTACACCGCATCTCAGGGCCAATGACTCCACTCCACCGCGGCGCGATCCTGGCCGGCGCGCTGCTCCTGCTGCTGGCGGGTACGACCTCCGGAGCCCGGGCGCAGGAACCCGTCGCGGAGCAGACCCCGCCGCAGGTCCGGATCTTCAGCCGGGCGGATGCCGATCGGGTCATGAGCCTGCAGGAGGCGGTGGACCTCTCCCTGGGGCACTCCTTCTCGGTCTTCCAGCTCGAGCAGCAGTACCTGCAGATCTCCTACGGACTCGAGAACGCCAAACGGCAGCTGCGCACCCGGATCGACTTCAATTCGACTCTGCCGGGGATCAGCCAGTCGATCGACGTCAGACTCATCGACATCGGCATGGGCAACCAGCTCTACTACCTGCGGAACGGCGCCAACTGGGCCCAGGCCGGCATCAACATCGTGCAGCCGTTGATCACCAACGGGCGGATCGTGCTGCTTTCGAACCTGGTCGGCTTCGACGCCTTCAATGAACTTCCCGGCGATGCCCGCTTGGACAGCCGCTCCGTTCAGCCCTCCCTGGGGATCCGCTTCACCCAGCCCCTCTTCCAGTTCAACAGCGTGAAGGGGCAGCTCGAGACCGCCACCATGGCCCTGGAGAGCCTGGAACTGCGCTATACCGAGGAGGAGCTGCGGCTGATCAACCAGGTCTCGCGCCAGTTCTACAGCCTGGTCGCCCAGCAACGGGTGCTGGAGCTCGCCATGGACCGCTACGTCCAGAGCGACCGCAACTACAACTCCGGGGTGCGCCGCCAGAATGCCGGTCTGATCCCCGAGAGCGAGGTACTCCGTCTGGCGGTCACCCGGGCCAACGACGAGGACGCCCTGGAAAGCGCCCGCAACCAGCTCGAACAGCAGCAGTTCGCCTTCAACCGGCTGGTCGGCCTGACCCTCGATGATCAGGTCTGGGCCGAGGCCCGGTTGGACTACCAGCCGGTCGAGGTCGACCTGGAGCGGGCCCTGGAACTCGCCTTCGCCAACCGGAGCGACCTGCGGCGGGCCGAGATCGACCTCGAGCAGACCCGCCTCGAGGTGCGCCGGACGGTCAGCGACGGGCGCCCCGACCTGCAGCTCAACGTCGGCTACGACATCACGGGCAACTCCAGCCTGAGCGCCATCCCCACCGACGACTGGGGGAAGCATTTCAAGGAGGCCCTCGACCCGGACAACCGCAGCCCCAACACCAACGTCAGCCTGACCCTGAACATCCCGCTCTTCGACTGGGGAAGGAACGCCTCCCTGGTCCAACGACGCCTCTCCGAGGCCCGGGTGCTGGAGCGGCAGATCGACGAGACCCGCGAGGACCTGCGCCAGCGCGTGACCGACCGGGTGCGGGCGGTGGAGAGCGCCATGCGCCGGCTGGTCATCCAGCAGCAGAACGTCCAGGTCGCATTGACCTCGTACGACTTCACCCAGAAGCGCTATGCTCGCGGTGAGATCACCGTGACGGAGCTGGCGACGGCACAGGACCAGCTGTCTCAGACCCAGGTCAACCTGCTCAACGCCCAGATCTCCTTCGAACTGGCCAAGGCCGACCTGAAGGAGATCACGCTCTGGGACTGGGAGACCAACCAGCCGGTCAATCAGCGCACGACACCGCCCCAGCCCTTCCGCGAACGCTGAGGTCCGGCCCGGGACGTGACGAACCGACACGATCCACCGAGACTGCTGGTCGCCGACGACCAGGGTGATGTCCTGGAGGCTCTCCATCTGCTCCTGAAGGGGGAGGGCTTCCGGGTCGATACCGCCTCCTCCCCTGCCGGCGTGCTCACCGCACTCGGGCAGAGTGACTACGACGCCCTGCTCATCGACCTCAACTATACCCGGGACACCACCTCTGGACGGGAGGGGCTCGACCTGCTCGACCGCCTCCGCGCTCTCGATCCTTCCCTGCCGGTCATCGTCATGACCGCCTGGGGAAGTGTGGAGGGGGCGGTCGACGCGATGCGCCGGGGGGCGCGCGATTATCTGGAGAAGCCCTGGGACAACGCCCGGCTGACCGCGACCCTGCGCACCCAGGTCGAACTGGGCCGCGCCTTGCGTCACAGCCGGCGACTGGAAGAGGAGAACCGGCTCCTGCGGCGGACCGGGACACCCGACATGGTGGCCTCTTCCCGCGCCATGCGCGATGTGCTCGATGTGATCGAGCGGATCGGCCCGTCCGATGCCAACGTACTGGTGCTCGGTGAGCACGGCACCGGCAAGGAGGTGACGGCCCGGCTCCTGCACGCGGTCTCGCGTCGCAGCGCCGGCCCTCTGGTCACCGTCAACGCCGGGGCGCTCCCGGAAGGGCTGGTGGAGAGCGAACTCTTCGGTCATGTGAAGGGGGCCTTCACGGATGCCCGGGCGGACCGGACCGGTTGCTTCGAACTCGCCGATGGCGGCACCCTGCTGCTGGACGAGATCGCCAACATCCCCCTCGGGCAACAGGCCAAGCTGCTGCGCGTGCTGGAGACCGGCGAAGTGCAGCGGATCGGGGACTCCCGTGTGCGCAGGGTGGATGTACGGTTCATCACCGCCACCAATGCCGATCTGGAGGAGCGGGTAACGGCCGGGGCGTTCCGGGAGGACCTGCTCTACCGGATCAACACTGTCGAGATCCGTCTCCCTCCCCTGCGCGAGAGGAGGGAGGACATCCCCGAACTGGCCGCCCGGTTCCTGAGCCGCGAGTCGGAGCACTACGGCAAGAGGGTGACGGGGTTCTCCGATGAGGCGCTGCGGCTGCTGGTCGAGCATACCTGGCCGGGTAACGTGCGCGAGCTGGAGCATGTCGTGGAACGGGCGGTGCTGATGAGCCGGGCCGGGCGGATCGAGGTCGAGGACCTCGGCCTGCGCACCCGCGGTCCGGCCGCACCCGGATTCGAGGAGTTGACCCTCGAGGATGCGGAGCAGCATCTCATCCGGAAGGCGCTCGACCGCTTCGACGGCAACGTCAGCCGGGCGGCCGTAGCGCTGGGTATCAGTCGCAGTGCGCTCTATCGTCGCCTGCAGCGGCACGACCTCTGATGGAACCGGAGCCGGAGCGGAGACGCCCGGGGAGGCTACGCCACGAACAGCGGGTGCTCCTGCTGACCCTCGCCGCCGGATTGCCCGCCACGGCCTTCGCCCTCGTCTATCTCTGGACCGGGGGCTTCCCGCTCAAGGTCGAGTGGACGCTGACCGTATTCTTCCTGCTCTGCTGGGTGGGGTTGGGAGCGGCGGTAGTGGGGGAGGTGGTGCGACCGCTCCAGATCCTCTCCAACCTGCTTGGGGCGCTCCGGGAGGGGGACTTCTCCATCCGCGCCCGGGGGGAGGATCCCGATTCCCCGCTCGGGCTGGCGATCCATGAGGCCAATATCCTCGGCCAGACCCTTCGGGAGCAGCGGCTGGGTGCCCTCGAAGCGGGTGCCCTGCTGGGCAAGGTCATGGCGGAGATCGACGTCGCCGTCTTCGCCTTCGACGGAGACGGGATCCTGCGTCTGATTAATCGGGCGGGGGAACGACTGCTGCGCCTCCCAGCTGCCCGGATGGTGGGACGCAGGGCACAGGATCTCGGGCTGGGGGGGGTGCTCGAAGGTCCTTCCCGGCGGACCCTTGAAGCAGGCTTCCCCGGCGGCGGCGGACGCTGGGAGGTCCGGCGCAGCATGTTCCGCCAGGGGGGGATGCTCCACCATCTGGTCGTGGTGACCGACCTCAGCCGGGCGCTGCGGGAAGAGGAACGCCTCGCCTGGCAGCGCCTGATCCGGGTCCTCGGCCACGAGATCAACAACTCCCTGGCCCCGATCCGCTCGATCGCGGGGAGTCTGCGGGAACTGGTCCGCCGCCGTCCGACCGACTGGGAGAACGACCTGCGCAACGGGTTGGAGGTGGTCGAAGGGCGGGCGGAGTCGCTGGGACGCTTCCTCTCCGCATACGCCCACCTCACCCGGCTCCCCGCTCCCGTCCTGCGCGAGGTCGTGGTCGCCGAGTGGGTGCGCGGGGTGGTGGAGCTGGAGCGGAGAATGCCGGTCCGGGTCCATACCGGGCCTGCGGTGGTGATCCGGGCGGACGGCGACCAGCTCGGGCAGCTCCTCATCAACCTGGTGAGGAACGCGGTAGACGCCGCCCTGGAGACGGGGGGTGCGGTCGAGGTGGGCTGGCGGGTGGTGGAGGAACGGCTCGAGATCGAGGTCGTGGACGACGGCCCGGGCCTGAGCGACCCGGCCAACCTCTTCGTCCCCTTCTATACTACCAAGTCGGAAGGGTCCGGGATCGGGCTCGCCCTGGCCCGCCAGATCGCGGAGACGCACGGCGGGACACTGATCCTGGAGAACCGTACCGACCACCCCGGATGTCGGGCCCGGCTCCTGCTCCCGGTGTCGGGGTAGCCCGTTGCCCCGACACCCGGTCCGGGATATGGTCAGGGACATGCGGATCAGGGGAGGCAGAGGGGGCGACGTCCGGGTGGACCCGGAGAGGGAGGCGGGTCTGCTCCGGCTCATCGGACGGACCCACGAGTGGCTGCGCCGCGTCACCCCCGGAGCCCCGGCTCGTCTGGTCGGTCGGATCCGGCTGATGCTCATGCTCTGCCGCGACCACCATGAGGGCCGCTACCCGCACATCCCCCTGGCCTCGTTCTGGGCGCTGGTCTTCGCCCTCTTCTACGTCACCTCACCGCTCGATCTGCTCCCCGACATCCTGCCCGGTCTGGGCTGGTTGGACGATGCCTTCGTGGTAGCGCTGGTCTGGCGAGCCGCCGGTCGGGACCTGCGCCGCTATTGCCGTCACACCGGCCTCAATCCCCGGCGGTTCGGCCTGTGAGCCCCCAGGGACAGAACCGGGCGCCCGGTGCCGCACCTCCGCCGGAAGCCCAGCTCCACCTGCGCGGATTGACGGTGGCTCGCGCCCGGCCGCGGTTGCGCGCCTTCCTGGCCGAGTGCCGGCGACGGCGCCTGCGCCGGGTCAAGGTGGTCCACGGCAAAGGGGTCGGGAGCCCGGACGGGATCTCGGTGGTGCGGGCGGCGGTGCGGCACGACCTGGAAGCGGAGATGGCCTCCGGCCGGATCCGCGATTTCCGGCTCGGTAATGTGGGGGAGGGGGGGGCCGGGGTGACGATCGTCTGGTTGCGCTGAAAACGAATCCGAGCAAAGGCGTATCTCTGACATGAGACGGGCGCAGGATGGTCGATGAGGTAGAACGGCAGCTCCTGCTGAAATGCCGGGCGGGGGATTGGAAGTCCTACGAACCGATCGTGCGCGCGTACGAGGGGAGGGTGTACGGCCTCGCACTGGGGCTGTTGCGGGATCCCGAGGATGCCCGGGACCTCGCACAGGACGCGCTGGTGCGGGCCTTCCAGTCTCTGGACCTCTACGATCCCGATCGGCCCTTCCTGGGCTGGCTGCTGGGGATCAGCCGCAACCTGTGCATCGATCATCTCCGCCGCCGCCGGAACAACGTGCGGATCGAGGACCCGGAGGACGGCCCCGGGATCCAGATCGCGGACGCCACGGCCGAGAGCGACCGGGCGACCATCGTCGCGGAGACCCGTTCCTTGATCTGGCAGGCGATGGAACGGTTGAGCGACGAACACCGTGAGGTAGTGGTCCTGAAGGACCTGCAGGAACTGGAGTATGCGGAGATCGCACGGATCCTGAACATACCCCAGG
Source organism: uncultured Gemmatimonadota bacterium (assembly GCA_964519015.1). Classification (GTDB taxonomy): domain Bacteria; phylum Blakebacterota; class Blakebacteria; order Blakebacterales; family CAYUVJ01; genus CAZFHZ01. Next base: position 31,337 of record CAZFHZ010000014.1, on the reverse strand, counting down.
GGACCGTGGCCAGCCGGGTCTACTACGCCCGAAAGGCCCTCCGGGAAACCCTTGAGCAGATGGGGGTGACCTACCCATGACCGCACCGCACGAGAGAGAAAGAGAAGCTCGCGCGGGCGACTGCGAGACACTGCGCGGGCAGCTCGCCCGGTATGTGGACGACGAACTGGAAGGTGAAGAGCGGAGCGCCTTTGAAGCGCACCTGGAGACCTGCACCGAGTGTCTCCGGGAGGTCGCCGTCTTCCGCTCGCTGAAAGGAGAACTGCGGGCCATGGGTCTGAATCGGCCCCCCGTCCCCGGGGGCAGCATCTGGGACAGCGTCAACCGTCAGATCGCGCGTCCGACCGGCTGGGTCTTCCTGACCGTCGGAGTCGTCATGTACGTCGCCTACGCGGTCTACACCTTCCTCCAGGCGCCGATGAACCTCTTCGATCGGCTGACCACCGGGTTCGTCGTGATCGGATTCGTGATCCTGCTCGCTTCGGTGGCCTGGGAGCGAATCCGCGATTACCGGAACGATCCGTACAAGGGGGTCCAGCGATGATGGTCGTCACCACAGAGACCATCCCGGGCCGGAGGATCGTCCGCTCCCTGGGACTGGTTCGCGGCAACACGGTGCGGGCCCGGCACGTCGGCCGGGACATCCAGGCGATGCTCCGCAATATCGTCGGGGGCGAGGTCTACGAGTACACCAAGATGCTGGCTGAGGCCCGGGAACAGGCGATCGACCGGATGGTGGACGAGGCCCGTGAACTGGGTGCCGACGCCATCATCACGGTGCGGTTCATCACTGCCGAGCTCATGGCCGGAGCAGCCGAACTCATGTGTTACGGTACGGCGGTGGTCACCGAGGAGAGCGACTGAGCGGTCCGGGACCCGTCACGGTTCCAGGTACTCCTCGCTCTCCCGGGCCAGGAACGCCCCGACTTCGCGTTCCAACAGGAACCTCCCTAACTCCAGCGAGGGCGCGAAGAACGCACGGGCAGAGAGACGTCCGGCGCTCCGGTCCAGGACCACGGCCAGGCCCGGGTTGGATGCCCAGTGCTCGAAAGGATCGGTCTCGAAGGGGGGGCGGGCCTTCCGGGTCAGGTCCCCGACCAGTTCCTCGACCCGGGACCGTTCCGGGGGCCGCAACTTGCGCCTGGCTTGGGCGGGCAGGCTGATCTGCCAGCGGGGTCCCTCGGGTATGGGGGGGAGGCTGTCCCCCTGGAGCAGGTCGGCCATCTCTTCCTCGAGTTCGGGCTGCGCGATGGGCCCCAATACCTGGAAGAAGGGACTGTGGTCGAGGTGGAGTTCAACGGCCGCGACGTCGGAGACCATCCACCGGATCTCTCCCCCGTCCACCGGGCTGGCGCCGGGGGAAGAACGGATCTCGTCGGTCTCGAGCGGCAGCAGGGCCTCGAGGGCGGCGCGCAGCACCAGGTCCCCCCGCCCCTTGAGCAGACGCTTCTGCAGTACGGGGGCGCCGGGATTCTCCTCGTCGGCCGGGAAGAGGGGAGCGAGCACCCGATAGGCGGCATCGAAGTTGCTCCCGTCGGCCAGCATCGGGATGACCAGCGGCCGGTGGGTCGGATAGGCGATCGGCCCCAGCCGGACGAACCGGCCGATCACCATGTCGGTCGGTTCGGTGTCGGCGGGTAAAAAGATCCGGGGGACACTGAGGGTGGCCGTCCGGCAGGGCGGGAGCCAGAGCTCGACCAGCCCGGGGCCTTCGGCCGCGGAGAGGGTGACGATCTCAAAGACCCCTTCGAAGGATCCCAGCAGGGCTTCCAGGGTGGGGCGCCCGCCGGGGATACGGGACCCCAGAGCCATGTTCTCCCGCAACCGGGCCGGGATCGATAGCTCCCCCTCCAGGGTGAATCCGTCCAGCAGCACCCCTTCGAGCCAGAGATAGGAGGCCCACTCGTCCCACTCCTCGAACTCCTGGGCCGAGTGTCCCTGCTCCTCGTCGCGGAACTGTTCCTCCCACAGAAGGTCGCTGTAGACGTGGAAGACACGGTCGAAGCGCGGGTTCTCCCGCCAACTCTCCAGTTCGCTCATGGTGCGGTTGAGCCGCTTCAGTCGTGGTTCGCAGCAGTTCCGGTAGGCGAGGGTGCTCCCGCAGATGCACTCGGACGTCACTTCCAGGTCGGGCAGGGGGATGTACGGAGGCGTCGGACCCATGGGATCAGATTAGGCCGCTCCACGGCACAGGAGCAACCGCGACTGGGTCAGCGGTCGGGAGGGACGCGGCTGGTGAGTCCGGTGGGGATGAGCAGCGGGCCGGTGTGGTAGCGGTCGAGGTAGAGATGGCGTGGTTCCTTGCTCCCCTCCCAGGTCAACGTGTAGACGTCCAGCAGCCCCTTGTCGAGGGGGGCTCCGAAGAACTGGAAGGGGCAGCAGGTCCCTACCCGCTCGTAGAAGACCGTCTCTCCACCAGGTCCCCACAGGCTGTTGAGGAATCGGGTCTGGCGTGGCTCGGAGGTGTCCTGGGCCGGATCGATGTTATAGCCGCCCAGCATCACCGGGTCGGTGTGCCGCCATCCGTAGGAATCGTGCTCGGCGGTCCTGGCGAGATGCTGGACCTCCCCGCCACCGCTCTCCCCGTACGGCCAGCCGCGACCCTGGGCGGTGGCGGATACCACCAGTTGCGGGGGAGGGAGCAAGCGCCGGTGGGCGCAGGCACCGGTCGCGGTGAGCGCCGGCAGGAGGAGGAGGACCGGGAAGGCAGTTCGCCGGATGGAAAGGCGGCCGCCGTTCACGGTAGTACTCCGGCCAGGAACTCCCCCATCACTCCGTTGAACGCTTCCGGGGTCTCCAGGGGGGGGAGATGTCCCGCCTGAGGGATGACGGCGAGCCGGGCGCCGGCGATGGCGGAAGCCATCGTCCCGGCCGTGGTCGGGGGGGTGAGCGGATCCTCCTCGCCGACGATGACCAGGGTGGGGACGGTGATCGAACCGAGGATGGGGGTGCTGTCGGGGCGTCCGGCCATCGCTGCCAGCGCGGCTAGGACACCGGGGATAGGCGCCGCCGACATCATCCCCGACAGGCGGGCACAGACCTCAGGTCGGCTCCGCCGGGTCGTGGGGCCGAGCACCCGGGCCAGCAGATCCTCCACGACGATGTCCATCCCCTCGACCGCCACCCGCTCGGAGATGGTGCGGCGATCGGTGCGGACCGCCTCGGTGTCGGCCGACGGGCTGGTGTCGGCGAGCACCAGCCCGAGCAGGCGGTCGGGATACCGGCGTAGGAACGCGAAGGCGATGTAGCCGCCCATGCTCAATCCGGCCACGACCGCCCGCTCCCAGCCGACCTCGTCGAGCCAGTGGGCCAGATCGTCGGCGTAATCGGAGAGGTGCGCCCTCTCCGGCTCCCGGGCCCCGCCGCTCGCACCCAGTCCGCGCAGGTCGGGAGCCAGCATGGTGGCGCTCCCCGGGGACGCTTCGAGCTGGGGATCCCACTGCCGGTGGTCGAACGGGAAGCCGTGGACGAACAGCACTGGGACGGGGCCGGCCCCCTCTCGGCGGGCATGGTGACGGGATCCATCGGGGGCCGTGGTCCAGAGTTTCATCTTCTTAGCCTGACCGCATGCGCACCGGCTGTCCAGCGGCATCCGGCCGGCCCAATCACGAACGCACTCTTCCCGCGTCGGTATCCTGTGCTATCCTGCTTCAGGTTCTGTGACCCGCGGACCTCTACCTAAGGAGTGACCGGTATGCACCTTCCTCCCTACGCTCCCCACGCCCTGGCGGGAGGGGGGGCTGGAAGCGCCCCGCCGGAAGACGGACTTCCGATGAGCGGTGCCCTGAGGATCCTGATGGGAATCGGATTCCTGGCCGTCGGGATCGTCCAGGGGGTCGGCATCCTGACCAACCCCGATATCGTCGGAGTTGCGGTCATCCTCGACGGGTTTGGTTTCTTCCTGCTCGCGGGCACCGGCGTGACCATGCTCTTGAACCGTTTCTACTCTCTCTACCTGCTCCTGGTCTGGGCTCTGCTCGGGATCGTCGGATCGTTCATGGGGGGGGTGGTCCTGCCGGCTCTGATCGCGCGTATCATGGTGGCGCTGGTAGCCGTCGCCGCCGTCGGTCAGCGGGGTGCCCGGGCCCGGATACAGGCGGGCCTGTAGCCCATCGGTCGCAGACTGGTTCGTATTGGACAGCGCCGTCGGATCGGATGTAAGAAACACGTAGGTGCCGGGTGGAGATGCGAAGACCGGCTCCCGCCGGTCTTCGCCCGGGTGATGCTCCAGACGGGTCGGGCTCGTCGCTATCCACCCAGAATGGATTCGACGACCGTCGGAGTGCCCGGTTCTGCCTGGCACCCTTTTTATCGGGGGCCCGTCCACAGGGGATGGGCCCTCTCTGCTACCACTCTCCCACGCGAGGTGGCGGGAGCGCAATCGTTCTGGAGGGAATGCATCCGAACCCGGCCCGACCTTCAATCCATCGTTGGATCGGACGCATGATCGGGCCGGATGAACGGGCGTATGGCCGGGGCTCAGTCCCGGAGCACCGCCACATAGAGGGCGGAATCCACTTCGTCCGCTGCCGCACTCAAGAAGAAGATCATCGGCCGGTCGAGGTCGTCGAGCAGGATCTGGAATCTGTTCCGCCGATCGGTGGACCCGCGCCAGGGGATGTCTTCCGCCACCGAGTCCGCGCTCCAGTTGAGGCCGTAGACGTCCGGACTGCGGCTGCTCATAACCACGCTGATCCGTTCTGTGTCGTTATAGAAGGCCCAGAGGACATAGGGCTTGCCGTCGGCCGCCAGGATCACGTCGAAATGTCCTCCGACCGGCTGCCGGCTGGAGGCGGGCAGGATCTCGGCATCCCAGGAGGTCTCGTCCCCGGGCGTTCTCCACGTCCATAGCCGCAGGCTCAGGTAATCAGCCATGGGGCCGGCCAGGTAGGGGACGTTGGCGGGCGTGGCCGTGATGGCCAGTAGTCCGCCTGAGTTGGGGATCTCGGAGGTGTAGATAGAGTCGCCGCTCACCTGCTGGTAGAAGCTGGCTCCTACGCTCGTCCGCCGGTAGGTGAGGTGCTCAGTGCCGTCGGCCGTGACCACGGCATCCCAGGCCAATGCCGTGGCGGTGGTCAGAGGTATCTCGGTGAGCGCCCAGCCGGTGTCGGCGAGGGTGGCCCGCACCAGATGCAATCCACGGGCTACCAGGTAGGCTATGGGATGTCCGCCGATGTCGGAGGTCAGGACCGCTCCGAGCGAGTCCCAGTTCGCGTTCTGGAACTTCGGGATGGTCAGGCTCGAGTCGCCCGCCCCACCGACCCGGAAGAGGCGCATGCCCACCCCTGAGTCGGAGGCGAGTACCCACCAGGCCCCCATCGCCCCGGACGCCAGGTCGACCAGTTGACCGTTGAGCCCGCTCGATGTGATCGATCCGGCGTCGGTCCAGACGCCCGCGGCGCTCTCCTTGACGGTGATCCCGTGCGACCCGTTGGCGATGGCCACTCCCTGGTGACCGGCGTCGTCGGAGGCTACCGCGAAGGACCGGATATCGGCGGAGGAAACGATCACCGAATAGTCGTAGTTGTCTTCGAACAGGAGGACGGGCCGGCTGCGGTCGAACGGATTGCGGGTACAGGCGCCCAGCACGAGGGCGGCCAGTATCACCGCCAGCAGCGGGGTGGCGACGACGGTGCGGGTTGGGGATGGCGACGGCATGTCTCTCCCGTGGGTTCCAGGATGCTCGGTTCAGGACCGGACGGCCCGGTCCGTGCACGCTCTCCGGTTCGACGTCCCGGACCGGTCCGATATCTACAGGATACATACGGGATCGTACCGGCGCGCGGTCATCCGATCCCCGCTGGAGAGTATAACGTTTCCGCCCCGCTCCGTACCACCGGCCGGCTTGTCCCCCTCCGGGCGGACCCCTATCATCCCCCTTCCGACCGATCATCACCCCTGCCCCCGGAGGTCTGTGATGTCCCGTCACCCGCTGCGCACCCGCGGCGTCCCGACCGGAGTGATCCTGCTCCTGCTCCTCCTCCCGGTGTCGGCCGGCGCCCGCCAGGAATCCGTCACCGAACGGGGCCGGGCACCGGTGAGCCTCTTCTATACCACGGTGATCGATCCGGCGGCCGGCGACCACTTCGAGGTCCGCATCCGGGTCCGGCACGGCCCCGAAGGGGAACGCCGCTTCCTGCTGCCGCGCTGGGCACCCGGAGCCTACCGCCTGGCGGCCTGGCCGGAAGGGATCACCGGGGTCGCGGCCGTCACGGTATCCGGGGTGGACCTGCCGGTGACCCGCACCGGGAGCAACGGCTGGGAAGTGTCCGGTGGCGGGGATGATTTCACGTTCCGCTACACGGTCGCCGCCGTCACCCCTCGAGACGCCCTCGGCCGGCCGCGGATCAACAACCGGCACTACCTGCACGAGCGGGGGGCGCTGGTGGACGGCCCCCGCACCTGGATGTACCTGGAAGGGGCCACCGGCGAACGGGTTTCGATGCACTTCGAGCTGCCGGCGGGCTGGATCGTGGCCACCGGGCTGCACCCGACTCCGGACCCCGACCGTTTCTGGGCCGAGGACTACGACTGGCTCATCGACTGTCCCACCATGGCGGGGGCCCCCGGCAACCTCCATGTGTGGGAGTTCACCTCCTGGGATGTCCCCTTCTCCGTGGCCTGGGATGCGGCGGGGGACTCGCTCCGCTTCGACTCGGGGGCCTTCGTGGCCTCACTCAAGCGTATCTGTGACTACCAGGCCTCGATCTTCGGCGGCTTCCCCTTCACCCACTTCGTCTTCCTCTATGATAACGGGGGAGGGGGCGGGCTGGAGCACCTGCGTTCCACCACCATCGGTGGGCCGGCCGCCGCACTGGAAGGGGACCCGTTGGCACTCTGGAACATCTCGGCCCATGAATTCTTCCACGTCTGGAACGTCAAACGCATCCGGCCCGAGGTGCTCGGTCCCTTCGATTACCAGCGCGCCAACCGGACCGAAAGCCTGTGGTGGAGCGAAGGAGTCACCGACACCTACACCGACCTGACCGGGGTGCGCGCGGGGTTCTGGACGCCGCCGGAGTTCTACGAGGCGATCGCGCGCTCGATCGCGGAATGGATGGGCAGCCCCGCCCGCGCGTATGCCTCTCCCGCTCGCATGTCGTGGACGACCTGGGACGGCTCCGAACGCAATCTCCGGGGTACCATCTCCTACTACACCCAGGGGGAGGTGCTGGGCATCGCACTCGACCTGATCCTGCGGGAAGCCACGGACAACCGGTACGCCCTCGACGACGTGATGAGAATCCTGATGGCCGAACACGGTGGGGCGGACCTCGAGGAACCGGGATTCGGGACCGAGGACCTGATCCACATCTGTGAAGCAGTCGCCGGGAGTGACCTCTATGAGTTCTTCGAGCGACACGTCACCGGGACCGATCCGGTAGACTGGGCCCGTTACTTCGGGTACGCCGGCCTGACCTATACCGAGACGCGGGAGCGGATCCCCGACGATGGGTTGCGGGTCGTCAACAGCGGATCGGGACCGGTGGTACGTTCCCTTACGCCGCAGGGAGCCCCCGCGCGGGCCGGCCTGCAGGTGGGGGACCGGGTGAAGACGGTGAACGGCCGGGCGGTGACGACCTCGGGAGAGGCCGCCGGGGCGGTTCGGAGCGCCGGGGTGGGGGGGCGTGTCGAAATGACGGTGGAGCGGGAGGGGCGCAGTCTCACCCTGCGCTGGCGGGTGGAGGCCCGGGAGGTCCTGAGCGTCACCATTCAGGAGTCCCCGGACGCCGGCCCGCGTCAGCTCCGGATCCGGCAGGGCCTGCTGACCGGTACCACGGACGGGACCAGGCCGGAGGTGATTGACGGCCCGGTACCGGTCGCGGGTATTATCCGGTAGGACTCCTGACAGGGGGTTCCACGGCGTCCTGACCCGACGGGGGGGCACGTGAAGAAGAAAAAGAAGGAGCCGGCGGCACCGGAAGAGGTCGCCGGGAACGGTGGGACGGTCCCGAGCGCGCTCGAGACCCTCGAACCGGTCATCCGTGAACTCCTCTCCGCCCTGCGCGGTGCCTCGGCGGCCGCCCATGCCCTGCTGCTCTTCGGGGATGTGGCCCTGGGTGAACGGCTGACCCTGATGCTGGCGGCGGCGGCCGAGGAGGGGCTGGTGAGTCCGGAAAACCTCCCCGACCCCCCCACGCTGGCCCGGATCCGGGCGGAGTTCCCGGCCGACGAGATCGGCCTGGTCGAGGTCCCGGAGACCAGCCATCTTCTATGGCACGCCTGCGGGATCGAACCGCCGAAGAAGGCGATCTGGATCCCCCTCTCCTGGGAAGGGCAGTTCTTCGGCGGCATCTTCCTGAGCGGAAGGGGCCTGCGGCATCCTCTTTCGGCCACCGCGACCATCGAGGTGCGCACCGCCTCGGGGCACCTGGGCGGCCTGCTCAGCCAGGTCATCCGGCTGGAGCGGGACAACCAGAAGCTGGCCCAGCTGATCGGGATGCTCCGGGCCACCCGCACCCTGATGCGGGAATCGGAGGCGGGGCACCTGGTCAACATGACCTTGAGCACCCTCTCCCGGATCGTCGGGAACAGCCGCCTCGCCCTCTTCCCGACCACCGTGCTGGGGCGGTACCGGACCTATATCCGTCACGTCGACGCCGCCGAGGCCTCCCGACTCCACGAACTCATGCTGCAGCGACTCGACCCGCGCAACGAGGGGCGGACCCAGGGGCGGCAGGCGGCGGTGGATGTCTCCGAGATCTTCGCCGACCAGGAATTCGCGAGCATCTCGCGCGTCACCTCCTGGGTGCTGCGCGATTCCGGCCGGACCTACCTGGGCATGCTCTACCTCTTCGACAACGACCCCGCCCAGGAGGACACTCTGACCCATGCGGTCATCCGCACCATCGTGGTCGAGCTGGAGCGCACCCTGAGGCGTTACCTGATCGAGGACGACGCCGCCCATGCGGTGAGCGACCTCCCCTACCGGATCTGGTCACGCGAGTACTGGATGCGGCGGTTCGAGGAGGAGATCAACCTGACCGGGCGCCGCGGCACCCGGGTCACCTGCGGCATCCTCGAGATCCTCGACTACGACCGCCTGCTGGCCGAGATGGACGATCTGCTGCTCAAGGAGAGCATCCTGACCTTCCTGCAGGTGGTGAAAGCCTCGGTCCGGGAGACCGACCTGATCTGCCGGCTCGACCGGAATCACTTCGGAGTCCTTTTCCTGGACGCCTCCAAGACGAAGGTGCTGCCCGCCCTGGAGCGTATCGGCAACCGGCTCCAGCAGGTGGTGGGCGGAGCGGCCATGGCGCCACGCATCGCCTTCGTCGCCGGACTCTCCGAGTTCCCCTGGGACGGTGAGGCGGTACCCACCCTGCTGCGACGGGCCTACGCCTCGGCCATGCTGGCCCGCCTCCAGGGACCCTTCACCAACGAGCAGTACGACCACGAACGGATGGAGGGGCTGCTCGGCGCCCATCCCGATCTGCGCGCCGAGCTGGACGTCTATCTCGATCTGCTGGGAGAGCTGGTGCTGCCCATTTCGGCCGGGACCTTCCCTCCCTCCGCCACCGAGGAGCGCTGACGGGGCTGCAAACGGCCCTGGCCGGCGCTCCGCCGGGGCGTTAACTTGGAGGAAAAGAGTCGGATTTTATCCGGAGGCCGTTTGATGAGTGCCCGCGCCCGTCCCACTGCCGTTTCCCCCTCCTTCGACGTTACCGCCCGACGCCGTGACTTCCCCATCCTGGAGCGCGTCCGCGCCGACGGGAAACAGCTGGTCTACCTGGACAATGCGGCCACCAGCCAGCGTCCGGAGGCCGTCCTGGAGGCCATGGACACCTTCTACCGGACCTCCAACGCCAACGTCCACCGCGGGCTGCACACCCTGAGCGAGGAAGCCACCACGGCCTTCGAGGAAGCCCGCGCCGGGCTGGCCCGATTCATCAACGCGCCCGAGGCCGCCACCTGCATCTTCACCCGCAACACTACCGAGGGTCTCAACCTGGTCGCCTGCGCCTGGGGACGGCACAACCTGAAGCCCGGGGACGAGATCGTGCTCACCGAGATGGAGCACCACTCCAACATCGTCCCCTGGCAGCTGGCCGCCGAGACGACCGGCGCCGTGATCCGATGGGTGCCGGTGACGCCCGAGGGGCTCCTCGACCTGGATGCCTTCGACCGCCTGCTGGGTGAACGCACCAAGGTGGTCTCGGTCATCCATGTGAGCAACGTGCTCGGCACGGTCAACCCGGTGAAGGAGATCGCTCGCCGCGCGCACGCCACCGGGGCGGTGGTAGTGGCCGACGGGGCCCAGGCGGTCCCTCACCTGCCGGTGGATGTGCAGGACCTCGATGTGGACTTCTACGCCTTCAGCGGCCACAAGATGTGCGGCCCGACCGGGGCCGGGATGCTCTACGGCCGCCGGCGCATCATCGAGGAGATGCATCCCTTCCAGGGGGGTGGGGAGATGATCGTGCGGGTGACCAAGGAGAAGACCACCTTCAACCGCATCCCCTGGCGTTTCGAGGCGGGTACGCCCAACATCGCGGAGGCCATCGGGATGGGAGCCGCCGCCGGTTACCTGCAGGAGGTGGGGCTGGTGACGATCGGAGCCCACGAGCGGGCGCTGGCCGCCCGCGCCATCGCCGGGCTGGAGCGGATCGAGGGGTTGCGGGTGCTGGGGCCGTGCGGCGAGCGGGCCGGCCTGGTCACCTTCCACATCCCTTACCTCCACCCGCACGACCTGGCCACTTTCCTCGACCAGGAGTTCATCGCCATCCGGGCCGGCCACCATTGCGCCCAGGTGCTGCACGACGTGCTGGGGCTGCCGGCCACCGCCCGCGCCTCCTTCTCCTTCTACAACACGCCGGAGGAGGTGGACCGGCTGATCGCGGCCGTGGGACAGGCCGCCGACTTTTTCCGGCCGTAGACCCGACCATGGCGGCCCTCCACACCGAGCCAGCTCCGGCCTCGAGCCCTCCCGCCTGGGAAAGGCGGTCCGAGCTCGGCCCGCTGACCGCCTTCTTCACCACCGTGGTCGGAGTGCTGGCCCGGCCGCGCTCCTTCTTCGAGGGTCTCGAGCCGGCCGCGCCGGCCGGGTCCGCCCTCGTCTTCTGGGGACTGGCCACGCTCCCCCCCCTGGTGGTCTCCGGGGCCGGGACTCACGGCTTTATCGAGCGGCTCCCCGCCCTCCTCCAGGTCGACCCGTCGGTGATCACCTTTCACCCCCCCCTGTGGCTGTTCGTGGTGGTGCTCCCCCTGCTCCAGTGCGCCAGCCTGTTCGGAGCCGTGCTCCTCATCCACGTGATGCTCGCCCTGCTGGGGGGCGCGAAGGGTGGTCTGCGGGGGACCCTGCGGGCGGCCGGATACGGGGCCGCCCCCGCCCTGATCAGTCTGGTCCCCCTGGTGGGAGGTATGGTCGCCGGACTCTGGGTGGGGATCCTCCAGTACTACGCGCTCTTCTGGGTCCACCGCTGCGGTCACGGGCGCCTGCTGCTGGCCTACCTGCTGCCGGCGATCCTGGCCGTGGTCGCAGGGCTCGCCCTGGCGGCCGCCCTGGTGCCGATCCTCACCCCGCTGGTCGAGCGCCTCATCCTCTTCTGAGCCGGCCCGTGCCCGTCCGGCTCCGGCTCACTCCGGGCGCAGGGCGCTGACCGGGTCCACGCTGGCGGCCCGCCAGGCGGGGAGCAGGCTGGCCGCGACCACCACCACCAGGAGCAGTCCCCCGACCGCCACCACGGCCACCGGTTCCACCGGTACCACCACCGAGATCTGGGCCGAGAGGGCCCGGGTGAGCAGAATCACCCCGGGAGTGCCGATCAGAATCCCCAGCCCGCCCATGGCCAGCCCCTGGCCGGCGACCAAATGCACGACCCGGCCGCGGGATGAGCCCAGCGCCATCCGGATCCCGATCTCATGCCGGCGCTGCACTACCCAGTAGGCCAGCACGCCATAGGTGCCCAGGGCGGCCAGCAGCAGCGCCAGCACGCCGAACCCCCCCATGATGGCGATGAGCATGTTCTGTCCCGCATAGAATTGGCTCAGGAACGCTTCCAGCGGCAGGATCTGCCGCAGGACGAAATCGGAGTCTAGGGCCAGTACTTCGCGCCGGACGGCCTCGGCCAGGGTGGCCGGCGGGACGGCGGTACGTAGCGCGAAGGAGAGGTTCCGGGCCGGACGCTGCGCCCAGGGCAGGTAGAGGGTGGGTTCGAAGTCGGGGTTGACGATGACCCCATGCCGGACCGTAGCCACCACACCGACCACTTCGCGCGATACCCCCTGGACCGACACCCGGTGCCCCAACGGGGACTCCTCCCCCCAGAAGCGGTGGGCCATGGCCTGGTTGACCAGCACCACCGGCGCCGCGTCGAGCCGGTCGCCCGTCTCGATCCCCCGGCCGGCCAGCAGGGGAATGCCCAGGGTGGGCAGGAAGTCCTCGTCGGCGTCGACCCGGGAGACCTGGGGCAGGGTGCCGTCGTCGGCCGGGGGCCGGCCGTCCACCTCCACGACCTCAGGGCCCAGGAAGACCGTCCGCGGGCGGATGCTGGCCGCGGTCACGGCCTCGACCCCGGGCAGGGCGCGCAGGCGTTCCCGGATCCGCTCCACGTTCTCCACGAAGATCTCATCCCCTTCGATGTGGTCGGGGATCCGCAGATCGAAGGTCAGCAGGGAGGAGGTCGCGAACCCCGGGTCGCTGTTCTGCAGGGTCAGGAAGCTCTTGATCAGCACCGCCGCCCCGCCCAGCAGCACCAGGGAGAGGGTCACCTCGGCCACCACCAGGGCCCGGGAGAGCCGCTTGCGCGACCCGGAGCCGGCGACCGTCAGCGCTCCGTCGCGCAGGGTGGAAGCCAGCCGGAACCCGTGGCTCTGGAACACCGGCAGAATCCCGAGCAGGAGGAGGACGAGCAGGGTCACGCCGGCCGTGAAGGCGACCACGGCCGGCTCCACTGCCGGCTGCCAGGGACCGGGGATCGCCCCGGCCATGGCCTGCCGCAGCACGCCCACCCCGAAGACGGAGAGCCCGAGTCCGAGTGCCCCCGAGCCCAGGGCGAGCAACGCGCTCTCGGTCAGCAGCAGCCGGGCGATCCGGCGGCGCCCGGCCCCCAGGCTCATCCGGATGGCGATCTCCCGCTCCCTCGTCTGGCCCCGGGCCAGCAGCAGGTTGGTCAGGTTGGCGCAGGCGATCAGCAGGACCAGGATCAGGGAGCCCTGCATGACCCCGAAGAGGAGCCGGTTGGCGGCGCTGGGGATGTCGAAGCGCAGGTTGAGCAGGCCGATCTCGTAACCGCGGTTGGCCTCCGGGTACTCCTCGGTCAGCGCGGCCATGATGGCATCCAGCTCGGCGCCGGCCTGCTCCTGGGTGCGGCCGGGGGCCAGCCGCCCGAAGACCAGGAGCTGCCGGATCTGTCGGTTGGCCGCGGCGCGGTCGATCGGGCGGGGTATCCAGACGTCGTAGGCGCCGAAGAGGAACTGGAAATCGGCCGGGAGCACCCCGACCACCCGGCAGGTCCGGCCGTCCAGGCGGATGACGGCGGAATCGAGGGGGGCGGCACCCAGCTGGTCGGTCCAGTAGGTGTGGGAGACCAGGGCTACCGGCTCCGCTCCCGGGGTGCCGTCCTCGGCCAGCAGGGCCCGTCCCCGGACCGGACGCACTCCGAGCAGCTCGAGCAGCCCCTCGGTGACGGTGCCGATGACGACCGGTTCGGGCTCCGAGCCGGCGCGGGCCAGGCCGGCCGCCCGCGGCTGGACCGCGGCCAGCTGTTCGAACGAGGTCTGCCGCTCCTGCCAGTCGAGGAAGTTGGCCACCGAGACGCCGCTGATGGCTCCCGCCGGCAGGTCGCGAGCCCGTTCCCCGATCACGCAGATCCGCTCCGGCTGCGGGTAGGGGAGGGGACGGAAGAAGATGCCGTAGACCAGGCTGAACACGGTGGCGTTGCCGGCCACGGCCAGGGCCAGCGACAGGGTGGCCACCAGGGTTACCAGCCGGGTCTTCCAGAGTGCGCGTAGCGCGTAGCGCAGGTCGTGCCGGAGCGCATCCATCCCATCCCTCCTGTTTCCGAGGCCCGTGAAGAGGGCGAACGATCGATCCCAATCGCACGTACTACGGAGGGACAGCCCCGGCGGGTTGCTGGTAAGATGGTGTGGTTCACCTCCCGGACCGGGCGTGATACCAAAGTGTGAGGCCGATGTATCACCTGATCCTGTTCGCCTATCTGGTCACGCTGCTGGTCGGCAGCGTGGCCATCACCGTGACCCGACAGGGGGCCCGCTCCGGCCGGCACACCGCCCTGCGTCCCCTGACCGGCTTCCTGGTCTGCTTCAACCTGATGTCGCTGCTCGGTTTCACGATGACCTACCTGATGATCACCTTCGGGACCGCCTGGGAGGAGGGGGGGGCCCCGTTCTGGGCCCAGCTCTCCACCCCGCTCATGCGGCTCCTCTTCTTCGGCCTGACCTGGTTCATGCTGATGGTCGAACGGGAACTGCGGGGGCAAGGGGGCCGGGACGGGTCATTCCGCCGACTGGTGACGGGAGCGGTGTCGTTCGTGCTCTCCTATCCCATCATCCTGGCCCTGGTCTGGATCCAGGTGGGCTGGGAGGCCGTGCATTACGTCGATCGGGTCTTCGCCCTGACCGCTGCGGCCGTGCTCATCGCCGCCCTGGTGAGTCTGGTGCGGACCGGTCGCCGGATGCCGGAGGGGGAGGAGCGCCGCCTGGTCACCTCGTTCGCCCTGGGCTACCTGGTGCTCTTCGGTCTCCTGGTGCTCATCCTCCCGCTGCCCGAGAGCATCGCCGTGGCGATCAACCTGGTCGTGCTGGTGGGCATCAACCTCTTCCCGGTCTGGTGGCTGGCCCACCGGGTCCCGCTGCCGGCGGCCGGCAGCGGATCACCGGTACTGGATGATCTGTCGCGGCTGCGTTCGCTCGCCGAGCGCTACGGCCTGACCGAGCGGGAGCGGGAGGTCGCCGCCCAGGTTCTGCAGGGGGCGAGCAACAAGGAGATCGAGGACCGGCTCTTCATCTCGCTCAACACGGTGAAGAACCACATCTACCGCATCTTCCGCAAGGTGGGGGTTAACAGCCGCAGCCAGCTCATCCGGCGGGCGCTGGACGAGCCGTGAACCGGCCGGGACGGGCAGGGGGCTTCAGGCCTGGTGCGGCTGGATCTGCAGGAGCACGACCACCGGGATCCCGTCTTCCGTGAATCCGGCTCCGACCATTCGGTCACCCCTGAGATCGAACTGCTTGAGCAGCCGGGCGGTGGTGACCTCCCCCAGGAAGACGCCCTCCTGATCGAACAGATCGAATACCGTGCGGGTCTCATCCCCCCGTCCGGTGTTGACCCACAATCTTCCGGTTTCGTCGAAGCCGAGCGCGTAACCGTAGAAGAACCGTTTGTTCGGATCGGTGATGGGGCGGGGCGGAGTGCTCCGCCCGCCGCTCTCCCGGCGGGCGAGCGCCGCCCCGCGCGCCGCGGCCCCCTCTTCGAGAGCAATCTCGGCGGCTGTCTTGACCGTCCGTGCCACCTCCCGGGTGAGCGTGCGGAGCAGGTGTCCATCGGGAGCATAGATCCGGATCTCGTACGCTGATTGTCCGTCACCGACCGCCAGGAGGCCGCCCGGCCCGGCTGCGATTGGGCTGAATAGCGCAGGTGAACCGTTCGGCTGGAGAGGCCAGTCCTCCACCTTCAGGCATTCCCGAAGCTCGCCTCCGGAGGAATTCAAGCTGGAGATGACGGTGGCGGAGGTACGGAAGTCGAACTGCACCAAGAAGAACGTACCGTTCACGGGATCGAAATCCGCGCCGCTCAGGGCGAGCATCCGGTTGCCGGCGATCGGGCGGGTGCCGATAAGCGATCCATCGGCCGCGAACGATGAGATCCGGTTCAGCGGCATGTCCAGGATGCGGAACGAACCGTCGTCGTCAACCGCGCAGGCGATCGGCAGCCGGGTCTCGCCGGGGCCTTCGCCGTCCCGCCCGGTCTGGAACAGGAAGCGGCCCTGGGAGTCGAAGACCCGGATACGGGGCTGTGCCGAGTCCAGGACGAAGACCTCCCCCTGCGGACTGAGAGCGACATTCTGGATCTGGGCGAAGAGATCGGGACCTTCCTCTGCCCGGGCGCCGATGACGGTCGTCTCGACGAGGCGGGGGATGGCCTGTTGAGCTTCGGCTGGACGCAGCCCAAAGGAGGTCGGCAAGACCAGCAGCAGGATCGAAGTCAAATCTCGCGGGCGCATCGGGCAGGCTCCGGTCGGAATGGATCGGCTGCGAACCGCCGTTGGACGGTGGGTTCCACCCATTGAACGGAATCAGGATTCTCCCGGTTGCCCGAATCCGGTCACTCGAGGACCGGGGGAGGATCCCGGCGCGTCCGGGGCTCCCATCCGGCTGCGCAAACGGAAGAATAGGAAAAAAGACTCAGCAACCCCACTGCTCCGGGTCCGTACTATTTGCGATCCTGACCCGGGACTGGATACCGAAGCTGTTCGATACCCAAGGAGAAGACTGATCATGAAGGGTCCACTGCGCTCCCGTGCTCTCTGCTCCATGGCCGAACAGATTAACTGATGGTGGGATCACGCTACCAGGAATCACCCGGGATGCAACTCCGTCCAGGAGCGGAACGTATCTATATGGCAATCCCACATATGGGAACCATACAGGGCGAACCCGCCCCGTCTCCTCGCTTCGACGGAGGCATGAAGATGAATCGGATTAACCCGGTCGCCGCCGTCCTGGTGTCGGCCCTCTTCCTCCTCACCCGGCCGGCCACCGGGTCGGCCCAGGAATCCGAAACCTCTCGGCCGTCCGGCCCGGGGATCCGGTTGACCGTGAACGGGAACGGACTCGCGATCGGCGATGTGCCCCGGGTGAACGGACTGCGCATCAACCTGCGCGACCGCCACCTGGAACGGGTCAACGGGGTCAACCTGACCTTCTTCAACACGGTCGACCTGGTCCTGGTGGAGCCCGGGGATCGGTCCGAACATCCCGGATCGGGCGGGACGGTCAACGGGCTCTCGATCGGGCTGCTCGGTCCCGAGGCGGACCGGCTCAACGGAGTCAACATCGGCGGGGCGGCCGTGCTGGCCCGGGAGCGCCTGTGGGGGGTCAACCTGGGCGGACTGGCGGCGGTCTCCCAGGGTGAGATCATAGGACTCAACTACGGAACATTGGCCGTGATCGGGGAGCAGGGCGTGCGCGGCGTCTCGCTGGGCGGCATGGTGGTCATCGCTCCCTGGGCGGACATCAGGGGGGCCTACTTCAGTACCCTGGCCGTCGTCTCCGACCGGGGCCTGTCGGGATTCGGAGTGGCCGGCCTGGCCATGATCGCCGAACACGGGCTGATCCGGGGTGTGCACGTCGGAGGACTGGCCGTGTTCGGCCAGACCTCGATCACCGGCCTCTCGATAGGCGGGATCGGCGTCATCTCCGAGGGACCTGTCCGCTGGCTGCAGGCCGGCGGCCTGGCGGTCGCCTCCGAGACTTCGATCAGCGGGCTCACCCTGTGCGGCTTCCGCGTCCATGCCCCGCGGATGGAGGGAGTGGCCGGTTCGCTCCTCTGGCTGGACGTCAATGATTTCACCGGGATCGGAATCGCCGGCTACAATAGCATCCGGGGGACCCAAAAGGGGATCACCATCGGCCTGCTCAACCGGGCCGGTACCCTGAAGGGACTCCAACTCGGGCTGATCAACATCGCCGGGAACAATCCATTCCCCTTTCGAATCCTCCCTATTCTGAATCTCAACCTGAAAGGCTGAAAGGGCGGCATGATGACTCTGAAGATAAAGATGAGATCCCCGGCCATCCCATTGCTGGCAGCCCTGGCGCTGCTACTGCCGGCCTGCGCGGCCCGGCAGGCGGTCGGGGTCGGTGCGGTCGTGGGAGTGACCTACGTCTGGCCGCGGGGTGCGCAAGCGGAGTACGTGCTCTCCAACTTCCAGACACAGAAGGTCGAGATCCCGGGAGGTGGTGAACAGGTCCTGTCCAGCAGCAATACGATAGATCTGAAAGTCGTTGCGACCGGCGACCGGGATTACGCCGTGACCTACACCGGCGGTGCCGCGCAGCACGACGACGCGGCGGAGCTCGGACAGCCGACACCGGACATCTCCTATCTGGTCGGATTGACCTCACAGGTCCGGCTGGATGAGCGCGGCCAGGTAGTAGAGGCGACCGGCCTGGAAGGGAACTCTTATGTGATCGACTCGGGCGGCGTCGCCCCCTTCCGGGAATTGGAGATCCAGGTCGTCTTCCTCTACCTGCCCGAAGGCCGGTTGAGCGCCGGTGCGACCTGGTCACGGGAATACGGCTTCACGATCGTGCAGATGGACGGGACGACACTGTACTTCAATGTCCGGGACGACTACACCTGTGTCGAAGAAACCCCGTTCGAAGGCACACCGGCCTGGAAGATCGCGCTCTCCTCGAGCCAGAACGTGACCGGGAGCGGCGACATCGGGGCGCCGATGGAACTTGCCATGAGCGGCAAGGGCCAGGCGGTCATCTACGTCACCCGCGACACCGCCATGATGCTGGGGAACGAGTGGCAGGCGACCTTCAGCGGGAACATCTCGATCCAGGGTTTGAGCATCCCTGTATCCATCTCACAGGCCGTCAACGTGAAGAAGAAATAACCGGCGGGTTTCATCCCCGGCAATGCCGGAGCAATCAGACTCCTCGAACTGCGCCTGCGCTGATGACACTCCGCACCATGGCAGGAGCGGGACACCTGTGCTTGCGGCAGGAGCGCAGGCGATAAACGGAAGGAGACGATCTTCGTTCCCCTGGCAGGATTCGCCATCCTCCCCGATCGGCTCACAGGCAGAGGGCAGGTATGGAACGAATGGATGCCAGGATGCTTTTCCCCATCCTGCTGTTGTGTACTGTGGCCTGTTCCGCAGATCAGGAGGCCGGCGGCGTCGTCACCCGGCGGATCGCGCCGGACGGCGTCCTGGAGGTCGTCAGCCGGGCTCCGGAACCGAAGCCGGCGCCCTGGATCCTGGAGCCGGACCTGGTGATCGGGGTGGAGTACGGCGAGGATGCCTACATGCTGCGCGGCCCGGCCTCTTTCGCGGTCCTGGAGGACGGCACGCACGTCATCTTCGATACCTCGCCTGCCCAGATACGTCTCTATGACGCCCAAGGTGTGTTCCTCAGGGAGTTCGGGCGTCCCGGATCGGGTCCCACCGACCTCCCATCGCGGGCAACGATCACTTGCCTGGAAGAGAAACGATTCGATGTCTGGGGTGGATTCCGACCGTTTCGGGTTCAACGCTGGAATCCGGAGGGTGATCTGCTGCGCGTGAATACGCTCCCTCAGCAGCATCCACTCTTCGGCAAGGAGATCGCAGCGTGGGATGGCACCTATCTGTTCGGCTACCAAATCGGGACGCGGCGGGCGGACTTCGGCTCTCCCCTCTATCTGGTTAGGACCGATCTGAGCGGGGCGGAGATCGATACCATCCATGTACTGGAGAACGGGCAAGTGCCGCTGGCGTGCTTTCTAATCGAGGCCGAGTCGGATTACGGGTTAACAAGCCGCCCCCTGCTGACCGGCGACGGTCGATTGTGCGTCAACGGGATGTACGAGGACTGGGTCCACGTGGTGGATACCGCGACCGGCCGGGAGTCGCGGCGCTTCCGCTGGGAGCATATTCCCGATGCGATACCGGACACGCTGATCGAACACTATCGGGGCCAGATGGCCGGCGGACAGGACATGAAGGCGGGTGCCCGCTGGCTCCGCGAGCATCTGTCCATCCTCGGGCTGGCAGAAGGACCGTTCGGCGAGATCTGGGTGCTGCGGCGGTACCCGGAGAACGGCCTCTGGCCGATGGATGTCTTCGACCGGGAGGGAATCTACCGGGGTCGGATCGGAGTCCCCTGCCCCCCCCGGACGCTCAGGCCCTTCGGTGACCACATCTACGGGATTGGTCTGAACGGGCAGGCTCCGGCGCTGATCCGTTACCGACTCTCCCGGCCCGTTCGATGATCGGTCCAATACTAGGAACGCCTCTTAAGGCATGGCCGATGGGAAGAACGCAGACCGTGCCTCTCATCCTGATCCTGCTGACGATCGCCGGCTGCGGAAGATCGGGCGATCGTGTTGAAGGATATCACCTGGTCCGTGAGAACGGCATCCCCGTGATGGTCTCCTCCGGGATCGATCTGTTCGGACCGTCGATATTCCGGTTCGAGCGACTCCTGACGCTGGAACAGGATCCGCAGGTGGCAGAGAGTCTCGTCATCCGGCCGGTCGCTTTCAGTATGGACGCCCAGGGCTGCTTCTACGTGCTCGACAATGAGGACCTGCGGATCGAGGTTTTCGGTCCCGACGGGAAGTACTTGCGTTCCTTCGGTCGATCCGGAAACGGTCCGGGAGAGTTCCGGTTCATGGAACTGGTGAGGCAGGAGGCCGATCGGCTGTCGATCTGGGACGCCAACAATCAGCGGATGACGGTCTTCCGGACGGACGGACGGTTCCTGGAGTCGTATCGTTCGCCGGGCACCGGCTACAGCATGCGCTGCCTCAAGATCCCGGGTGACCGGTACTTGTGCTGGCTCTCCGCAGGCCGGGAAGAGGACGGATTCGCCCTTACCCGAGCGCTGGTCCAGGTCCTGGATGCCGGGGGAGATACGCTGGCCACGATCGAGAGCGGCGAGACGATCACCGGCATCCAGCGCACCCTGGAGACACCCACCGGTCTCGGGATGATGCGGATGAGCATCCCCTTCGTGGGCTGGCCGATGGCCCTCTTCGACGGCGGGTCGCAGATCGTCTGCACGTCCGGTGGAACTCCGGAGGTCCGCTGGTACGACCTGGAGGGGAAGCCGGTCCGAATCGCCCGCCTGGAGATCGAACCCCGCCCGGTAACCGCCGAAGTCATCAGCGCTTACGAAGAGAAGAGGAGCAGCGCCCAGGTCCGCCGGGGAGGTTCCGGCAGGACCCCCATACCGGAGACGCAGTATCCCCAATACCTCGGCTTCTGGACCGCTGGGTTGCTCGATGATAGTGGCCGGCTCTGGCTCAATGCCGTTCTCTCCCCCCTGGAGGAGGAGCGCTACGGTCCTTACCGGTGGATCATCCTCGACCGGGATGGCCGCTTCCTGGGTACGGCGGTGGTTCCCTCCGCCCGGATCCGGATCGTGGGCGACCGGCTCCTGTCGATCGAGCAGAATCCCGAGACGGATGAGCCGATATTGGTCGTGTATCGGATCTTGCCTGTAGCACGATGAACATGTCACATCCGGGGTGATTTCAACACGGCGATATTCCCAACAATAGCCGCGTCAAACTGTCAACCCGAACAGGGGAACCGATCCGGCCATTGATCATGAGAGCTTCTCTCCGAATACAGGCCCTTCACTGGGGACTTCTGTTGTCTGTGGTACTCACAGCGTGCGATGGCGGTGGGAACCGACACCTTGATTCGGTAACGAGTGGAGGACGCCTGTTCGACCAGGAACTGTTTCAATATGAATTACAGGTGGAACTGCGCCCCGATCCTCTTCATGTGGAATCATACCTGGTTCATCCAAATTGTCCGATCGTGGATGATGACGGCAATTACCACATCCTGGACATGAATTCCTCCCGCATCGTCGTATTCAACCCCGACGGGACGTACTCCCATACCATCGGTCGCCTGGGTTCAGGTCCGGGGGACCTGAGCTATCCGATCTCCCTGTGGTATCGGAATGGATTGCTCTACGTCAGCGATTCCTCACCCCTTCGGCTGACCCGGTTCAATCCGGATGGATCCCTGGTCGATGTGACGACCCGGTATGAGATCACGTCGGCCGGGATCGTCCCGGAGATCGATCTGACGGAGGAAGGACACATCCTGCTGTATCTCCGGGACTACCAGAAAGAGGACCGCCTCCGATCCGTAGCCCTCAAGGTGGTTGTGCTCTCCTCGCGGGATGACACGCTGGCCGTGCTCGCCACCTCGACGCCGCAGGCGATCGATCCCCTGCACGTCCGGCCGGGCGTCCGGTCTCATCCGATACTGATTCACTACAGTTCCTACCCGAACGCGATCTACCGGCCGGGGAAGGGGATCCTGCTGGCCAGCGGCATGGAGCCCGTGCTCCGCTGGTATGATCTTCGCGGGCGCCCGGTCCAGGAGGTCTTTCTGAACCTGCCCGAAGAGATCCCCTCGGCGACTGACCGGAGGATGATCGAGGAATCCTATGACCGGTTGCTGGAGACGGCTCCCCTCCGGATGGATGAACGGGCCGGGACCTATTCCAGAGACGAGATCCAGCTTCAGCGGGACAACATCTCATTCCCGGACCACAAGGCTTATTGGAGTTCGATCTTCGTGGACAGGGAAGGCTACTACTGGCTCCGGTTGAGTTCGAGTCAACTCAGCGGTCCCCGGGAAAACGAACCGGTCGGCTTCCGGGTGCTCGATCCCGATGGGAAGTACCTGGGGGACACCTGGACGCCACCGGTGATCGGTGCCATGCCGGGCGACGGCTACCTGATGGCGCTCGTACTGGACGAGCGTACCGGTGAGCGCATCCCGACTGTCTTCCGGATGAGATCGGCCATCGAAGGTCTGATTTATCCGGTACCACCAGGAAGTCCCTGAGGTTCGCTCCATCTCCGGGTGATCTCCCTTCCCCCCAGTCTTGTCCGTGCTCGCTTCGCTGAAACCTGTATACCTATACTGCGTAGGGATAGAGAGAGAAGGGGTGTCCGGGTGAGTGTCCCGGGCCGGCCGGCGGACATCCCGGAGACCAGGAGAGGACGAGCGATGGGTCGCAGCCACTTCTACATGGGCACGCTGGAGCTGATGATGCTCCACTCCCTCACCGGGGGGCCGATGCACGGCTATGCCATCGGCCAGTGGATCGCCGAGAAGAGCGGGGGGGTGCTGGAGGCGGAGGAGGGGGCTCTCTATCCGGCCCTGCATCGCCTGGAGAACCGGGGACTCGTGCGCTCGGAGTGGGGGACGACCGAGAGCGGACGGCAGGCCAAGTTCTACCGGATCACCGGCCGGGGCGCGCGGCACCTGGCGACCGAGCGCGCCCGCTGGCGGGAGCATTCGGCGGCGGTGGCGGCCGTCCTGGCCAGCCCGGGGAGGTGAGCGATGCCGCGCCGGCCGCTTTTCCGCCGCAGTTTCCGGGTGACCGACTTCCGCCCCGATCCCGACCGGGACGTGGAGGAGGAGATCGCCTTCCATATCGCCCAGAAGAAAGAGGAGCTGGTGGCCCGGGGGCTGGACCCGGTCGAAGCCGAGCGCCGGGCCCGCGAGCAGTTCGGGGATGCCGGCCGGATCGGCCGGGAATGCTACGACGCCTCCCGGACGCGGGCCCGCCGGCGGGTGCGGAGCCTGTTCCTCCAGGATCTCGGGAGTGACCTGCGGTTCGGATGGCGCACGGTCATGCGACGTCCGCTCCTCTCCGCCGTCGCGATCGTGACCATCGCCGTGGGGATCGGGATCACCGCGGTCATGTTCTCCATCGTCAACGGCACGATGTTCCAGACGCTCCCCTTCCCCGACTCCGACCGGCTGCTCGACGTGGAGTTCGCCGTCCCGCAAGGGGGATCGGAACCCCGAACCCTGCAGCTGGGCGACTACTGGTGGCTGCAGGAACGACAGAGTGTGTTCGAGGACCTGGAGGCCTTCGACTGGGCCTCCTGGGCGCTGAGCGGTGACGGCGCGACCGCGGCGGTCGGTCAAGGGGCGGTCGTCTCCACCGGCGCTTTCGCGGCCCTCCGGGTGACGCCGGCGCGGGGCCGGCTCTTCACGCCCGAAGACAGCCGCCCCGAGAACCCGCCCGTCATGCTGATCTCCGACCGGTTGTGGCGCTCCCGTTACGAGAGCGATCCGGCGATCGTGGGACGGACGGTCCGCCTGGACGGGACTACCCGGACCATCGTGGGGGTCATGCCGCCCGGATTCGTCTACCCGGTGAACGAGGACGTCTGGCTGCCGCTGGCTCCGCGCGACCCGGCGCTCCAGCCCGGCCAGGGAGGGAGCCTTGAAGCCTTCGGTCGGTTGAAGGAGGGAACCACCTTCGAGACCGCCCGGGCGGAGTTCGACGGGCTGGTGGAGCGACTCGCCCGCGAATTCCCGGAGGTCCATGAGGACACGCGGGCCCTGGTGCGTCCCTACGAGCGGGAATACGTGGGCGAAGAGGTCCGGGCGGTCCTGCTCGCCATGCTGATCGCCACCCTGGCCGTCCTGCTGGTCGCCTGTGTGAACGTGGCCAACCTGCAGTTGGCCGCCGCTATGGGACGCGTCCGAGAGATCTCCACCCGGACCGCCCTGGGCGCCGGACGGCGCCGGATCGTCCGCCAGTTCCTGGTGGAGTCGTTCCTGCTCACCGCTCCGGGGGCGGTCCTGGGGCTGCTGATCACCATGGTGGGTATGGCGGTGTTCAACCGGGCCATGCCCGCCGAGGGCACCCCCTTCTGGTTCCATTTCGGGGTCGATCTGAGGGTGACGGCCTATATCGCGCTTCTGGCGGTGCTGACGGCGGTACTCGCCGGCATCCTGCCGGCGCTGCGCTCGGGCCGGATCGATGTGCGGGAGATGCTGCGGGGGGAGTCCCAGGAAACTCCAACGCTCCGGGTGGGACGGCTCTCCGGACGTCTCGTCTCGGTCGAGATCGCCCTCTCGTTCGCCCTGCTCGTGGTGGCCGGACTCTGCGGCTACAGCGTGCTCTACATCTACCACTACCAATGGGACTTCGAGCCGCGCCAGATCCTGGCCGCCGAGATCGACCTGGACGGTCCCCGCTACGACGATCCCGATGTCCGGGACCGGATCTGGGAGCGGATCCGGACCGAGGTGGCCGCCCTGCCGGGCGCCGAGGAAGCCTGCCTGGTCTCGGCCGTGCCCTTCGACGACCAGGCGGCCCGGCTCTCCTATCGGCCAGAGGGGGAGGAACCCACCGCGGTCCGGAACCGGCCGCCGGTGACCACCGTGGTCGTCTCGACCGGCTCCAGCGCGACCTTCAGGACACCCATCCTGCAGGGGCGGGACTTCTCGGATACCGATCGCCCGGACAGCCCGCCGGTGGCCATGGTGACCCAGCACTTCGCCGGCCGGCTGTTCGGCGAAGAGGGCGCCCTCGGCCGGCGGATCGGTCTGTCGGACGGGCGGGGGGGCTGGCGCTGGTATGAGGTGGTCGGGGTGGTGCCCGACATCAACCCACAGGGTTTCGATCCGGTCGAGTCGGAGAACGTGCTGCTCCCCCTCGCCCAGGTTCGCCAGCGGGGTCTGACGATCGCGGTACGGGTCAGGGGGGACCCCTATGCCCTGACCTCGGGGATCCGGTCCGTGGTCACCAACATCGATCCCGATGTCCCGGTGGCGGATGTGCGCACCGTCCAGGACCAGTTGAAGGCGACGCTCAGCGTCTTCACCCTGCTGAGCACGCTCTTCACGATCTTCGGGGCCACCGCGCTGCTGCTGGCGACGGTGGGGCTGTACGGCGTGGTGGCCTTCAGTGTCGGCCGGCGCACCCGGGAGATCGGCATCCGGATGGCCCTGGGGGCGGCCCGCCGGGACCTGGTCCGCTCCGTCTCGCGTCCGGTGGTCGTCCAGGTCACGGTGGGACTCGTCGTCGGCGCTCTGCTGGCCTTCCTGCTGAGCCAGGCGGTCCAGGCCATGCTCATCGTGGCGAGGGCCTTCGCTCTGACCGTGACCCTGACCACGTTCGGGCTCCTGCTGCTGGCCGTCCTGGTGGCGGTGGCCGTTCCTCTGCAGCGGGTCCTGCGGATCGATCCGGCGGCTTCGCTGCGCACGAACTGATCCGGATGATGGGAGGTTCCGTCTTGTCAGCGATGGCGATGTTCGATCGGTCCGACCGTCCGGCCCGACGTCTGATCCTCATGGTGGTTGGCGGTCTGGTCGCTGCGGTCCTGCCGGCGAATTCTCTGCCGGCTCAGGAGCATCCACCGGTGCCCGTCGATGCCGGGATGAAGCGGGCCATCGTCGATAAGGTCGTCTCCGAAATCAGCGCCTGCTACATCGACCCGGACGTGGCCGGAAAGATCGAACGGCTCCTGCGCGAGCGGGAAGGAGCCGGCCGCTACGACCGCTTCGGAGAACTGACCCCGTTCCTCCAGATCCTCCGGAGCGACCTGTACTCGGTGGCCGATGACGCCCACCTGGGAGTCTGGCCGATCTGGTACGCCCCGGTGCCCCTCGATAGCTCCGCCCAGGCCCAGCAGGAATGGCGGGAGGAGCAGCGGCGCGACCACTACGGATTCCGCCGGGTCGAGGTGCTTCCGGACAACATCGGGTACCTCGAACTGACCCGGTTCGCCCGGCCGTCGGTCGGGGAGGCGACCGCCCGGGCGGCGATGGGATTCCTGGCCGGGGTCGATGCGCTCATCATCGATGTCCGCGAGAACCACGGCGGCTCCGAGGACATGGTCAACCTGATCTGCGCCTACCTGTTCGACGAGCCGGTCCACACCATCAGTTTCTACACGCGGTACACCGGCCAGACCCGCGACCTGTGGACGCCGAACGATGTCCGGGGATCCGCTCTGGCCCATATCCCCGTCTACGTCCTGCAGAGCGGGGCATCCGCCTCGGCGGCCGAACACCTCAGCTACGCGCTCCAGGCCGCCGGGAGGGCCCGGATCGTGGGGGAGCGCTCGAGGGGGGCGGCGAATCCGGTGGAGGAGCGCGTCTATCCGGAACTGGTGCTCAACATCTCACTGCCCGTCAGCCGGGCCATCCATCCGCGGACCGGGACGAGCTGGGAAGGGGTAGGAGTCAAGCCGGACGTGGCGACGGCCGCCGCGGATGCCCTGGAGACCGCCCTCCGCCTCGCGGTTGTGCGTCACCGGTCGTCTTGTTTCCGTAGAGGTCGCCCTCTCATTCGCCCTCCTGGTGGTCGCCGGACTCTGCGGCCACAGCATGCTCTACCTCGGCAGGGAGACTTCGGTTCTCCTCTTTATCTGGTCAGGACCGGCCTGAGCGGAGCGGAGTTCGATACCCTGCACCTGCTGGACGATGGGAAGGTGCCGTTGGCGTGCTTTATGATCGAGGCGGAGTCGGACTACGGGTTGTCGAGTCGCCCCCTGCTGACCAGCGACGGTCGACTGTGTGTCAACGGGATGTATGAAGACTGGGTCCACGTGGTGGATACTGCGATCGGCCGGGAGTCCCGGCGCTTCCGCTGGGAACACCTCCCCGATGCGATTCCGGACACACTGATCGAGCACTACCGGAGTGAAACGGCCGTCGGACAGGACATGGAAGTGGGAGCCCGTTGGCTCCACGAGCACGTATCCGTCCTCGGATTGGCCGAGGGACCATCTGGCGAGATCTGGGTAGTGCGGAGATACCCGGAGGACGGCCTCTGGCCGATGGATGTCTTCGATCGGGATGGAGTCTACCGGGGACGGCTCGGTGTCCCCTGCCCATATTGGACACTCAAGCCTTTCGGAGATTACATCTACGGGATCGGCCTGAACGGACAGGCCCCGGCGCTGATCCGGTACCAACTCTCCCGACCCGTACCGTGAGCGGAGCGGACGGGTGAACGTCCCCACGAATGATCGGTGGTCGATGCGAAGGCAAGGTATGGCATCCGTATTCGTCGGCCTGGCCATGCTGACGGTCGCCGGCTGCGGTGGATCGGGAGACCACGCGGAGCGATACCGCCTGATCCGGGAGAACGGTGTACCCGTGATGGTCTCCTCCGGGGTCGATCTGTTCGGACCGTCGATATTCCAGTTCGAGCGGATCCTGACCCTGGAACAGGATCCGAAGATCGAGGAGAGCCTCGTCGTCCGCCCGGTCGCCTTCAGTATGGATACCCAGGGAAGCTTCTTCGTACTCGACGGCGGGGACCTGCGGATCATGGTTTTCGGACCCGACGGGATGTACCTGCGTTCCTTCGGCCGTTCCGGGTCCGGGCCGGGAGAGTTCGGGTACATGGAGCTGGTCCGGCACGAGGCCGACCGGCTCTCGATCTGGGATGCCAACAACCAGCGGATGACGGTCTACCGGACGGACGGTCGGTTCCTGGAGTCGTATCGTGCGCCGGGCACCGGGTACAGTGCACAGTGTCTCAAGATAGCGGGAGACAGGTACCTCTACTGGCTGTACCCGGGCCGGGAAGAGGACGGATTCGCATATACCCGGGCACTGGTCCAGGTCCGGGATGCCACAGGAGATACGCTGGCGACGATTGAGAGCGGCGAGACGATCACCGGCATCCAGCGCACTATTGAAACACCCAACGGCGTCGGGTGGATGCGGATGAGCATCCCCTTCGTCGGCGGGCCGATGGCTTTGTTTGACGGCGGGTCACAGATCGTCTGCACATCCGGCGGTCCTCCCGAGGTCCGCTGGTTCGACCTGGAGGGACATCTGGTTCAGATCGCCCGCCTGGAGATCGAACCCCGCCCGGTCACTCCGGAGATCATCACCGCTTATGAGTATGAGAAGGAAAGGAGTAATGCCCAGGTCATCCGCCGGGGATCGAGCCGGACTTCAGAACCGGAGATGCAGTATCCCCAGCAACTCGGCTTCTGGGCCGGTGGATTGATCGATGATGACGGCCGGCTCTGGCTCAACGGGGTCCTTTCCCCCCAGGAAAAGGAGAAGCACGGTCCCAGCCGGCGGTTCATTCTGGATCGGGAGGGCCGTTTCCTGGGCTCGGCGGCGGTTCCCTCCGCCCGGATCCGGATCGTCGGCGACCGGCTCCTGTCGATCGAGCAGAAGCCCGAGACCGACGAACCGCTATTGGTCGTGTACAGGATCACGCCCGTCGTCCCCGAATGAATGCCTGAAGCCGTTGAGGAGCGGGACGAATCCTTCAATAGAGCATCATCTCCAGCAGCGATCAGGAATCCGGTCTCATTACGAGGACAGAACCCTCCGATCTATCCAGGCAGTAGAAACTCGGGATACCCTGATTGAGAGTAATGACCGTTGAGAAGAGGTTGGTTTGACGGTTCAGATGACCGATGAACCTTTGATCTGGAATCAGACTGGGAATTCCGAGGGAATAGAACACCGCTGCTCCCTCGATATCGTTCATCTGAATATAGAGATGCCCGTCAATGGAGTCGGCAGCAACCGAGTTGATGAAGTTGAGCGCAGAGCCGGGAGGCATCGACTGACGTCTCACAGCTTCCACTTCAGGCAGGTCGGCCAGATCTCCAACTAGAATCCTGTTCCCATTGTTGGTCCATAGTTCAGTTTCAGGACGGAACATCCAGGTAAATACGAAGAGCTCATCAGAAACGGGATTGAGGTAGCCCTGGTTGAACAACCATTCGGCGCCTGCATGAATTCCTTCAGGATGCCAGCGCTCGCCGATGGATTGTTGAACGATCCCTTCCCTGTCGACCTGAATGAGTCGGGTATCTCCGACTCTGGGGCATATCCAGAATGAATCCATGCCAATCAGGACGATTCCATACCCCGGACATGGGCCGAATAAGGATGGGACTCGGACGCTTCCGAGAAACCATGAATCTCCTTGAGTGAGCTGAAAGCGTGAGACACGTGCGAGATCGGATCGATCCACAACCCAGAGAACTGCGCTGTCGGGATCGAAGAACAGATCCTGAGGATACTGGAATTCCCCCGGCCCTGAGCCTATGCGTCCGATCACCTCGATCAGTTCACCCGACGTAGTGCATCGGACTATTCGTGCATTGCCGGTATCTGCAATCAGGAGTTCATCACCGATTCCCTTGATCAACATGGAAGGCTGATCGAGGATTTGCCATTCCAGTAGACCAGGATCCTCGGGATTCCAGAGGTATCTGTACGAGAGCATGACCGTAGAAACCCGTCCGGTCATGCCCGCATCCGCCGCTGGATTGGACTTCCGATTCACGATCAGGACACCGAATGTAAAGATGGCGGCAGATACCAGAGCGAGGATGAGTACGGGTGGTTTAAGGAAGGTTGGCAATAACCTGCGATGTCCATTTAGGAAGAAGGACATGCCCAACATGAAAGCCAGGGAGAAGAACAGCCATACCCCGGACGGCAGGAGGTCCAGCAAGAATGGGGATGTATCCAAACCTCCATCCAGACTCAATCGGTGGGTTGGAAAGAGAGCGTAATACAAACCGAAACGACCCGTGAATATATGACGGAGATCCTCGTTATAGGCCATCAGACCGGATCGTTCTGTTACCAGCAGCAGTGCGATGAGGATCACGATGATCGCTGCGAGACCATACCCGGGCCGTTTCAGTGCTATGGATAGTGCTGATACGGAGGTGAAGACGATTCCGGCGGACATCGCCCATGCGAGTAGAATCCGACCAGATGCCGGGGCAGTGGTATCAGGGATGAGATAGGGCCAGTGGAAAAGGAGCCAGTCTGGCGTTGCGAATGAGGAGATTTGAGAAGGCGTCAGTCCGTTCCAGGAAAGCAACAGACCAAGGATGGATGCTGAGACCATTAGTACGAACAGCCAGATTCCGGCCGCCCCGACACGTATCAGATTCTGTGAGAATGCCGACAAGGGAAGGGATCTTAAGTACTCACGATCGCCTGGAGGGTCATCCCGCCAGGTACTCTCTGCCCAGAAGGCGACCAAAGCCAGAAAGATGAACTGGGGAATACAATGATCCGGTCCGGAGAAAAGGGAAAACCCAAGTAGTGACATGAGTAGGAACAACAGAGCGAGGTGCCAGCCGTCACGTTTCCCTAGAAACCATGTATGTACGAGAAGCACTCGCATCGCCGGACTCATTGAATATCGGCTTCAATACCAAGCATGAACACGGCAGCTTCCTCGATCGTGTGCCGTTGTATCTCCTGAATCGTGATGCCGTGATGGACCAGATTCTCGGAAACCAGGTTCTCATCTCCCCAGATCGTCCAGATGACTTCACCTTTCACGCCGATCCGCTTCAGTACGGATGCGCCCAGTTCGACCTTTCCCGTCCATCCGTCAGGGATCTTCAGACGATAGGAAAGCAGGTGTTCATGCAGATCTTCGCGTGATCCATACCCGACCAATCTACCTTCGCGGATTGCGGCCAGGTGGCTGCACAACGTGTTGAGGTCCTCTACATGATGCGTAGAGGCGAGAACCGTTGTCCGGAATCGGGACAAGTGATCGGCTACAACTTGGACGACGGTCTCGCGGATCAACGGATCCAACCCTTCAAGGGGCTCGTCGAGGAGGAGAAGGGGCGGTCGGTGTGCTAATGCGGTGACGAGATCGACCCGCCTACGCTCGCCCTTCGAGAGAGATCGCAGCTTCGGCTTGGGATCGATGCGGAGTGAGTGGATCAGACGACGGGCATAGGCATGGTCCCAGGTTGGGTAATGGGCCGCATGATATTGGAGAAGACAACCAACCCGCATCCAGGGATACCCAATTCCTTGTTGCTCTGGGACATAACCGGCGGAGGACCTGATGCGAGGTCC
>CAZFHZ010000013.1:0-42901 GCA_964519015.1 uncultured Gemmatimonadota bacterium | reverse complement strand
CCGGGGGCGGGGTAAGGTCCCGGTGGTCGTTGACACCCGGGTGGTGCGCACATAGTCTGCGGAAGGCGGCCCGGGGCCGCCCCAAGCCCGCCGGGCAGGCGGGTCCTTCCGCAGTCCAGCAGGAGGCGATCGCGTTGTTCGGACGTATCGGGCCAATGGAGATCCTCATCATCGTCTTCATCCTGGTCTTCCTGTTCGGGGCCAAGAAGATCCCCGAGCTGGCGCGTGGGATGGGGAAGGGGATCAACGAGTTCAAGAAGGGTCTCAACGAAGGTCTCGAGGAACCCGGGGAGAAGCACGAAGGCGAGGGGAAAAAGGAGTCGGGGGAGGAGTAGACCGCTACCGCCGCTCCAGCTCCCACAGCCCCTGCGGGGTGGCCGCGGCCTGCAGCAGGTCGGCATGGATGTGGCCGTTGCTGGCCACGATGTCGCCGCTCTCCCACCAGCCCGCGCTCCCCGAGAAATCAGTCACTTTCCCCCCCGCTTCCTGGACGATCAGGGCACCGGCCGCCACGTCCCATAGTTTCAGACCGAACTCCCAGAAGCCTTCCAGGCGACCGGCCGCCGTCCAAGCCAGGTCGAGACTGGCCGCCCCGGCCCGCCGGAGACCCTGACAGCCCCGGAAGACCTCCTCCAGGACCCGGAGATAGGCCTTGAGGAGCTCCTTGCGGCGGAAGGGCCAGCCGGTGGCCAGCAGGGAGCGGTCGAGCCGGGTCTCGGTGGATACGTGCAGGGGCAGCCCGTTGAGGGTGGCCCCTTCCCCGGCCGCTGCGGCGAAGCACTCGTCGGAGATGGGATTGTAGACCACGGCTGCCAGGAGCCGCTGATCCCGCGCGGCGGCCACCGAAACCGCGAAGACCGGGAAGCGGTGGAGGAAGTTGGTCGTGCCGTCCAGCGGGTCCACGATCCAGCGCAGTCCTTCACCGATCTGCGGCTGAGGCCCGAGGTCCGGTTCCCAGTAGGATTCCTCCCCGGTCTCCTCCTCTCCCAGGAAGAGGGCACCCGGGGTGTGTCCCAGCAGGGTGTCGCGGGCCAAACGCTGTGATTCCCGGTCGATCTCGGAGACCAGGTCGCCGGGGGCCTTCTCCTCGTACTCCCTGACCGGGCGCAGGAACTCCTCCCGGAGGAACCGGCCGCAGGTGCCGGCCGCCTCCAGGGCGGCGACCAGCAGTGTGCGAGGAGTGGGAGGGGTAGGGTGGGATGAAGACGGGCTGGATGGGTCCATGTCGACAAGGTGGGCTGCGGGGCCCGGTCTGGCAAGCGCCCTTGCTTGCCGCCCTACCCTGACCGGTACTACCTTGCCTGCCATGGCCGACTCCATCCAGATCCGTCCGCTCCACCGGGTCGAGGAATTCCGGGCCGCCCAGACGGTCATGGCCGAGACCTGGGGATACCAGGACGATGACATCGTACCGGTGCCGACCCTCATCGCGACCAACCATGCCGGTGGACTGGTGGCCGGGGCCTTCCTGGAGGGGAGGCTGGTCGGATTCTGTTACGCCTTCCCCGGGCACCAGGACGGGGAGTTCCTGCTCTACTCGCAGATGACCGCCGTCCATCCCGACTACCGCGGACGGGGGCTGGGCCGCGCCATCAAGCTCTACCAGCGGGAGTGGGCCCGCGATCAGGGATTCCAGAGGATCCGCTGGACCTTCGACCCCCTCATGGCCGCCAACGCCCGGTTCAACCTCCACCTGCTGGGGGCCACCGCCATCCGGTACTACGTGGACTTCTACGGGCGCTCCTCGAGCCCCCTTCACGGGACCCTCCCCACCGACCGTCTCCTGGCCGACTGGGATCTGGATTCCCCCCGGGTCGACGCGCTGGCCGGCGGCCGCCCCGACCCCCGGGCGGGTGCGCCGGCCGAACCCTCTCTCCCCCCCCTCTTCGATCTGGTGAGCGGACCGGACGGCCACGAGGTACCGGGAGCGGTGCGAGGTCTCGATCCCGAACGCCGACCCCGTCTGAGGGCCCCCATCCCGGCCGACTTCCTCGGTCTGGGGCGCACCGCGCCCGAGGCCGCCTCCGCCTGGCGGGTGGGCACGCGGTCGGCGTTCCAGGCCGCCCTGGAGGCGGGCTATGTGTTCGTCGACTTCCTCGGGCCGTCGGAGGTCCCCCCGGGCGGGCCCGAGGGCTACCTGCTCGCCGCCGCGCCGGACCACCGCTGAATCCGGCGCCCGACCAAAGGAACCCGATGCGTTTCCAGGCCGTCTCCTTCGACCTCGGTCATACCCTGCTCCTGCCCCGTTACGAGGTGTACACGGAGATGCTCGCCCACCTCGAGGTGGTGGTCGACCGGGCGGCGATCGTGGCCGTGGAGAGCCGTCTCCGCCCCTGGTTCGACCGGCTCGTGCTCGATCCCGGGGAACTCGAGAGCCCCTGGGTGGAATACTACCGCCGTTTCTTCGAACTGCTGGGGGTCGATCGGGAACAGACCACGCCGCTCCTGCTCGCATTGCGGGAGCGCTACCAGGAAGGGATCGGCCTGTGGACCGAACCGGCGCCCGGTGCCACCGAGGTCCTGCAGGAGCTGCGCGGGCGGGGTCTGCGCCTGGCCTGCGTCTCGAACAACGACGGGCGTCTGCAGGCCATGGTGGAGGCGCAGGGGTGGGCGGACTGCTTCGACGTGCTGGTCGATTCCGAGAAGGTCGGAGTGTCCAAACCCGACCCGCGCATCTTCGGTTATGCGCTTGAGGGACTCGGGCTCCAACCCCGTCAGCTCCTCCATGTGGGGGACTACTACAGCACCGATGTCGTGGGGGCGCGCCGGGCCGGGGTGGAGGGGGTGCTCTACGACCCCGAGGAAGCGTACGGGCCGCTCGACTGCCCGGTGGTACACGACCTGAGGGAACTTCCCGGTCTGCTGGCCTGAACTCGGACCGGGGCCCGGTCGTATCAACTCCGAGGCCGGACCATCCGGCTGCGGGAACGCCATAACGTGGGATCTCCGCCAATGCCGAAGAAACGCCGTCGTCGCCGCTGGCTCCTGGTCGTATTCGCCGCGGTAGGTTTCATCATCGTCGTCAATCTGCTGCGGGGCCGGCAGGCCCCCGAGGTCCACGTCACCCCGGTCAAGCTCGAGACCGGCCCGGTCGTGCGCCGGCTGGCCGAGACCGGTACGATCCAGATGGACCGGACCGTCGAGGTCAAGTCGCAGGTGGCCGGCCGGGTCACCCGCCTGCTGGCCGACGAGGGGGACCAGGTGCGTCGCGGGCAGTTGCTGGCCGTCATCGACCCCGACCCGAACAAGGCGCTTCAGCTCTCCGGGAAACGGGCCTCGGTGACCCGTGCGGAGATGGAACTGGCCGAGCAGCTCCGGCAACTTCTGCAGAAACGGCAGAACTTCACCGACGGCATCATCGCCAAGGAAGAGATCGAGCGGGCCGAATACTCCTACGAGTTGGCCGTCTCGAGCCTGGCCCAGCAGCGACTGGAGCTGCAGATCCTGGAGCGGGAGGTCCGGGCCCAGAGCGAGGTGGTCCGGGTGGCCTCCGATTCCCTGCTCATGCAGGATTACGAGATCGTCTCCCCCCTCACCGGGATCATCACCGCCCGCCCGGTGGAGGAAGGGGAGCTGGTAACCTCGGCGGTCTCCAGCAACCAGGGGACGATCCTCTTCAACATGGGGGATCCCGAGCGGCTGATCGTGAAGGTGCAGATCTCCGAAGTGGACATCGGCGAGGTGAAGGAGGGCCTGGTCTCCGAGATCCGGGTCGACGCCCTGCCGGGGGAGACCTTCCGGGGACGGCTGCGCCGGCTGGCCCCCACCGGCAGTATCAAGCAGGGCTCGCAGGTGGTCAGCTTCGACGCCGAGGTGGAGGTGATCACCAGCGATCCGCGGTTGCGCCACGGCATGACCGCCGACGTGGACATCATCATCCAGCGGGTCGAGGAAGCGGCCTTCCTGCCGGTCGAGGCGGTGGCCGAGGTCTACCGGACCGACGAGGAGGGGCGGCCGACCCGCGAGATCGAGAAGCGGGTGGTCTTCGTGCGTGACGGGGAGTCGTGGACGGAACAGGAAGTGCACACCGGCGTGGAGAGCAACACCCGGATCGAGATCGTGGACGGGCTCGCCTCCGATGCGGAGGTCCATCCCGACGCCCAGGCGGAGTGGGATCGGCGCAACGGGAAGGGCCCCGCCGTCCCTCCCGGACGTCCCGGTCCGGGGAGGTGAGCGGGTGAACCTGATCGAACCGATCCGGGTCGGGCTGGACCAGCTCCGCACCAACAAGCTGCGTTCCTTCCTCACCCTGCTGGGGCTGCTCATCGGGGTCGGCTCGGTGACCGGTATCGTCTCGCTGGCCGAAGGACTGCGCACCCGGGTGACCAGTGAGCTCGATCGGCTGGGGGGCACCAGCCTGATCTTCATCTCCAATCCCCGCACCTTCTACCGTGACGAGAACGGACGCTGGGTGCGCCGCACCCACAATGAGCAGCTCGAGATGGCCGACATCGACCGGATCCAGGCCGAGGTCCCCGCGGTGCGTTCGATCATCCCGCGCGACGGCCTGGGAGCCAACCTCCGCTACGGCAAGGTCGCCACCAGTGCCCAGGTGATCGGCACCACCCTCGGGTTCACCCGGGCCATGGACTGGCAGATCGGCCGGGGCCGCTTCCTCAACCGGGGGGACCTGGAGGACTGGCGGAACGTGGTCGTGCTCGGCTTCTCCCTGGCCCAAGACCTGTTCGGGAGCGGGGACCCGCTGGGGCGCGAGATCAAGATCAACGGCGAGCGGTTCGATGTGATCGGGGTCATGGAGGAGAAGCGGGTCTTCGACCAGGACATGGGGGACCAGGCGGTCATCCCCATCACCACGTTGCAGAAACGGCTCACCGGCCGCCGCCAGATCTCCTTCCTGCAGGCCCAGGCCACCTTCGGCGCCGACCCCGAGGTGGTGGTGGCCGAGATCCGGCGCACCCTGAAGCGCTACCACCGCTTCGGTGAGGACTTCCAGGTCGAGTCGGCCGGCCAGCAGATCGAGGAGATCAACAACGTCATCACGGTCATGAAGCTGGTCGGTGGTGGGATCGCCGGGATCTCCCTGCTGGTGGGGGGGATCGGGATCATGAACATCATGCTGGTCTCGGTCACCGAGCGGACCCGGGAGATTGGGATCCGCAAGGCGGTGGGCGCCCGCCGGATGGATATCCTGCTCCAGTTCCTGCTCGAGTCGATGGTGCTGGCCATGGTCGGGGGCATCTGCGGGATCGGCGCCGGCTACCTGCTCGGTTCGGGCCTGGCGGCGATCATCTCCCAGCTCTCCGGGGAGGGCTTCCCGGCCGTGGTGAACCTGCAGGCGGCCGTCGGCGCGATCGTCTTCTCCGGGCTGATCGGAGTCTTCTTCGGGGTCTACCCGGCCGTCCGGGCCTCCCGGCTCGACCCGGTGGAAGCGCTGCGCTACGAGTGAACCGGACCGGCTCTTCACGGCGGTTCTGGGACATCCCTATGGACCCAAACCGTCCAGTGCTGGGGAGATTTAAGGGTCCGGTAGAACTTGGATGCCGAGGTGCCGCCCGCCACCGGTGGTGTCGCCCACGGCTGTCCGGGCCCTGTAATCCACTGTCGGAAGCGGCCTTGGAGAGGAAGTTTGGAGTCAGAAGTTCCATTTGACCCCCTTCTGGCCTGGTGCTAGTTTCGCTCCGGGCGATCACACGATCGCTCAGCTCACCCGTCGATCGGCTCAGCAAACAGAGCATGCTTATGCGTCTTGCGAGCGCGCCGTCGTCCGCCCTTTTTCTCCCTCCACCATCTCCCAGGTATTATGGACTCTGAGCTTTCCAACGTCTCGACGGACCGGTCTACCCTGTCGACCGGTTCCAGGGTGCCCCCGGTCTCGCTCAATGCGAGGCTCCTCTCGTCCCGGCTCCATGGATCGATCGGGGAGAGGGTGGAACTCTGTTTCCAATGCCAGAAATGCGCTTCGGGCTGTCCCGTCTCCTATGCCATGGACTACACCCCCCCGCAGATACTCAGGATGATCCTCCTGGGCCTGGATGAGGAGGTGCTGGGTGCGAAGGCACCGTGGTTCTGCGCATCGTGTGAGACCTGTACGACCCGATGCCCGCAGGGGATCGACATCGCCGGGATCATGGACGGGGTGAGATCGGTCGCGATCGCCCAGGGCCGGCGCTCTCCGGTTCCCCGACCCCTCGCATTCTATAAGTCGGGGTTGTGGAATATCCGGCAATTCGGCCGGATCTATGAACTGGGTCTGGTGGGCATGCTGAAACTGAGGACCAGGGAATTCATGAAGGACGTGGATCTCGGCCGGAAGCTGTTCCTCAAGGGGAAGCTGCGGATACTTCCTTCGATCAAGGGGCGGCGCGACATCAGGAAGATCTTCTCACGGGTCAAGGAGAAGGAGCGCGCGGAATGACCTATGGATACTACCCCGGCTGCTCGCTCCATTCCACAGGTGTCGAGTACGACGAATCGTTCCGGGCGGTAGCGCAGCGACTCGGGATCGAGCTGGAGGAGATCAAAGGTTGGACCTGCTGTGGTTCCGCGCCGGCCCACATCTCCTCCCACCTCCTCTCCATCGCGCTCCCGATCCGGAACCTCATCCTGGCCGAGGAAAGAGGCTACCAGGAGATCGCGGTCCCCTGTGCCGCGTGCTTCTCCCGGTTCAAGAGGGCGATCCACGAGACCGGTCAGGATCCGGAGCTGGCCGCGGACGTGGAATACGTGGTCGGCAAGAAGTTCGCCGGGACCACCCGACCGGTTCATCCCCTGGAAAGTCTTTCCGAGAGGCGGGAAGACATTGCCGCGAACATCGTGGCCGTGCTCCCGGATATCCGGGTGGCCTGTTACTACGGCTGCCTGCTGGTGAGACCTCCCGGGGTGATGGAATTCGACGAGCATGAGTACCCGATGAGCATGGATCACATCCTGCAGGCGGCCGGCATCCAGACGATCGACTGGTCAGCGAAGACCGACTGCTGCGGGGCTTCCATGGCCTTATCTGAAACCGATATCGTGCTGAACCTCTGCCATGAAATCCTGGAGGAAGCCAAGGAGGTAGGAGCCGACGCGATCGCTGTCGCCTGCTCCCTCTGTCATGTCAACCTCGACACGCGCCAGGGTGAAGTCGAGGCCAAGTTCAACACCGACTACGGGATTCCGATCCTCTACTTCACCCAGCTCCTCGGCCTGGCGCTGGGAGTGAAGCCGGGGGAACTGGGATTGAAGAGGCATTTCGTGGATCCGCTGCCGCTCCTGACCAAGAGGATATGACCGGTGAAGGTCTCATGACGGTGCGAGAGGTCATGGAGAAGCTCGACCTGAAAGTGCATGCCGGGGCAAGCGGCCTCGATCGTGAGGTGACCGGCGGATATGCGGGCGATCTACTCTCCGACGTGATGTCCAACGCGACCAGCGGGGACATCTGGGTGACGTTGCAGGTCCATCAGAATATCGCAGCCGTAGCGCTCTTGACCAAGATCGCCGCGGTGGTCCTGGTCGGAGGTCGCCAACCCGCTCCGGAAACGGTTGAGAAGGCCGATTCCGCGGGCATTCCCATCCTCTCGACCACCCGAAGGACGTTCGAGACGGTGGCCCTGCTCAGCGGGCTGGGGATCGGGAGCGGACGGTGCGCCTCACTCGACATGTCCCCCCCGGACGTGGACTTCGAACTTCGGATGGAAACAAGCACAGGAGTGGAGGATGGAGGATCTCTCGCTCCACATACTCGATGTCGCTGAGAACTCGATTCGGGCTCGGGCCAGTCTGATCCAGGTGGAGATCGATGAGCGACCGGATGAGGATCTTCTGGTGATCACCATATCCGACGACGGGAACGGCATGGCCTCCGAGGAGGTCGACCGGGCCCTCGATCCCTTCTACTCGACGAAGAAGGGCAAGCCGGTCGGTCTGGGATTGCCCTTGCTGGCCGATGCCGCCAGGGAGGCGGGCGGTGAGTTGAAGGTCGTTTCCCAACCTGGCCAGGGGACCTCGGTGCGGGCGACCTTCATCCTCTCTCATGTGGACCTGAAGCCGATCGGTGACATCCCTGCGACCCTCCAGACGCTGATTACGGGACACCCGGAGATCGATTTCGTCTTCCGGTACGTGGCGGAAGACGAAGCAGTCGTATTCGATACGAGAGAACTCGGGCATGACGAAACTGAAGATTGAGGACCTGAAGAAGATCCGTGATGGGGCCGCCCGTTCGCGGGCGCTCCGCGAAGGTAAGGGCAGGGCCAGGATCACGGTCCACATGGGGACCTGCGGGATCGCCGCGGGCGCTCGAAAGGTGATGTCGGCGCTCCTGGAAGAAGTGGAATCCCGCAACCTGACGGATGTGATCGTGACCGCCTCGGGCTGTGCGGGTCTCTGTCCCCGGGAACCAATGGCCACGGTCGAATTGCTCGACCAGGCGCCGGTGAAGTACGTGGACCTGGATGCCAAGCGGATACGGGAGATCGTCGAGAGTCACGTTCTCGGAGGCGTGATCGTGGAGGCCTACGCCCTCGGGGTTGGATCGGAAGGGACCCACTAATGCCGATAACCGCGGTCAGAGGGATCATCGAGAAGCACCAGGGGCAACCGGCGGCGGCGATCGCGATCCTCCAGGATCTGCAGAAGGAACTCATGTGGCTACCCGAGTCTGCGCTCCGGGTAACCGCACTGAGGCTGGGCATCCCGCTGACGCAGATATACGGGCTGGCCACGTTCTACCGGTCCTTCTCACTCAAGCCCCGGGGCCGCCACCTGGTCCAGGTATGCCTGGGCACGGCCTGCCACGTCCGGGGTGCACCAAGGATCGAGCAATCGATCCTCGACAACCTGGGCATCGAGATCGGTGAGATGACCGAGGATGAGAATTTCAGCGTCGAGTGTGTCCGTTGCGTCGGCTGCTGCGGTCTGGCACCGGTCGTCGTTATCGACCAGAACTTCCACGGAAGACTCGAGACGAAGGATGTCGTGAAGATGCTCAAGGAGTACACCTGATGCCGTACCGAGCCCACCTCCTCGTCTGCGCCGGGACCGGCTGCGTCTCGAACCGCTCCTTCGCGGTCAAGACCGCGCTCGAGAGAGAGATCGTCGAGCAGGGTCTGGAGGATGAGATCCAGGTCGTGCCGACCGGATGTAACGGCTTCTGCGAGCGGGGGCCGATCATCGTCTTCCAGCCGGACGGCATCTTCTACCAGCAGGTGAGCGAGAAGGACATACCCCTCCTGGTGGAGGAGCACTGCCTCAAGGGACGACCGGTCAAGAATCTGATGTACGTCCCCACCAAGGGTGAAAGCCCGGTCCCCAAACTCGAGGACATCGATTTCTTCAAGCACCAGCAGCTCATCGTCCTCAGGAACCGGGGTCTCATCAATCCGGAGAAGATCGACGAGTATATCGCCACCGATGGCTACACGGCCCTCGCGAAGGCGCTCACCACGATGACGTCCGAAGAGATCTTGGCGGAGGTCAAGGCCTCGGGACTGCGCGGTCGCGGAGGGGCCGGATTTCCCACCGGGGTGAAGTGGGAGATCTGCCGCAACGCTCCGGGGGAACCGAAGTACCTCATCTGCAACGCCGATGAGGGGGACCCCGGGGCTTTCATGGACCGGTCGGTGCTCGAGGCCGATCCGCACGCCATCATCGAAGGTATGACGATCGGGGCGAAGGCGATCGGCGCCTCCGAGGGCTTCGTGTACGTGCGGGATGAGTACCCCCTTGCACTCCAACGGATCGTGAAGGCGATCGGAGCAGCCGAGGATTACGGCCTCCTGGGGGAGGACATCCTCGGAACCGGTTTCTCCTTCACCCTGAATGTGGTGAGGGGGGGCGGAGCTTTCGTCTGCGGGGAGGAGACGGCCCTCATCGCCTCTATCGAGGGGAGACCGGGCCGACCCCATTCACGGCCGCCGTTCCCCGCCCAGAGCGGGCTGTACGGAAAGCCGACCAACAACAACAACGTGGAGACGTGGGCGAACGTCCCCGTGATCATCAACCGGGGCGCAGCATGGTTCTCCTCGATCGGCACCGAGAAATCAAAGGGGACGAAGATCTTCTCGCTGGTGGGCAAGGTCACCAACACCGGCCTGGTGGAAGTGCCGATGGGGATCAAGCTCGGGACCATCGTGTACGACATCGGCGGCGGTGTCCCGGAGGGGAAGGCGCTCAAAGCGGTCCAGACCGGCGGTCCCTCCGGCGGCTGCATCCCGGCGTCCATGATCGATATCCCGGTGGATTACGAGAGGCTCACGGAGGCGGGCTCGATCATGGGGTCGGGCGGACTCATCGTGCTGGACGAGTCAACCTGCATGGTGGACATGGCCAAGTACTTCCTCGGCTTCACCATGGACGAATCGTGCGGCAAGTGCACGCCCTGCCGGAACGGAACGAGGTTGATGTGGGACATCCTCGACAAGATCACGCGGGGGGAGGGCACGCTGGAGGACCTGGACACCCTCAAGGAGCTCGGCGAGGGTATCAAGGAACTCTCCCTCTGCGGTCTCGGCCAGACGGCGCCCAATCCGGTCCTCTCGACCCTCAACTACTTCCTCGATGAATACAAGGCGCACATCGTGGAGAAGCGCTGCCCGGCGCTGGTCTGTAAGGACATGATCGAGTACTGGATCGATCCGGAGAAATGCGTCGGGTGCCTCCTCTGCGCCAAGACCTGTCCCATCGGAGCGATCAGCGGTGAGGTGAAGGAAGTCCACGTGATCGACATGTCGCTATGTACCCATTGCGGAGCCTGCCTCGACTCCTGTCCGAAGAAGATCCGGGCGGTGGTCAAGCGTGACCGGGTTCCGGTCACCGCCGAGACGGTGACGGCCTAGCAGGGAGGTTAGGATGGTCCGGTTCACGATCGATGGCCGGGAGGTCGAATTCGAGGAGGGAACGACTGTCCTGGAGGCAGCCAAGTCCCTCGGGATCGAGATCCCAACCCTCTGCTTCGATGAGGCGGTATCCGCCTACGGCGCCTGCCGGCTCTGCGTGGTGGAGATCAGCGCCGGCGGGAGGACCCGACTGACCGCCTCCTGCACCTATCCGGTGGAGAACGGTATCCAGGTCACGACCGACTCCGAGCGGATCCGCAGGGCGAGACGCCTGGTGCTCGAGCTCCTCCTGGCGAAGTCGCCCGATGCCGAGGAACTGATCGAGATCGCCGAGACGCTCGGGGTCGAGGTGCCGGGTCGGTTCTCCTTCCGGAAGGAGGAACAGAACGACTGCATCATGTGCGGTCTCTGCGCCCGTATCTGTGCCGAAGTCGTCGGTGCCGCCGCGATCGATTTCTCCGAACGAGGCGTCGATTCCCGGGTCGTCCCCTTCTTCCGGCGGAGGACCGAGGCGTGCATCGGCTGCGCCACCTGCGTGACCGTCTGTCGGACAAACTATCTGAAGGTGGATGACCTCCATGCCCGGGAAACCGCGCATGTCTGGCACCGCCAGGACGATGAGCGGAGATGTCTCATCTGCAGCGGATGGCAGATGGTGCCGCGCTTCCATGAGGATCCGGCGACCCTGCTGGGTATCGCGGGTCCGAATGGTGAGGCAACACGGGTCGAGGAGGTGTCGGGATGAGTGGTGAGCCCAGGATCGGTGTCCTGCTCTGCATGTGCCGGCCCGAGATGAGAGAGCGGCTCGATCTCGATTCCATCTCCTCCCTTATCTCCGCGCAGGAGTCGGTGGTCCATGTGGAGAAGCATCCGCTCTGGTGTTTGCGACCCGGGCTGGCCCGATTGAAGGAGATCTTCCGGGAGCATGAGCTCGATCGCCTCATCGTAGCGGGATGTTCCTACCGGACACACCGCCGGATCTTCGAGCAGGCCCTGGAAGAGGCGGGCCTCAATCGCTACCTGCTGGAGATCGTCAACCTCAGGGACCAGTGCGCGGCCGTACATCCCGAGGGGGCGACCGAACGCGCCATCGACCAGATCATGATGGGGATCGCGCGCGCGGTCGAGCTGCAGCCCCTCGAGGAGATCACGGCACCCACCGAGAAGAGGGCCCTGGTGCTGGGTGGGGGCCTCTGCGGCCTCATCGCGGCCGATACGCTCGCGGCCGCCGATTGTGAGGTCATCGTGGTGGAGCAGGGGGAGACCCTAGGTGGCTACCTCAGCAAGCGCAGGCCGTGGATGGTCCACCGGGGAGACACGGACGTGGTGTCGGATCTCAAGGCCAGGCTCAGCGCCAACCCGTCGGTAGAGGTCCTACTCTCCTCCCGGCTGTCCAAGGTGGACCGGGAACCCGGGGGATTCGATGTCGAGATCGAGACGCCGGAAGGTGATAAATACGAACGGGTCGGGGCGATCGTCCTGGCGACCGGATCGGCGGCGGCACCGACCGGTGGGGCGTACGGCCACGATGGTCGGAAGGTGAGGACCCAGGAGGAGTTCGAGGAGCTCCTCTACGACCGCGAACCAAAGGAAGCACCGGTCTCGATCGTCATGATCCAGTGCGTTGGTTCTCGGAATGAAAAAAGGCCCTACTGCTCGCGGGTCTGTTGCGCGGACGCCGTCCGGAACGCGACCGAAGCGCGCCAGAAATGGCCCGATTCCAGGGTGGCGATCCTCTTCCGGGACCTCGAGATGGGCTGTCTGACCGAGCGGGCGGTCAAGCGTGCCCGGGCAGCGGGGGTCGAGTTCTATCGCTTCGATGAAGCCTCACCCCCGGTGGTGGAGGATGGACGGGTGACCCTGGCCGATACCATGACCGGGAAGGAGATCGCTTTCCTCTACGATTTGATCGTCCTCTCCGTGGGACAGGTCCCGAACCAGAAGACCCGCGAGACGGTCGAACGGCTCGGCATCAAGGCCGATGCCTTCGGATTCATCCCCGAGCCGACGATGCGTCTGAAGCCACTCGACTATACCGGTCGGGGGATCTACGTCGTTGGCTCGGCGCACTGGCCCGCCTCACCGGAGGAATCGATGTATCAGGCCTTCGAGATGGCCTCCCGGGCGGCGGCTTTCCTCGAAGCGGGCCGGGTCGTGGCCCGACCGATTGTGGCGTCGGTGGATGAGACGCTGTGTATCGGATGCCATCTCTGCATGTCGATGTGCGCCTGGGGTGCAATCCAGGTCTCAGAGACATCGGAGGGGAACAAGGCCCGGGTACAGGCGACGCTCTGCAAAGGCTGCGGAACGTGTGTCGCCTCCTGCCCGTCCTTCGCGATCCGAGCCGCCTACTACTCGGACGAACAAATCAGGCCGGCGATTAAAGCCGCGGTGATGATATGAACAAGATTGTGGCATTCGTCTGCGAATGGGGAGGGTACGCTGCCGCCGATCTGGCCGGATACCGGGGGATTGTCTATCCGCCTAACCTGCGCACCATCCGGGTCGAGTGCACGGGGAGGGTGGACCCGGTCTGGTTGATCGAACCTCTCATCGATGGCGCCAGCGGTGTCATCGTCCTGGGCTGCACGGAGGGGGATTCGCGGCACGAGATCGGCAACTTCAGATGCTATGAGCGCCTCCGCTGGGTCCGGAAGGGGCTCACGATCATCGGAGTGGAACCGGACCGGGTCAGGGCGCTCTTCCTCTCTTCCGAAGAT
This sequence comes from uncultured Gemmatimonadota bacterium, assembly GCA_964519015.1. Lineage (GTDB taxonomy): Bacteria > Blakebacterota > Blakebacteria > Blakebacterales > CAYUVJ01 > CAZFHZ01. The sequence continues at coordinate 29,400 of CAZFHZ010000013.1, read as the reverse complement.
GCCGAGGGTTTCGCCGAGACGATCACCCGTTTCGAGGCCGATCTGGCGACCTATGGACCGCTCGCCCGGGATGAGGCATCCCTCGAACGACTGCATGCGCTGCACGAGGCCTTCTCCTCGGAGAAGATCCGTTGGCTCATCGGGCGCGGTCCGGACATCGTGGCCGACGGTAATGCCTTCGGGGAGACCGTCGCGGCCGAGGATTACGATGCGGATCTCGATGGACTGCTGAGATCCGAGTACCGGCGCATCAGCATCATCCGGGAGGTGAGGAGCCAAGCGAAGAGTGTGGCCGACGTGGCATCGCATCTGGGGCTCTCACCGCGGGAAGTGATGGTGGAAGTCTCCGACCTCATCGGGCTCGGCTGGGTGGCCATCGAAGGCCACGAGAATCCGCCGCTCTTCAAGGAGGTGGCACGGTGAGTGGATCGGAGAAGACCGGCTCGGTTCTCGTCGTCGGAGGAGGGATCGGGGGGATGCAGGCCGCCCTCGATCTGGCGGAATCCTCATTCAAGGTCTACCTGCTCGAGCGGGGTTCTTCGATCGGCGGCGTCATGGCCATGCTCGACAAGACCTTCCCCACCAACGACTGCGCCATGTGCACCATGGCCCCACGACTCGTAGAAGTAGCGCGTCACCACAACATCGAGCTCCTAACCAATACCGAGATCGAGCAAGTCTCCGGAGAAGCCGGTCGCTTCGACGTCACCTTGAGGCGGAAGACCCGGTACGTGGACGAGAAGAAGTGCACCGGCTGCGGGATCTGCATGGCACACTGTCCGATCGAGACCCGCGATGTCTTCAACCAGGGCCTCTCCTCACGACCCGCCGTCTATCTCCTCTTCCCCCAGGCCATCCCCCGGATCTTCACGATCGACCGTGAGCTCTGTCTGGGCTGTGGACTCTGCAAGAACCTCTGTGGCCCGGGAGCGATCGACTACCGGTTGGGCGATGAGGTGAGAGAACTCAAGGTGGGAGCGATCGTGGCCGCTCCCGGATTCGAGCTCTTCGATCCCGGGCTCGATGGTGAGTTAGGCTTTGGCCGTTACCCGAACGTCGTCACCTCGCTCCAGTTCGAGAGGATCCTGTCCGCCTCCGGGCCTTACCGGGGGGCGATACTGAGGCCCTCCGACGGCACTTCACCACAGCGGGTAGCCTTCATCCAATGCGTAGGCTCGAGGGAGGAAGAGCATCCCTGGTGCTCCTCCGTATGCTGCATGTACGCAACGAAACACTCGATCATAGCGATAGAGCACGCACCAGGCCTCCAGTGCACGATCTTCTACATCGATCTCAGGGCTTTCGGGAAGGGCTTCGACGCATACTACGACCGGGCGAAGAAGGCCGGTGTCCGGTACGTCCGGTGCCGGCCCTCCGCGATCAAGGAGGATCCCGCCACTTCCGATCTGAAGGTGAAGTACCACCCCGCCGGGGGAGGACCAATCACCGAGACATTCGACCTGGTCGTCCTCTCTTGTGGGCTATCGCCCTCGGAGTCCAGCCGGGACCTCGTCAAGAAGCTCGGGATATCCCTCGATGAACGGGGATTCTACCGGGCGGGCCGGTTCACCCCGATGGAGACCGAGCGGCCCGGCATCTACGTCTGCGGTCCCTTTACCGACCCGAAGGACATCCCCGAGACCGTGATGCAGGCCTCCGGATCGGCCTCCAAAGCCATGGGACTGCTCGCTTCGGAACGCGGGAAACTGGTGGAGTCGGTCGCGTATCCACCGGAGACTGACATAACGGGTCAGGCGCCGCGGATCGGAGTCTTCGTCTGCCACTGCGGAACCAATATCGGCGGGGTGGTGGATGTGCCCGATGTCGTCGAATACGCGAAGACACTCCCTAACGTGGTCTATGCGGAGGAAAACCTCTACACCTGCTCCACCGATACCCAGGAGAAGATGAAGCGGGTCATCAAGGAGGAGAATCTGAACCGGGTCGTGGTGGCTTCCTGCACTCCGAGGACCCATGAACCCCTGTTCCGGAACACGGTGCGGGAGGGGGGGCTCAATCCCTACCTTTTCGAGATGGCGAACATCCGCGACCAGTGCTCCTGGGTCCACATGTCGATGCATCCGGAGGCGACGGCGAAGTCGAAAGACCTCCTGCGGATGGCGGTGGCCAAATCGGCCCTCCTGGAGCCCCTCCAGGAGCGGTACATGAGGATCAACCAGGACGCCCTGGTGGTCGGGGGGGGCGTGGCCGGGATGACCGCGGCGCTCGACCTGGCCGATCAGGGTTTCACCGTCCATCTGGTCGAGAAGGAATCGGAACTCGGAGGGAAGCTGAGGCGGATCCATCACATCGCCGGGCACGGTGATCCCGCCAACGACCTGGCTTCCCTGATCAGACGGGTCCGGGCCGCGGAGAACATCCATCTTCACCTGGGCGCCACCATCCTGGCTATCGACGGTTCGTTGGGCCGGTTCCAGTCGAAGGTCCGGGAAGCGGACGGGAGTGAAGTCGAATTCGAGCACGGCGGGGTGATCGTGGCCACCGGTGCCGAAGAATACAAACCCACCGAGTACCTCTACGGCGAGGATCCCCACGTCATCACCCAGCTCGAACTGGGTGACCGTTTAAGCAACGGCGGGATGAACGGCGCGAAGACCGTGGTGATGATCCAGTGCGTCGGATCACGAGACGAGGAGCGGCCTTACTGCTCACGGGTCTGCTGTACGGCGGCCATCACGAACGCACTGAGGATCAAGGAGGCCGATCCGGAAACAAGGGTGGCCGTCCTCTACCGCGACATCCGGACCTACGGGATGAGGGAGGAGCTCTACACCGCCGCCCGTGAGGCGGGCGTGATCTTTATCCGGTTCGAGGATGATGACAAGCCGCTGGTGGCAGGGAACGGATCGGGTGTGAAGGTGACCGTCAACGACGCCCTGCTCAAGATACCGCTGGAGATCGAGGCCGACCTGCTGGTCCTCTCATCCGGGATCGTGCCCCCCGAGGGGAACGGCCGGCTGGCCCAGTTCCTCAAGGTGCCGCTCAACCAGGACGGGTTCTTCCTGGAAGCGCACATGAAGCTCCGCCCGGTCGATTTCGCCACCGATGGTGTGTGGGTCTGCGGCACGGCCCACGCCCCCAAATCGGTGGATGAATCGATCATGCAGGCCTCGGCAGCGGCGGCCCGGGCAACGACTCTCCTCTCCAAGGAGAGGATCACGCTGGAACCCACCATCTCGCGCGTCATCGATGCGAATTGCGACGGCTGTGCCTACTGTGTGGAGCCCTGCCCCTATCAGGCGATCACCCTGATCGAGTACATGAAGCAGGGGCAGATCAAGAAGACCGTGGAGTCCGATCCGTCGATCTGCAAGGGGTGCGGGGTCTGCATGGCGACCTGCCCCAAGGAGGGGATCGTGGTCGATCACTTCAGACTGGATCAGCTTTCGGCCATGGTCGAAGCGCTCCTGGTTGGAGGTTGACGATGTCCGCTGAGTTCGAACCGAGGATCCTGGCCTTCTGCTGCAACTGGTGTTCCTATGCCGGAGCCGATCTGGCGGGCACATCCCGGATCCAGTACCCGCCCAACGCGAGGATCATCCGGGTGATGTGCACCGGCATGGTGCACCCGAACCTGGTCATCAACGCCCTCACCAAAGGGGCCGACGCCGTCCTCATCTGCGGGTGTCATATCGGGGACTGCCACTACCTGGAAGGGAACAAACGGGCTGAAGGGAGAGCGGAGGCGATAGGGCTGTTGCTGGAGGACTTCGGACTGGAGCCCGAACGGTTCCGACTCGAATGGATCTCCGCCTCCGAAGGTGGCCGGTTCGCGGAGGTCATGCGGGAGATGACCGAGTCGGTGAAGGCCCTCGGTCCATCACCCTACGCCATGTAACAGGGGTATGAAAGTGCCTGATCCCGCCAAGTTTTTCGACGACAGGAAGTTCATGTGGGATAATGTCAACTATCCCGACCTTGCTGCGGCCCAGGCGGCTGCCGGAGCATACGAGCAGAAAGGCTTCGACGTCCAGATCCTCGAGGAGGGAGATACCGCCCTCATCTACACCAGGAGGGTCGCAGAACATGTGGTGGCTGAGGGTGAACCATCCCTCTAAAAGGAGGTGAATGTAATGACAGTCAGAGTCGCCGAGGAGTGGCTCAATATCTGTGGAGGCTGTGAAGTCACCATCCTGGATATTGGCGAGCCTCTCCTCGATATCCTCCCCGCCCTGGAATTCGTCCACATGCCGGTACTGATGGACCATAAGTACTACGGGCAGACGGGCGAAGGGAAGGAAATGGAGATTCCGAAGGCCGACGTCGGGATCATCTCGGGCGGCGTACGGAACGAGAAGGAGAAACACGTCACTGAGGAGATGAGGAAGCAGTGCGGAACGCTTATTGCCCTGGGCTCCTGTGCCTGTTTCGGCGGGATTCCAGCCCTGGCGAACATGGAGACATTGGAGGACCTCTACGAGAAGGTATACCGGGGTTCGAAAACCACCGAACCGTCGGCGACTCCGACCGAGAACCTTCCTCCCCTCCTTGACCGGGTCTATGCAATCGATGAGGTGGTGAAGGTGGATGTCTATATCCCCGGATGTCCCACCAACCCGACCATCATCGTGAACGCACTCACTGCCCTGCTGGAAGGCAAGCCGTTCGCACTGCCTGAGCGCTCGGTGTGTGATGAGTGTCCCACCAAGCGTGAGGAGAAGGCCGGCAACGGGGGGCTCAAGCGACCGCTCGATATCCCCCAGTTCGACCAGAGCGCTCCCTGGGAGAACACCCGGTGCCTGATGGAACAGGGGTACCTCTGCCTGGGTCCCGTCACCAAAGCAGGTTGTGCTTCCCAGGTCGAGGGGACCGACACCCCCGTTCCGCGGTGCATCAAGGGCTACATGCCGTGCCGTGGCTGTTTCGGTCCGATCCGCAAGGGTGCGAATCCCATGGTCGATATGATGGGCGCTATCTCCTCGATCGGGCTCGATGCCAAGCAGGTCCAAGACAGACGAGCGATGCTCAACCGCTATATCGGGGCGCAGAACAGGCTGAGACCGCTCCCCAAGCGACCCGGACAGTGAGGAGGTGAGGAAGAGATGGGCAAGACGATAACGATTGCGCCCGTGACGAGACTCGAGGGCCACGCCAAGGTGACGATCGATCTCGATGACTCGGGGAATGTGGCCGACACCAAGGTCCACATCGTCGAGTTGAGGGGCTTCGAGCGGTTCGTCATCGGCCGGCCGGTCGAGGAGCTGCCCAGGATCATGACGAGCATCTGCGGCGTCTGCCCCTGGTCACACCACCTCGCGTCGGCCAAGGCGAACGACGCCGTCTTCGGCGTCACACCTCCTCCGGCGGGCGAGAAACTGCGGAGGCTGTGCAATGCCGCCGCCTTTACCGAGGAGCACATTCTTCATTTCTTCTTCCTGGCCGGACCGGACTTCGTCATGGGTCCCGCCGCCGATTACAGGCAGAGGAACGTCTTTGGGATCGCGGCCGCGAATCCGGAAATCGGAAAGAAGGTCGTGCGCTCGCGCCACCTAGGCGCCCGGGTCCTCAACATCGTCTCGGGCAAAAGCATCCACCCCGTCACGGCCGTACCCGGAGGGTTCTCCAAACCGCTGACCGAAGGTGAGCGGAAGGAGGCCCTCGGACTGGCCGAGGAGATCCTGGAGTTCTCGAAATGGGCCATCGGGTGGGCCAAGCAGGACATCTTCCCCAAGTACCTTGACGTGGTGAAGACGGTCGGGGTCATCGAGACCGGTTTCATGGGTACGGTCACGGAAGACGGATCGATGGACCTCTACGACGGCAAGCTCCGCCTCATGAAACCGGACGGTTCGTTCGTGGACTTCGCGGTGGCGGACTACGCCGACTACATCGAGGAGAAAGTGCTGCCCTGGTCCTACCTGAAGTTCCCGTATGCCAAGTCGTGGGGTGAAGGTTTCTCGATCGATTATGAGAATCCGAAGGGGATCTACCGGACGAACACCCTGGCGAGGATCAACGTCGTCGACCGGATCGCGACCCCGTTGGCCCAGAAGGAGTTGGAGGAGTTCCGGCAGGCCTTCGGCCGGCCCGCCCAGCTCACCCTCCTCTACAACTGGGCGCGGCTCATCGAGTTGCTCCACAACGCCGAGCACATGGTCGAGCTCCTCAACGATCCCGAGATCACCTCGAAGGAGACGCGTATTCCGGTCACCCCGCGGGCGGCGAGGGGTATCGCATCGGTCGAGGCTCCGCGCGGCACCCTGATCCACGAATACGAGACGGATGCGGACGGGATCGTCACCGATGCGAACCTGATCGTGGGCACGACCCATAACAACGGGCCGATCAACATGTCCGTGAATCAGGCGGCGAGGACCCTCATCAAGGATGGGACGTACGATGAGGGGATCCTGAACACGATCGAAATGGCGATCCGGGCCTACGATCCGTGCCTCTCCTGCGCCACGCACCGGCTGGACGGCTCGATCGCCGTCAAGGTCGAGATCGTGGGGCCGGACGGTGACGTAGTGGCGACGCTGACGAACTAGACGCCGGCGTGGCCACCGACCATATGAATGAGACCGGACCGGGCTTCCCTCCCTGGCTGGGGGCCCGGTCCGTTGTTCTGGGTTGCGGGAACCCGCTCCTGGGGGACGACGGATTCGGTCCCGCGGTGGCGCGGCATATCGAGGAGAACCTCGAGATCCCGCCGGATGTCTGTGTGGTGGACGCCGGCACCTCCGTACGGAAGATCCTGCTCGATTTCATCGACGGGGAGAAGCCACGGCAGATCATCATCGTGGATGCCGTCGACCAGGGGCGGAGACCGGGGGAAGTCTTCGAGGTCGAATTGGACGAATTGGGCCCCATCCTGCGGGCGGATGACTACTCCAGTCACCTGGGTCCGACCTCGAACCTGCTGTTCGATCTCAGGAAAGAGTGCGGCAAGGAGATTCGGATCTTGGCCTGCCAGGTCTCGGAAACGGCGGATGTGCTGGGAACACCGATCACCGAAGCCGTGGCCGCCGCCGTCCCGAAGGCTGCCGGGCTGGCCCTTGAGATGGCCTCAGGACATGAGGGGCGGCTGTGACCGCCGGGCCAGCGCGAAGATCCGGTACTCTTCCTTCGCCGCGTTCGCCCGGGCTCGGTTCCTCCACCCGATGATCTCAGAACATCAGGGTGATCAGGAACTCGTGGCCCCGGGGACCGTGCTCCCAGAAGTTGCGGCGGTACCAGGCGTATTCGACCACGAAGGGGAGCATGAGGGTCAGCCGCAGACTCACTCCGGCCGAACCGAGCGGCCCCAGCCGGCCTCCCTGCCACTCGGTCCCCGCCGCCTCGGCGTAGAGGGCGAGCTGCACCGGCCAGCCGATCTGCTCGAAGGCCCGGATCGGTTTGATCCCCATGAGTTCGAGCGGCTGGATGCGCACCTCGGTGTTGACCAGCGTGTAGGAGGAACCGTACAGGTCGTAGAGGTTCCAGAACCCGCGCAGGAAGAATCCGCCGCCCAGGAAGAAGAACTCCGGCTCCCGGCCGATGCTGTGCCCGCCGGCCAGCCGCCCAGCGGCCACTACGTAGCGGTGGAAGGGCAGGTACCCCCGCACGTCGGCCACCAGGTAGGCGGTAAAGGTGTTGAAATCGAACGGGTCGGTCACATCCAGGATATGGTCGTAGAAGGTCGAGAAGACCCAGCCCCGGTGCGGACCCTGCGGCCCCCAGGAGGAGACGTCCCGGGTGTACCCGATCCCCAGTTCGAGCTCACGGAAATCCACGCTGCCGTCGATGGTGCCGAGCCGCCGCCGTTCGGCGGCCGCCCCCGCAACCAGGTTCACGTCGCTGAACTGGTTGAAAGGGTGGTTGAGCTGGAAGTTGGCCCCGGAGCGCTCCCGCAGGTAGAAGTCCTGCCGCACCAGGTTGAAGTAGATACCGCTGGTACGGAAGAAGGCGGCTCCCCACTTGGTCCGGGTCTGCTGGTTCCAGTAGCTGGCGATCCAGGAGAGGTCACCCAGCCCCTCCCGCGGACCGTTCCAGAGCGCCGCCCCCACGATGTGCTCCCCCAGGATGTCGCTGAAGCGGATCTCAGTCCCGAAGACCGCGGCGTTGTAGCCCTGGTAGCCCCCGAACTCGCTCGAGGCGTAGAAGTCGTCCAGGCTGAAGCGCGGTTCGTAGCTCCGGCTTGCCAGCGGTCCCTTGGCCAGCTGGTCGGCCGCGGAGGGGCGGTCGGCGGCCCAGGGCCGTTCCACCCAAAGCAGGCCGTTCGGGGTGGGGGGAGCGGCTCCGATCGGGTGGTCGGCATTCACCTCCCCGGCGGCGGGTCCGGTGAAGAAGCCGATGGGGAGCCGGTAGAGGTTGAACTCACGGTCGTCGAACCCGGCCACCAGCAGGGTGTCGGGAGCGAGCAGGGCGGGAGTGAACACCCCGGTGGCCACATCGCTCACCTGGCGGGGGAGACCGGTGCCCGTCCACTCGAAGATGTTCGAGACACCGGTGGCGTCGGATTCAAAGAAGACCCGTGCGTTGTCCGGGCTCACCCAGGGATTCTTCTCGTTGCCGGGGCTGTCGCTCAACTGGATCATCGACCCGTCGGCCGGATCGAGCAGGAAGAGGTGGTAGTTGAAGTCGGTGGCCGGGCTGGCCCGGTCGGAGGCGAAGAGGATCCGTCCCCGGTACCAGACCGGCATCCGGTCGCTGGCCAGGTCATGGGTCAGCCGCCGTTGCAGGCGCCCCTGACGCAGGTCGGCCAGGTAGATGTCCTGGGTACCGTCCAGGCTCAGGCCCGAGAAGACGACCTGGTCGGGGCGGTCGGTGAAACGCACCCCTGAGATGCCCACCAGGGAGGAGGGGGCCGGGTCGAAGACGAGGCGCCGCTCCCCGTCCAGTTCCAGACGTCCCTCCGCGCCCAGCCGGAGGTCCTGCTGGTAGATCACGTCGCGGTGCCGGCGCTGGGCGGTGAAGAGGGTCCGGTAACGGCCCCCTCCGAGAGGCCAGATGTCCCCCCCCTCGGCCAGCACGTGGATGCTCTCCACCTCGGGGGTGTTCTCCCGGGCCAGCTGGACCTTCTCTCCCGTCTCCAGGTCCATCACCAGGAGGGAGTAGACATAGTCGCGTTGGTAGGCCTTGTAGAGGACCAGCCGGCCGTCCCGGGAGAGGGTGGGGTAGATCTCGAGAGCGGCGGTCCCGATCGGATTCAGGTCCTTCATCCGGGTCCGCCCTTCCAGCCACGGCCCGTAGTAGGCGGCGATGTCCTCGCGCCACTGTTCGGAGAGGGCCGGGATCTTCATCGAGAACCACCACTCCAGCAATCGGTCGAAGGACAGCAGCTTGTAGGCGATACGCTCACGGTCCCGCTGGGTCCGCTTCATGACCTTCTCGGCGGTTTCTCCCTCCCAGCTGTAGAGCACCTCGCTCCCCGGCCGGTAGAAACCCGGCTTGCCTGATTCCGCCCAGACCACGCGGTACCAGACGCCGTCCAGCTGGATGTTCTCGGAATGGGCGATGCGTTCGCTGACCGCGATCCCGGAGAGGGTGTCCACCAGACCCTCCCGGGTGCGGGCCCGCCAGCTGCCGCTATCCTCTTCCACCGGCACATCCTCCCCCTCCACCCTCACAAAGGGAGGATCGAAGTAGGAGACCCCGGGGTTGAGGGGATCGTAGGTATCGAGCGGCCGCCGCTTCCAGATGCCGTAACTGTTCCGGTTGGCGAAGATATGGTGCCAGTTGGAGAGCAGTTCGTGGAAGTGGTCGGGACCGGAACGGGCGACCAGGTACTGGTTGAGGGCGTGTCCGAACTTGTACGCCCGGACGAAGTCGGGGTAGAGCCGCATCTCCCGGATCGAGGGCATCTTCCCGGTCAGCACCGCGTCACGCAGGTACATCTCGGTCTCCCGGTCGAGCCGGTAGGCGCCGGTGGCCCCGTCCCGCCCGATCGACTCCAGTTCGGCCAGACCTTCGCTGAACCAGAGGGTGGGGAGGATCTTCGAGCTGTCGTATATGCCGCGCGATTTGAAGACGTGCTTGAGCTTGTGGATCATGTGGATGTGCGTGTTCTCATGCTCGAGCACGTGCCGGAAGTCGGCGTTGCCGGTCGAATAGGGGAAGACGACCCGTCCCTTGGTGAACTCGGTGAAGCCGAGTACCCCTTCAGGGACCTGCTGGGCGATCGTGTTCGTCTGCTCGAAGGTGTGATGGCTGGTGTAGATGACCTTGGGGATGGTCTTGGAGGAGGTGAACTCCTGCAGGTCGTAGGCGAAGAGCGACTGCAGGAGGCTGTCGCTGGCCACGATCATCGGGGTGGCCATCCGGGCGACCGGCTCCGCTTCCCGGTAGTAGTAGAGGGTAGTGTAGGGCAGGTCGGCGATCCGCCAATCGAGGTTCCACCAGTTCACCTTGTTGCGGCTCCAGGTGAACATGAGCGGCCAGCGGTCCGCTGAACCCCGCGGGGGGGGATGCAGCCCGACCGAGCGGTGGAACCCCGGGGCAAGGGCGCTCACCTGGGCTCGGGCGACCGAGGGACCCGCCGGCGAGAGCGGCAGCCTAAGGGGGGCCGAGAGCAGCAGGAAGGCGGCGCCCACGACCGGGATCGGTCGGAATCGGGACATGACGGTCGTGGGACTCCCTTCGGTGCGGTTCCGCGTGTTCCGGTCACTGGTGTGACGCAACCGGCCCGAGCGACATTTACACTCCCACTCCCCGGTGCGAAGATTACGTCACATCGGCCCGGCCCCTCAAGCGGCCGGCCCATCGGTACCCGACCGTGAACGGAGATATGACGAACCCCGAGACCACCGCGATCCCGGTCCCTGACGATCCGTCGACGCCCTCCCGGGCGGTCCGCCGCCTCGGTACGGGGCTCTATCTGCTCGGCATCGCCGGGCTGCTGGTGGTGGCCCTCCTGTTGGTCTACGCGCACCGGCTCCGTTTCGTTCCCCTCCCCCGGGAGGAGCAGCTGGCCCCCCTGGAGGCCGGGGTGGAGGTCGTGCAGGACACCGACGGGACCTTCCATGTGCTGGCCGGGGACTGGCCGGACGCCCTGCGCGCCCAGGGCTGGCTGCACGCCCGCGACCGGTTCTGGCAGATGGAAGTGGGCCGGCTGACCGCCCGTGGCCGGCTGGCGGAACTGGTCGGTCCTCCCGGAGTGGGGTTCGACCGGGTGCTGCGCACCCTCGGCCTGGCGGAAGCAGCCCGGGCGCAGACCGCCCGGCTGCCGGAAGGGGTCCGGGTCCGGCTCGGCGCCTATGTGGAAGGGGTCAACGCCTGGCTCGAAGGACCCCACCGCCGGCTCCCCCCCGAACTGGTGCTGCTCGGCCGGCACCCCGAGCCGTGGACGCTTGAGGACTCGGTCGCCCTGCTCGACCTGATCGCCTTCACGCTGGCCTCGAACTGGCAGCAGGAAGCGGTCTTCGCCGCGCTCGAAGCCCGCTACGGAGAGGAGCAGACCGCCCTGCTCCGGCCCGACCCGATCCCGCCGGCGGGCCGCCCGGGAAGCAGCGGGGCGGGGGAAGAGGCCGACCTCTGGGCCGGGCTCGCGGCCGGGATCGGGGTACTGGCACAGACCCTGGCTCCCGGTACGGCCGGTGCGGGGAGCAACGCCTGGGCGGTCGCCCCCGCCCGCTCGGCGGGGGGGCGGACGCTGCTGGCCAACGACCCCCACCTGGGGGTCCAGATGCCCTCCCTCTGGTCGGCCGTGGGGCTCCATCTCCCCGACTGGGACCTGGTCGGGGTGAGTCTGCCCGGGGTGCCCGGAGTGGTCCTGGGCCGCACCCCCGTCTTCGCCTGGGCGTTCACCAACACTATGGCCGACGACCAGGACCTCTACCTGGAGCAGACCGTTCCCGAAGATCCCGACCGCTACCTCTTCGAAGGAGCATGGTGGCCGCTGGAGGTACGCACGGAGACGATCCGGGTGCGCGGCCGCCGGCCGGAGACGCTGAGGGTGGAGCACACCCGGCATGGACCGCTCATCGACGGGGTGCTCCGCGGACTGCTCGACTTCAAGGATCGGGCCGCCGGGGCGGACCAGGGACCGGCCCCGGACGATGTGGCCGCCGCCGAGCCTCCCGCCGGCCGGCGGGTGGCCCTGCGCTGGGCCGCCCTGGAGAGCGACTCCGCCCTGCTTGCCCTCGACCGGCTCCTGGACGCCCGCGACCTGGAAGGGGCCCTGGCAGCGATGCGCCACTTCACCTCCCCCGGGCAGAACATCATCCTGGCCGACACCAGCGGGACCCTGCACTACCAGTTCACCGGGGCGGTACCTCTTCGCCGGGGCTGGGACGGTTCGCGACCCCTCGAAGGCTGGACGGGGGAACACGAGTGGGAAGGGCTGGTCCCCTTCGAGGAACTGCCGGCCGTGCGGGACCCGTCCGACGGCCTGCTGGTGAGCGCCAACGACCGGCCCCCCCCGAGCGCGGCCGGCGCTTTCCTGGGCCGCTGGTGGTCCGACCCGGCCCGGGCTCAGCGCCTGCGGGAGGCCCTCTCGGCCTCCCGGAGGCACACTCCGGAGGACTTCGCCCGGTTGCAGCTCGACCTGGTTTCCCCCAACGCGGCCGGGCTGGTCGCGCAGCTGGCCACCCTCCCCTCCCGGGGACCGTACACGGCCCGCGCCCTCGAGGTGTTGACCGGCTGGGCGGGCCGGATCGAGGGGAGCGGCCCCACCCTGCTCTACGAGTGTTTCCTGGCCGGGCTGCTGCCGGCCGTGCTGGAGGACGAGCTCGGTCCGGCGCTGCTGGCCGATTACCTGTCGGCCCTGGAGTTCTACGACGGCGTCTACCCGGTCGCCCGGCGCCTCCTGGAGACGGCCGATACCCCCTGGTGGGATGATGTGCGCACTTCGGCGCGGGAGGGGCGGGGAGAGGTCGTGGAGCGGTTGTGGGAGCTGTGCTGGCGTGAGGTCACCGGCCGCTGGGGGAGCGATCCCGCCGGCTGGCGCTGGGATCGGGTCCACACCATCACCTTCCGGCACCCCGCCGGGCGCTTCGCCCCCCTCAGTCCGCTGCTCGACCGGGGGCCCTTCGGGCTGGCCGGGGACCGCGACACCTTGCGGCGGGCCCTCTACACCCTCAACGACCCGTTCGAGGTGACCGCGGCGGCCTCCTGGCGGCAGGTGGTGGAACTCGGTCCCGAGGTACGGGCCTGGACGATCCTCCCCACCGGCAACGAGGCCCACTTCCTCTCCCCTCACTACGACGACCAGATCGATGACTGGCTGGCCGGCCGGCTCCGTCCCGCCCCCACCTCCCGCCGGGAGGTCGAGGCGGCGGTCGAACGGAGGATGCGGCTGCTCCCGGCTGCCCGCCCGCCGGGAGCGCGCTGACCCATCATTACGCTTGCCCCTGTCGGAGGCCGCGGGTAAGCTGATACAGCCCATCCGGTCCCCAGCGGAGACACGCTCCGATGTCGCTGTCCGGGATCCGCAAGAAGTCCTTCCTCATCCTGCTGCTGGCGGGCCCCTACCTGTTCGCCAGCGTGGCCAGCGACCTCTTCCATCGTCACGAGGACCCGAGCTCCCTCCGCGACCCGAACTGCCCCGCCTGCATCTGGCAGCAGGTCGTCCAGGACACGGCGGGCGATCCGGGGATGATCTGCCCGGTCCCCCGACCTATCCCGACCCTCCCCCCGGTGCCGGTGGGGGAGAGCCAGCTGCTGGCGCAGATCCGGCTCCCCTCCATCCGGGTACCCCGAGCCCCCCCCTCCCCGGTCTGACACCCGCGAACGAAGCGTAGGGACATCGCGACGCCACACTCCCCCTCCGGGTGAGGTGAACCCGGGGGAGGAGGGGTGTCACCATTCGAGACCGTGAGGAGCGGGGTATGCGAACGATACCTTCCTGCCTGCTGGCCGTTGTCCTGCTGCTCGGCCCGGCCGCCGGGAGCGCCCGGGCCCAGGGGACCCGGGGGGGGCAGCGACAGCTCTCGATGCTCAACCCGGAGATCAGCGTCACCGGCGACCTGTTGGGCACCTGGATAGCCCAGGGGCCTTCGGCCCTAACCGACCAGAACGGCTTCGCCCTGCGGGCCGCCGAGTTCCACATCCTGGCCCCGCTGGACCCGTTCACCCGCGGCAAGTTCTTCATCGACATCCCCGGTGACGGGCACTTCACCATCGACGAGGCCTACATGCAGTGGGTCAACCTCCCCCACAACATGAACGTGAAGGCGGGGATCTTCCGCGCCCAGTTCGGCCTGCTCAACCGCTGGCACGAACACGGGCTCCCCCAGGTGGACCGTCCCCGGGTGCTCGAGCACTACTTCGGGGCGAACCCCCTGGCCGGTACCGGGGTGGGGGGGAACTGGCTGCTCGGCTCGTTCCTGGCCCATGTGAACGAGCTGAACATCGAGTATGTCAACGGCCGGTCCGGCCCGAGTTTCGCGGGTGAGGGTGCGGAGTCGGGGATCGTGATCGGCCACTTCAAGAACTACTGGGACCTGACCCCCAGCGCCTACCTGGAACTCGGCCTGAGCGCTGCCCGGGGGAAGGCCGACCCGGACGGATTGTATCGGAACGATCTGGCCGCCCTCGATCTGACCTACAAGTGGGTGCCGATCGGCCGGGGGGGCTACCGCACCGTCGAGCTGCGTTCCGAGTTCTTCGCCGGGCGCCGGCAGAGCCCGACCGGGACCCTGAACAGCCGGGGGGGCTACCTCTACGTCCAGGACCGTCTGGGCGTGCGCTGGTGGCTCGGGCTGCGGGGGGACTACGTGGAGATGCCCGACGACCCGGGGCGGTTCGAGCGGGGGGTGGCCCTCGACCTGACCGGCTGGCAGAGCGAGTTCGTCTTCTTCCGGCTGCAGCTGGCCCGCCTGGAACCTTCCTGGGAGGGAGGGCAGACCCGCCTGACCTTCCAGACCGTCTGGTCGATGGGACCGCACAAGCATGAGGTCTACTGAGACGCGCGACTTTCATGGACCGGAATCCGGAAGGGACCGGTCCGAGGAGGACCCGACCATGAGAAGAATCGGAATGCTGCTCCCCGTGCTGCTGCTCCTCGGCCTGCCGCTTCCCGGGCGGGCACAGGAGCCCCTGAAGGTCGTGTGTTCGCTCCCCGACTTCGCCTCGGTGACCGCCGAGATCGGCGGGGATCGGGTGACGGCCAGCCACATCGCCGCCGGCAACCAGGACCCCCACTTCGTCATGCCCAAGCCGAGCTTTGCCCTGCTGCTGAGGGAGGCCGACATGTTCGTGAACACCGGGCTCGACCTGGAGATGTGGGCGCCCGTCCTGATCGACAAGTCGGGCAACCGGAAGATCATGGAGGGGGAGAACGGCTACGTGGCCGTGGCCGGCGGGGTGAGCCTGCTGGACGTCCCGCAGGGGAGCTTCGACCGCTCCGCGGGGGAGATCCACGTCTACGGCAACCCCCACTTCCACACCAGTCCGGTCGAGATGCGGGCGGTGGCGGCCAGCATCCGCGACGGGCTGCAGCGGATCGATCCCGGGGGGGCCGACTACTACCAGGAGCGCTATCAACGCTTTATCACGCGGATCGACGAGGCGCTCTTCGGACCCGAACTGGTGACCCTGGTGGGGGGGGACGAGCTGTGCACCCGCACCCGCAACGAGACGCTGTTCGACTACCTCGACGCTACTGTGGTGGAAGGCCGGCCGCTGCGCGACCGCCTGGGCGGCTGGATGGCGCGCGCACTCCCCTTCCGGGGGACCCAGGTCATCGCCTACCACAAGAACTGGAACTACTTCGCCCGCGACTTCGGGCTGGAGGTCGTCGATTACGTCGAGCCCAAACCGGGCATTCCCCCATCGGCCCGCCACGTCAAGGAGATCATCGACGAGATCGCGCAGTACAACATCCGGCTTCTGATGGTGGCCAACTACTTTGAGAAGAACACCCCCAACAAGATCGGGGAACGCACGGCGGTGAAGGTCCTCTTCCTCCCCCTCTCGGTCAAGGGGGAGCCGGGGATCGACGACATCTTTAAACTCTACGACCACTGGATCACCGAGATCGCCCGGGCCGTGGCCGAGTCAGGGGCGCGCTAGAACCGAACCGGTCGGAACCGAGGAGACGCAACATGCTCGAGATAATGGCTTTCCTGGCCGCGCCGCTGGCGGCGACCCTGCTCATCGCCCTCATCCACGTCTACCTGGGCATCCACATCCTGAGGCGGGAGGTGATCTTCGTGGACCTGGCCCTGGCCCAGATCGCCGCGCTGGGCGCCACGGTCGCCTTCATCATCAACCTGCCGGCGGAGGGGACCGCTTCCTTCCTCTTCTCGCTCGGCTTCGTAATGCTGGGGGCGGCCCTCTTCGCCGTCTCCCGCATGCGGAACCAGCGGGTGCCCCAGGAGGCGATCATCGGGATCGTCTACGTGGTGGCCACGGCCGCCTCGATCCTGGTGGCCGACCGGGCGGCCGGCGGGGCCGAACACATCAAGGAGATGCTCACCGGGGCGGTGCTCTGGGTGCGCTGGGAGACCATTCTCCAGATCGCGCTCATCTACGCCGCGGTGGGGCTCTTCCACCGCATCTTCCGAGACCGTTTCATCGGCCTCACCGACCGCTACCGGGAAGGGATCTTCACCTCGAGGGACCGGTGGTGGGACTTCCTCTTCTACTTCACCTTCGGGATCGTGATCGTGATGAGCGTGCGGGTGGCCGGGATCCTGATGGTCTTCTCCTTCCTGGTGGTGCCGACCTCCATCGCCTTCCTGGTCAGTACTTCCTTCCGGACCCAGATGCTCCTGGGGTGGGGGGTGGCGCTGGTGGCGAGCGTGCTCGGGCTGGCGCTCTCCTACCTGCTCAACACCCCCTGCGGGCCGGTGATCGTGGTGCTGCTGGGGCTGGGGCTGGCGTTCATGGCGGTCTTGGTGGGGGGGAAGAAGGCCGTGGCCGGGTAGAGATTCAGAGGGGGGAGCGGGCGACCGGGGAGCAGGCGGCCGGTCCGGACTCAGATCCAGCCGGCGGCCTGGAGGGCGCGCCGGGCGGCCTGGCGCCCGGCCCGGATCAGCTCCACCGACTGGGTGAGGTCGGCCGTGCTGTAGGCCGAGAGCTGGGGGGAGACCAGCACGTCGGCCATCTCCCGCTGTGGGGCGGAGCTGGCGCCCACCATCATGTTGGTGGCGCGCAGCACCACTTCGAGCAGGTTGCCGGGCATGGGATGGCTGCCGGGGGCGAGCAGGTCGGAGGCGACCACCGGGCCCACGCCCAGGCTCCGGGCCAGCCGCACCGGCAGGTTGTCGACCAGCCCGCCGTCCACCAGCAGCCGGCCCTCCCGCAGCAGGGGCTCGAAGATACCCGGCACCGCACAGGAAGCGGCCACCGCCTCGTCGGCCGGGCCCTCTTCGAAGACCACCGCCTCCCCCGCGGCCAGGTCGGTCGCCACGATCCGCAGCGGGATGGGGGCGTCCCGCAGGTCCACCTCGCCGATCCGTTCCCGCAGCCATTCGCGCAGCTTGCCCAGCGAAAGCAGGCCGAGCCGGGGACGGACCGGCCGGGTGATCTCGGTCCAGGAGACGCCCCGGGCCAGCCGGAGCAGTTCGGGCAGGGGGACTCCGTAGGCGTAGAGGGCCCCGATCAGGGCACCCACGCTGGTGCCGGCGATGCCGGCCACCTCGATCTCGGCATCCTCGAGGACGGCCAGTACCCCGAGATGAGCGGAGCCGTAGGCGGAGCCGCCGGAGAGGGCCAGAGCGATGCGCCGCTTCACCGGAGCCGCCCGTCGAGCAGCAGGAGCGTCTGCAGCAGCACGTCGCCGCCGGCCGCAATATCCTCGAAGCGGGTGGCTTCGGCCGGGGCGTGACTGATCCCACCCAGGCTGGGCACGAAGAGCATACCCATGGGCGCCAGCCGGGCCACCGACTGGGCGTCGTGACCCGCGCCGGAGGGCATCACCACGTAGGAGTAGCCGTAGGCTTCGACCGACTCCCGGAGCGTAGCCAGGATGGCCGGATCGGCCGGGGCGGGGGGGATGCTGGTGAGGGTGCGCCAGCCCACGGTGGTCCCTTCCTCGGCGGCCAGGAGGGCGAACCGTTCCTGCAGCCCGGCCACCGCGGAGTCGAGCAGGATCCGGCTGGGATCGCGGATATCGAGGGTGAAGACCACCCGGGCGGGGATGACGTTGGGCGCCCCCGGCGCCGCCTCGATCCGCCCGACCGTGGCCACCAGGTCCCCTCCCAGCAGCCGCACCTGCTCCCGCAGGTCGACGATCATCCGGGCCGCCGCGGCCATCGGGTCGGAACGGTCGTTCATGCGGGTGGTGCCGGCGTGGTTAGCCTGACCCGTCACGGTGATCTCGTACTCGTCGAGGGCCACGATACCCTCGACCACCCCGAGCCGCAGCCCTTCACGTTCGAGCCGTCGGCCCTGTTCGATATGCACCTCCAGGTAGGCCGCGATCTCCTCCGGGGAGCGGCGCGCCTCGGCCAGCCGGTCGGGGTCGAGTCCGAGCGCGCGCAGGGCGCCGGCCAGGGAGAGCTCGCCGTAGCGGCGGTCCTCATCGGCCTCGGTCAGCGTACCGGCCCAGGCGCGGCTGCCCAGCAGGCCCCCCTCTTCATCGCTGAAGGAGACCACTTCGACCGGGTGGCGGAGGCGCACGCCGAGGTCACGGAGCGCTGCGACCACTTCCAGGGCGGTGAGCACCCCGACCGCGCCGTCGAAATGCCCCCCCTGCGGGACGGTGTCGATGTGCGAGCCCATGACCAGGGCGGCCCGGCCCGGCTCGCTCCCCTCCAGGCGTCCGATGATGTTGCCCGCCGGGTCGAGCCGGACGGCGAGCCCGGCCTCCTTCAGGCGGGCGGTCAGCCAGCGGCGGGCCTCCCGATCGGCCGCCGAGAAGGCGGTCCGCATGAGGCCGCCGGTGGCGGGATCGCGACCGATCGAACCAAGGGTGACCAGGGAGGCTTCCAGACGCGCGGGGTCGACGTGGGGGAGTCCGTCCGGCCCCCGCCATGCACCCCGGGAACGGACCTGCTGGGCGGCGGCGGGGACGGCCAGGGAGAGGCCGACCAGGAGTGCGGTGGCGCCCCGCATCGCGGCCCGGCCGCGGATCAGAGGCGCCGGCCGATCCGCCGGCCGAGACCGGCGGCGGCGGCGGCCTTCAACACATCCCCGGCCAGGAAGGGCCAGAAACCGAGCCGGGCGGCCCCGGCCAGCGGGGTGTGGGTGAGGGCGGCGAGCCAGGCGGTCCCCAGCACCAGGATGAAGAGGGCCGCTCCCAGGGTGACCAGTCCGGTTCCCAACCGGCCGGACCGGGGGTCGATCAGGCCGCAGAGCAACCCGGCCAGCGGGAAGGCGAGCAGGTAGCCGGTGGTGGCCCCGGTCAGGTGGCTCAACCCGGCCCCTCCGGCGGTGAAGACAGGGAGGCCGGCGGCCCCCCCGAGCAGGTAGAGTCCCTGGGCGAGGAGGGCCCACGGCCCCAGCAACAGTCCGGAGAGGAGTACGAAGAAAGTCTGGAGCGTCATCGGGACCGGGGTGAAGGGGAGCGGGATGCGGACCTGGGCGCTCAGCGCGGTGGCCAGGGTGAAGGCGCTCACCCAGAAGGCGATCCGCAAAGATCGGGACCGGGTCAGCGGGAGGGTGGCGGAGCGGGTGAGGATACCGGCGTACATCGTCTCTCCTTGCGGCAGGGCGTCTGCGTACGGGGACACTAGTCCGACCGGTCGAGACGTGTCAATCCTTGACAGGGTGGACCACCCCAGCGAGACTGGGGACGACTCCGAACGGTCGGAGTTCCCGCCGCTCCCGAAAGGAAGACCTGATGTCGAGCGCCCTTCCAGGCGGCCTCGTCCGGAGGATCCCGTGATGAGCCCTCGTGTCCTGATCCCAGCCCTGCTGTTGCTGCTGCTCTCCGGATGCGTCCGCCGCATCCACGAGGCGCCCGGACTCCCACCGGGCAGCCCGCTCTCGGTCCGCGCCGACATGCGGGTCGAGACCTTCGAAGTG
Organism: uncultured Gemmatimonadota bacterium; assembly: GCA_964519015.1. GTDB lineage: Bacteria > Blakebacterota > Blakebacteria > Blakebacterales > CAYUVJ01 > CAZFHZ01. The sequence continues at coordinate 9,549 of CAZFHZ010000013.1, read as the reverse complement.
GCGGCCTGGGAGGTGCGGGCCTTCCGCTTCGCGCTCTCGGGGGGGAACACCCGGCGCTATCAGTTCGCCGTCCTGAAGAACGGTCTGCCCGAGCTCGATCTGATGGTCGAGCAGAGTCCGGACGGGATCTGGGGACTGGTGGAACGACGGCCCGACGGCATCACGATCACCCATCAGACCTGGACCGCGGAGCCCGCCTACGGGGTGGCTAAATCGGCCGTCGTCACTCTCCTCCGTGACCGGGAAGCACTCCGGTGACCGGATCGGGTGAAGTGGCCGTCATCCAGGTGACGGCCGGACTGATCCACGACGAAGATCGTCTGCTCATCACCCAGCGGCCCCGCGGCACCCACCTGGAAGGACTCTGGGAGTTCCCGGGGGGGAAGCAGGATCCCGGGGAGTCCCTGGAGGAATGCCTGGTCCGGGAGGTCGAGGAAGAGACCGGCCTGTGCATCCGTGTCCTCTCCCGCGAACGGGAGATCGTCCACCACTACCCCGACCGGACCGTCCATCTGCACTTCTTCCACTGCCGGCCCGTGGCGGGGCAGGCCCGGCCGCTCGGTTGCGCCGCGGTGGCCTGGGTGCAACCCGCGGAACTCCATCTCTACCCCTTCCCCCCCGCCGATGCCGAGCTGGTGGCCGCTCTGACGGCGAAGGCCGGACCGCTCCCGGCACCGGCGACCGCGGACCCGCAACCGGAAGCGGGAATCTGAACGGGAGGTGATCCCGATGCGCTACCGTCTGACGGCCCTCGCCCTGGTCCTGATCGGATTCCTGGGGATCAACTACGCCTCCAACGCATTCGGCCAGCGGGCGCTCCGGGAGCGGCCGTCATCGGTCACCGATCCCTCCACCGGTACGATCAACGAGCGCTACCGGCGTGAGCAGGAGGGCATCGCCCTCCTGGAGTCGCTGGTTGACACCCTCGACGCCCTGGGGGTGCAGACCGAGGCGGGGGCCCGGCTGCGGCAGCACTACCGCCGAAGCCTGGAGGAACTGGAACGGCTGCGCACGGCCGAGACGCTCAGCCGGACCCTCTGGCAGCAGACCCTGCTCGATGTGATCTGGGGGGTGGTCGCCGCCGTCGGCCTGCTGCCGCTGGGGGGTTGGCTCGATGAGCGAGCCCGTTCCCGTCCGCCGCGGATCCGGCCGGCTCCGGGACCGGTGGACGCCACCGACTGAACGTAGCGGAGACGACCCGCCGTGCATCCCTTCCGCCAGCTCCGCTACCTCCTCCTGCTCATCCTGCTGCTCCTGGCGGGGGGTACGACGGGCTACATGCTGGTCGAAGGCTGGCCCTTCCTCGACAGCCTCTACATGACGGTCATCACGCTGGCCACGGTGGGCTTCGAAGAGGTCGCTCCACTCCACCCGGCCGGCGAGGTCTTCACGATCGTGCTCATCATCCTGGGCGTGGGAGTGATGAGCTTCACGGTCTTCCGGATCGCCCAGCTCCTGCTGGAGGGGCAGGTCCGGCTCATCCTGGGGAGGCGGCAATTGGAACGGCAGATCCGGGCCCTGGACAATCATTATGTGCTGTGCGGTTTCGGTCGCATGGGGAGCGTGGTGGCCCAGCAGCTCCAGAGAGCCGGCATCCCTTTCGTGATCGTGGAGAAGGCCGAGCCGAAGCTCCAGCGACTGGCCACCACCGAGCATCTCTACCTGGCCGGCGACGCCACAGTCGAGGAGGTCCTGGAGAGGGCCGGGGTGCGCCGGGCGAAGGGGCTGGTCACCACTGTGGCCTCGGATGCCGAGAACCTCTTCATCACCCTGACGGCCCGGGAGATGAATCCCGGGCTCTTCATCGTGGTCCGTGCCTTCGATGAACGGAGCGAGGCGAAGCTGCGCCGCGCCGGGGCGGACCGGGTGGTCGCCCCGACCCAGATCGGGGCCATGCGGATCGCCCACTACATCCTGCGCCCGGCGGTGGTCGAACTGGTCGAACTGGCCACCCTGCGCGAGAGTCTGGAACTGCAGCTCGAAGAGGTCCGGGTGCGGGCCGGGAGCCGGCTGGTAGGCGTAGTGCTACGCGATTCGGAGATCCGGAGTCGGATGGGGCTCATCGTAGTGGCGGTCAACCGGGCGGATGAGAAGACGCTCTTCAATCCCCCCTCCGACACGGTCATCGGGGAGGGGGACGTGCTCATCGCCCTGGGCCGCCCCGAGGGCCTGCGCGAGCTGGAGGATGCGGCGGGGGCTCCGCGCCGGCCCCCCCCCGGCTGATCAGGGCAGCCGCGCCTTCAGGATGATCTCGATCCCCTGTTCGGGGATGTATTGGGCGATGAGCTCCCGGGTGGGCACGTCGACGTCGTAGCGCGTCTCGACCGCCCCACCGGTCACCACCACCCGGTGGACCGTGAAGGTTCCGGCCGCCGTCTCGAGCTGGTGGGTACCCTCCACCCGGATCTGCACGGTGCCCACCTGTTCGGTGGTCGGATCGACCACCCGGACACGCCATTGCGCACCTTCCGCCAGCGGCAGGGAGCAGATCAGCAGGTCGACCGTCTGCACATCGAAAGTCCCCGCCGCGACGACCCGCCAGACCGCCTCCGGAGGCAGAGGAGAGCCCTGGTTCAGGTCCTGGCGGGTCACCGCCCGGCGCACTTCCAGGCTGTCGCCCACCGTCCGGTAGCGGAGGGCCGCCTCGAAGGCGCGATCGGTCCCCGCCGCGATCCGGGTGCGGGAGGCGATCGGGCGCAGGTCCCTCTGGCGGACCGTCAGTTCCCCCTCCTGGAGGAACCCCCCGGCGCTCATGCGGCTCGAGGAGACCAGCACCCCCTGGTTGCTGGTGATGACGCTGGTCATCTCCCCCGCCTCCCGACCCTGGGCGATGAAGGTGTAGATCCAGGTCCCGACCGGCAGCCGGGCGGTCTCCAGCGGCAGCTCGGATCCGGACTGGACCAGGAGGGTCAGCAGGCCTGCGGCACAGGCCGCCCGCATGGATGTGGCCACGCCCGCTCCTTTCGCCGGACGATACGGCGCCAGGGGGTTCTCCTTGACGGGTCTCCTCCGGATTCAACACATTCCGGGGCGCCCGGGCAAGTCCGAGGTTACCCCGGGCAGCGCGACGAGGGCGATGGGGCGTCCTCGCGCGGCGGCCTCTCAGACCCGCCTGGATCAGATGATGAGTGAACGGATCGACCTGCACGGATTCCCGGTCATCACGGCCGAGGAGATGCGCCGGCTCGTGGAAGCGGCGGTCAAGGAGTACGGTATCTCCCTGGAGGAGATAACGGAACTGGTGGGTGCTCGGCTGGCCTCTCTGACCGGTGAGATCCTCGGCCTGCCCGACCGTTCCGAACCCCTGCGTCACATCCTGCTGGTGGTCGGCCCCGAGGACTGCGGGGTGACCGGACTGGTGGCCGCCCGTCACCTGGCCAACCGCGGACTCGACCCCCACGTCGCCCTGGCCTGCCCGGCCGATCGGTTGACCGACCTGGGCCGCGATCGCCTGCGCACCCTGGAGAAGATGGAACTGCCGATCCGGCAGATCGGTCCGGCCGCCGGGGAGACCGGCCTGACGGGTGAGGTCCACCCCTCCCTGCTCATCGACGCCCTGGCGGGTTACTGCGAAGCCGGGCCCATCGATGAATCCACCGGTGAGATCATCCGCTGGATGACCGGTGCCGGCGCTCCCATCCTGTCACTGGAGGTACCCTCCGGTCTGGACGCCACGACCGGGGAACGGGCCCCGCGCTGCATCAAGGCCCACACTACCATGACTCTGGCCCTGCCCAAGCAGGGGCTCCTGACACCGGCGGCCCGCAAGATGGTCGGGCGGTTGATCCTCACCGACATGGGGCTGCCCCACCGGCTCTATGAGGATTTCGGTCTGGAGGTCACCGGCACCTTCCCCCCCGGCGGCCGGCTCTCCCTGCTGGCCTGATCCGGCGCCAGGACCTACAATGCTCCCGGGCCGGCGGTGCCCGCCGGCTCCGGCCCGGCCGAGGTGCACATGGGAAAACCTATCCGGAACCGGCAGAAGAAGCGGGTTATGCCCCCCCGCCGCCGGCCGGCCGACGGCAGGTCGGGACTCCCCCATGGTGTCCAAGAGAAGCAGGCAGGACGAACCGGCCGGGCCGGTGACACAAAAGGGAGATGAACGTGCGCCTCGACCCCATCGAGAAGAGAGTCGTCCGGGCCGTCCTCATCACGCTGGGGATCGTGGCGGTCGGTGCGGTCGGTCTGGCCGGCTGGAGCCGCTACCAGATCCACACTGAACAGAAAGCGGTCGAGCAACGTCGTCAGTACGAGGCGGAGATAGGCCGCCTGATGGACGAGGAACTGGTGGCCGAGGGGATGACGCGGGAGATCGTGCGCGCCACTCTCGGAGCCCCCGACTCCATCAGCGGCCTGGGGGAACTCTCCGAGCGATGGTATTACACCAAGACCCGCAACTACGGCCGGGTCGACCTCGTATTCGAACACAACCAGCTGGTGAGCGTCGAGCGGAAACAGTGAATGAAGGAGCCTGCATGTCCCTGCGCCGAACCCTGATCTCCCTGGCGGCGGCGGCGATCGTCCTGCTCCTTGCCGTGCCCGCGCAGGCCCAGTTCACCCCGCGCTTCAGCCAGAGGCAGGCCGGACAGCCGGTTCAGTGGCATCTGGGCATCGGGGCGACCGTCATCAACCTGGGCGATTATACCAGTGAACGCTGGCCTGAGCTGGACGCCCCCTTTCCCATCGTGCACCTGCGGGGCGCCGTGATGATCCCACTCGGGCCCAAGGCGTCCTTCTTCCTGGTCCCGGAACTGGAGGGGAACTTCGCCTCCACCCAGGGGATCTATAACGACCCCTACCCGATCGACCTCGTCTCGCTCCACACGGTCTCCCAGATCGGGCAGCGCGGCTTCTCGATCATGCTCAACCTGGTGCGTTCCCTCGACGACCGGAAGACGCTGCTGGGCGCCGGTCTGGGCTACCACCTGATCGAGCACGACCCGACCCAGCCTGCCTCGATGACGGTTCGGAGTGTCCGATTTCTTAACGACCCGTTCCAGCATCTGGGTATCGGGATGCAGCTCCACATCGCCCGGGCCATCGCCCAGCTGAGTGAGAAAACTCGGCTGATGGTCGAGGGGCGGTACAAGTTCGCGTACATGGGCGGCAACACCTCGGGGCGTGATCTCCTGATGAGTGAGTTCCAGCTCACCGCCTATCTCGCCATCAAATAGGGGGGTCCCCACGCCCACGGTCCACCGCGGAAGCCCGATCGGATCCGGGATCCGGCTCGCCTCGTTGGTCCTCCTGGCCGCCGTCCCATCCGCCTGCGGACACGGCCTCGGTCCACCCGGTGTCACGACCCTCTCCGGTACCATCACCTTCCAGGGAACCTGGCCGGCCGACACCCAGGTGGTGGCCGTCGCCCTCTTCGAACGGGAACCGACCGAGCAGGACCTCGTCTATCCCACCACCTGGCAGACCATCACCTCCGACCAGCTTCCGACGGCGGACTACCTGCTCGTGCCCCCCCCCGGCCGGTATGGGTACCTGGTGGTGGCCTGGATCGGCGCCGGCGGGAGCATCTTCGACCTGACGTCCTGGGTCGAGCTGGGGGTCTACCCCGATCCTGGCGATCCCGGCCGGAACGGGGTGGTGGAGATCACCGAGGGCTCGGGGGTCGTCATCGATCTGGAGGCCGACTTCGGTTCGGTACCGCCGGCTTCCCCACCAGTCAAGGAAAGGCCATGAGTACTCCGGCCCTCCGCCGAGCTCTTGGGGGGATCCTGTTCCTGCTGCTGGCCGGGGCACCGATTGTTGTGCTCGCCCAGCCCGCCGTCATCATGGGAGATGTGCGCGAGGCCGCCAGCGGCCGGCCGCTCCCGGTGGCCAACCTGATTCTGGAGGGGACCCTGCTGGGTGGGATCACCGACCGCGACGGTCGCTTCCGCATCCCCGGGGTGGAGCCCGGGGACTACCGCCTGCGGGTCTCCGTGATGGGGTACCGGAGCGAGGTCCGGGAGCTCCACCTGGCGCCCGGGGCGACCGTGGAAGTGCTCTTCGAGCTTCACATCGCGCCCATCGAACTCCCCGATGTGGTGGTCACCGCCGGACGACTGGAGCAGCGCGCCAAGGAGGCCGCCGCCGCGGTGAGCGTGCTCCCGTCCCACCAGATCGCCCTGCGGGCCGCCCGTCAGCTCGATACCGTGCTCCCCCTGTTACCGGGCGTCACCATGATGGACGATCAGATCGGTATCCGCGGCTCCACCGGGTACGCCCGGGGGGTGGGGGGCCGGGTGCTGGTGCTGCAGGACGGGGTACCGGTGATCGGAGGAGACACCGGCAATGTCCGCTGGGACGCCCTCCCCGCGGAAGTGGTCGAGCGGGTCGAAGTGATCAAGGGAGCCAGCAGTTCACTCTACGGCTCGGCGGCCATGGGCGGGGTGGTGAACATCATCACCCGCTCGGCCCAGACCGGTCCGTCGACCTCGTTGCGGCTCCGGGCTGGGTGCTGGGATCCCCCCTGGTTCGATGAGTACGTCTGGGACGAGGGACGCCGTTTCTCCCGGGGCGGCGAGTTCACGCTGATCCGCCCGCTGGGCGGACTGGGTCTGCTGGTCAGCGCCGGCCTGATGCGGAGCGACGGGTTCCGGCAGAACGGCTGGAACCGGAACACTTTTCTCTTCACCAAACTGGAAGGCCCCCGGGAAGGACGGGACCGCTGGGAGGGAGCCCTGACCGTGGCCCTCCACGACCACGGCAACTTCTTCGAATGGACCTCCCCCGAGGATCCCTATGAAGTCGCCGGTGATTCCCGGGGGGACTGGGTGCGGTCCGACAAGCTCACCCTCACCACCTCGTGGCGCCGGCTCCACGGCCCCGACTCCTTCCTGCAGGTACAGCCGTATCTGACCGGGGTGCGCTGGCGCAACCACCTCCACGACAACCGGGAAGGGGCGGGGGTGCTGCAGGGGGGGGTGGACGTCCAGCGGGTGGCCACCTGGCAGGGGGGTACGCTCACCCTGGGGGGTATGGCCGCCCTGATCGACGTGGAGGCGGAGATGTACGGGGCCCGGTCGGTCCGGGAGGGAGCGGTCTTCCTCCAGCACGAGCGGCGGCTGGCCGGGAAGCTGCGCCTGAGTGCGGGGACCCGTCTCGATTACCACCAGGCGGCCGGCCTGGCGCGGCATCTGGTGGTCAGTCCCCGGCTCGCCCTGATCGCCGATCCCGCCCCGGACCTGGTGCTCCGCCTGGCGGTCGGCCGGGGTTTCCGCGCTCCCTCGGTGGCCGAGACCTTCGTCCACACGGCCACCTCCGGGTTCCAGGTGGTGCCCAACACCGGTCTGGAACCGGAGACCGCCTGGACCCTGGAGTCGGGCGCGGTCTGGAACCCACTCCCCTTCCTGGGCGTGGAAGTCAATCTTTTCACCGGTCGCTGGTCGTCGATGATCGAACCGGTCCTCCGTCCTGTGGATGGCGACATCCAGTTCCAGAACCTGCGCCGGGCGCGACTGCAGGGGGCCGAGCTGGCCCTTCAGGGCGCGGCCCCGGGGGGTTGGCTGCGGGGGGGCTGGTCGCACACCTGGCTATCGGCCCGTGACCTCGAGGATGACCAGCCGCTGGCCTATCGGCGTCCCCGGCAGGGAACGGTCACGGTGGAGGTCACGGGAGGATTCTGGACTCTGGGTGCGGACTGGAGGTACGGAGCCACGGTCGACCGGGTCCAGCTCTACCCCTACGACCGGAGGGTGCCGCAGCGGCGGCTCGACGGCCGCCTGGCGCTCTCGGTGGCCGGTCTGCGCCTGGTCATCCAGGGGAACAACCTGACCCAGTACGCTTACACCGACATCGAACGGAACCTCTCCGCCCCCCGGGAATGGCTGGTCACCCTGGAGCGCAGCTGGTAGCCAGCCCCTCCTCGGTTCAGTCCCGGTTCCACACCTCCGCCGGTCGTCCCAGGCAGATCCCCATCCGCTCGGCGGTGTCGGTCAGGCTCCCCTTCGGGGGTACGGTCTTCAGCTGCCCGGTCACTTCCTCGAGCGGGACCGTACCGATCTTCCCGCCCTGGATACGGACCATCACCCCGCTCTTACCGGAGCGGAGGGCTTCGACCGCGGCTCCACCCAGACGGGTGGCCAGCACCCGGTCGAAAGGGGTGGGGGAGCCGCCCCGCTGCAGGTGCCCGAGCACCACACAACGGGTAGTCATACCGGTCTTCTCGGCCAGCTGGTCGGCCACCCACTGACCGATCCCGCCGAGTCGCTCCTGCGCCCCGGTCTGTTCATCGGAGGCCTGGACCATCCGGTCCCTATCGGCCGGCTGGGCCCCTTCGCCGACCACGACCAGACTGAACAGGCTCCCCCCCGCCCGGCGGTGCCGGATCTTCTCCACGACCTCGGTCAGCTGGAAGGGGATCTCGGGTATGAGGGCGGTGTCGGCGCCGCCGGCGATGGCCGTCTCCAGGGCGATCCACCCGGCGTAGCGCCCCATGACCTCCACCACCATGATGCGGTCGTGCGATTCGGCGGTGGTATGGAGCTTGTCGAGGGCCTCGGTCGCGGTGGTCAGGGCGGTGTTGAACCCGAAGGTGTAGTCGGTGCCCGGCAGGTCGTTGTCGATCGTCTTGGGGATACCGACCACCTTCAGCCCCTCGGTGGCCAGGCGCTGCGCCGTCGAGAGGGTGCCGTCACCGCCGATACAGATGAGCCCATCGAGTCCGAGCAGTTCGGCGTTCTTGAGCAGCTCAGGATGCCGGTCACGGTAGGTCCGATTCCCCTGGGCATCCTCATCGGGCCACTTGTAAGGATCCCCCCGGCTGCTGGCATGCAGGATGGTGCCCCCCTTGGGCAGGATCCCGCGGACCGAAGCGGGATTCAACGGTTCGGTGCGGGGGGGGTCCATCAGCCCCTCGTAGCCGTAGTGGATGCCCACCACCTGCCAGTCGGGTCCGATGGTGGAACTCTTCACGACGGCGCGGATGACCGCATTCAGTCCCGGGGCATCCCCTCCGCCGGTGAGCACGCCGATGGTGTGGATCATGCCGCTCTCTCCAGGCCGGTCGCTGTGGTGGGTGGTCTTAGGGAAGGATAGAGGGAGCGGGGGGGGCCTGCATCCAGGAAACGGACACCCCGCCGGAGGAACCCCGACGGGGTGGGAGGATGATGGGGGATCAGGGGCGAGGGACTAAAAGTCGGCCGCCGCCCGGTCCGCCGAGACGTAGGTCTTGAAGACGGAATCGAGTTTGCTGATGGCAAACAGACCCCGGGCCTTGTCATCGAGGGCGGCCAGCTTCAATTCCCCACCGGCGTTCGAGAGGGTCGTGCGGGAAGCCATGATCATGCCCAGCCCCACCGAGTTGAGCCACTTCACCTTGCTCATGTCGAGCACGATCTTGGTGACGCCCTCGCTCACCAGTTCCTTCACCGACTCGTGGATCTCCGTCGTCTCGGGGCCACCCATGAGCTTCCCCCTGGGTGTGACCACCGCGACGTCCTGGATCATCTTCTTGGCAACTGACATCGATACGACTCCTTGGCGGGGGTCCGCTGGGTTCAGAATACCACGAGGGTCATGGTCTTCTCGATACCCTCCATGCGGCGGATCTCAGTC
>CAZFHZ010000012.1:39756-44668 GCA_964519015.1 uncultured Gemmatimonadota bacterium | reverse complement strand
CCTTTCTCCACCGGCATCGACTCCCCGGTGGCCAGAGCTTCGTCGACCGCCGACCGCCCTTCCTCCACCACTCCGTCGGTGGGGATCTTCTCCCCCGGGCGCACCACCATCAGGTCTCCGACCTGGAGCCGGTCGGCGGGGACCTCCTCCTCGTGACCGTCGATCAGCCGCCGGGCGGTGGTGGCCTCCAGGGTCAGCAGCTTCTTGATCGCCTGGGAGGCCCGCCCCCGCGCCTTCGTCTCGATGTACCTTCCGGTCAGATGGAAAGCCATGATCATGGCACCCACCCCGGCATAGTTGAGCATGGCGGGGAGCACCAGCCAGTGCCCCAGCAGAGCCGCCACCCCGGTCAGGAAGGAGGCGCCCGAGCCCAAGGCGATCAGCACGTCCATGTTCGGGGTCAGGTTGAGGGCCGACATCCAGGCGCTGCGGAAAGTAGGACCTCCGACCCAGAAGAGGACCGGTGCGGACAGCACGACCATGCCGAGGTCGAAGAGCAGCGCGCTCGGCCACATCAGGCCGAAGAACATATGGGGGATCATCCAGAGCAGGATCGGCAGGCTCAAGCCCCAGGCCCAGGCCATCCGGCGAGCGGCCCGGTCGACCTTGCGCTGGTCCTCGGCCAGCATCTGCTCGCGCCGCAGGAACCGGTCGTCGATCGGTTCGTGGAGGACATAGCCCGCCCGCTCGACCACCTCAGCGAGGGTCGCGAAGTCGGTTGCCTGCTCTAGCTCGACGAAGGCCTGGTCGGTGGGCAGGTTGACCTTGGCCGAGAGGACGCCGGGAACACCCGAGAGCGCTTTCTCGACCGCCAGCGAGCAAGCCGCGCAATGCATCCCCTCGACCTGGTAGACCGTCCGCTGCCCGACCATATCCATCCTCCTCTTAGACTTTCACCAGGCGATAGCCGACCCCGTCGACCGCCGCCGCCAGGGTCGCGAAGTCGGGCGCCGGATCGTCCAGCTCGAGCCGGGCCCGGCCCGCTTCGAGCTCGACCTCGGCCCGGGCGACGCCAGCCACCTCCGCGAGCGCCTTCTGCACCCGCGTGACGCAGTGACCGCAGTTCATCCCTTCCACTCCGTAGACGACTGAGACCGATGACATCGGGGATCCTCTCTTCCGCTGATGGCGACCGTCCAGGGAGCAGGTGCTCCCCGGCGTCCGGTCGGACTATATACTATACCCCAGTATAGTATAAAATGTTCCCTCCGCAAGGTGCTTCCCGGGAACGACCGGTTGCGGACCGGGCGGCCAGGCGCCATCTTCGCCCTGTCCCTCGGAGCACCGGGAGCACCCGGCAGCGGCCGGGCACCCCACCCCCAGCCGGGCACAACAGGTAAGACCCACCGCCACCTGCAGGAACGGAGCCGTGCATGGACCCGTTGTCTGAGAGCCACCCCACCGCCGCGACCGGCTCGGCCGGGGGCACCACAGTCGGACGTTCCCCCCTGCTGGTCATCTTCACCACGGTCTTCATCGACCTGCTCGGCTTCGGGATCATCATCCCGATCCTCCCCTTCTACGCCCAGAGCTTCGGGGCGAGCGACTTGCAGGTCACCGCCCTCTTCGCCTCCTACAGCCTGGCCCAGTTCATCTTCGCGCCGCTCTGGGGACGGATCAGCGACGCGGTGGGGCGACGGCCGATCATCCTGATGAGCCTGATCGGCAGCGCCGTCTCCTTCACCATCTTCGGGCTGGCCCCCACCCTCACCCTGCTCTTCCTGGGCCGGATCTTCGCAGGCACCTTCGGGGCCTCGGTCACCACCGCCTTCGCCTACATCGCCGATGTCACGACCCCCGAGAACCGCGCCCGCGGCATGGGGCTGGTCGGTGCTGCCTTCGGCCTCGGTTTCATCTTCGGCCCCTTCATCGGCGGGGTCCTCTCCAGCGTCTGGGGCTACCAGGGGCCGGCCTTCTTCGCGGCCGCGCTCGCCCTGGTCAACTTCTCCCTGGCCTGGTTCCGACTCTCCGAGTCGTATCCGAAGGCGCGTCGGGCGCCGGCCGGCACCCGACCCTCCCTGCTGCGCACGCTCAGCCTGCGCCGGCTCTGGGACGCCCTCCACCACAAGGAGGTCGGCGCCCTGCTCATGCTCTTCTTCCTGGTCGGTTTCGCCATGGCCAACATGGAGGCGACCTACGCCCTGCTGACCGAGAAGATCTTCGGCTGGGGCGCCCGCCAGAACGGCTACGCGTTCGGCTTCATCGGTATCGTCATCGTCCTCACCCAGGGAGCGCTCATCCGTCCCCTCGCGGCCCGCTTCGGCGAACACCGCCTGGTGGTGGCCGGCACCTTCCTGCTCATCCCCAGCCTGGCCCTCCTCCCCTTCTCCCCCGGGCTGGCCGTCCTGCTGCTGCTCAGCGGCGTCATGGCGTTCGGCAGCGGGATCAACGCCCCCAGCCTGAGCAGCCTGATCTCCAAGGGGGTGAGCGCCGACGAGCAGGGAGGCATCATGGGAGCCTCACAGGGTCTGGGGAGCCTGGCCCGTGTGCTCGGCCCGCTCTGGGGTGGCTTCTCGTTCGAGGCGATCGGCCCGTCGGGACCCTACCTCACGGCCGGCCTGCTCATGGGCGTCGGCTGGATCATGGCCGTGGTGCTCATGCGCCGCTACGACCGCTGAACGGCCGGCCGGCAGGAAGCTGGTTGAGATGCTCGGCCCGGCTGATAGAATGGAGCCTCCGGATCCGCCCACGGCCACCCAAGGAGCCCGTTGATGTCCGCCAGAAGGAAAGCCGTCCGCCCCGGGGAGCGGCTCGCCCGCCGGAGTATCGACACCATCCGGCTCCTCTCGGCCGACCTGGTCGAACGGGCCCGCTCCGGACACCCGGGCGCCCCGATGGGGATGGCCCCCGTCGCCTACGTACTCTGGCACCGTTTCCTGAAGCACAATCCGGCCGATCCCGACTGGCCCGACCGTGACCGGTTCGTGCTCTCGATGGGACACGCCAGCGCACTCCTCTACAGTCTGCTCCACCTGACCGGTTACGACCTCACGTTGGACGATCTGAAGGCGTTCCGCCAGTGGGGGAGCCGCACTCCGGGACATCCCGAGCGCGGGCACCCGCCGGGGGTGGAGACTACCACCGGACCGCTCGGCCAGGGTTTCGGGAACGCGGTGGGCATGGCGATCGCCGAGCGTTTCCTGGCCGCCCGCTTCAACGAGGCGGAAGGAGCGGTCGTCGATCATCGGACCTGGGTCTTCTGTTCCGACGGGGACCTGATGGAAGGCGTGGCCTCCGAGGCCGCCTCGCTGGCCGGCCATCTCGGCCTGGGCAAGCTCACCTGCTTCTACGACGACAACCGGATCACCATCGACGGCCCCACCGACCTGGCCTTCAGCGAAGATGTCGCCAAGCGTTTCCGGGCCTACGGCTGGCATGTCCAGGGACCGGTGGCGGGGGAGGACCTGGAAGAGGTGGCCGCCGCCGTCACCCGTGCCCGCCGCAGTCCCAAACCCTCGCTCATCCTCTGCCGCACGGTCATCGGCCAGGGGAGCCCCGGTAAGGCCGGCACGGCCGAGGTGCACGGCTCCCCGCTCGGAGCGGAGGAACTGAAAGCCACCAAGCGCAATCTCGGCTGGTCTCCCGAGGAGAGTTTCGTCGTCCCCGAGGAGGTCCGCCGCCATCTGGTCGCGCGCGAGACCGGGGCACGCGCCCAGCGGTTGTGGGAGGAGCGCCTGCGCCGCTACACCCGGGCCCATCCCCGCAAAGCCGCCACCTTCCGCCGGGAACTGGCAGGGGATCTCCCGACGGGCTGGACCGACCGGCTCCCCCGCTACGAGGCCGGTTCGAAGGCGGTGGCGACCCGCAGCGCCTCCGGGAAGGTGCTGGCCGCCCTGGCTCCGGTCGTGCCCAACCTGATCGGCGGTTCAGCCGATCTGGCCCCTTCCAACAAGACCCTGCTGGGGGATGAGCCGGTCCAGTCGAGCCGGCATCCCGAGGGACGGAATCTGCACTTCGGGGTGCGCGAGCACGCCATGGCCTCGGTCATGAACGGCGTGCTCCTGCACGGCGGTCTGCGCATCTATGGGGGGACCTTCCTGGTCTTCAGCGACTACCTGCGGCCGGCTGCACGACTGGCCGCGATGATGGGATTGCCGGCGGTCTACGTGTTCACCCACGATTCGATCGGGCTGGGGGAGGACGGGCCGACCCACCAGCCGGTGGAGCAGGCGATGAGCCTTCGGCTCATCCCCGGCCTGCGGGTGATCCGCCCGGCCGACGCCAACGAGACCGTGGAGGCCTGGCGGCTCGCGCTCGAGCGCACCGACGGCCCCACCGCACTCCTGCTCTCGCGGCAGGACCTGCCGGTGCTCGATTCCGGGCGCACGGACGGGGTCCGGCGAGGCGGTTATATCCTGAGCCGGACGATGGGAGCCCCGCGGGTGGTCCTGATCGCCACCGGCTCGGAGGTCCATCTCGCCCTGGAGGCGAAGGCCCTGCTCGAGGCCCAGACCATCACGACCCAGGTGGTAAGCCTGCCCTGCTGGGAGCTCTTCGCCGAGCAGGAGGAGGCCTATATCGCCAAGGTGCTCCCCCAGGGGGCTATGCGGGTGGCCATCGAGGCGGGGGTGACCCTGGGCTGGGAACGCTGGGTCCGCAACCATTCCTACGTGATCGGTCTGGACCGCTTCGGGGCTTCCGCCCCGTACGAGGTCCTGTACCGCGAGTTCGGTCTCACCGCCGAGGACATGGTGGACCGGGTGATGAGACTCCTGGAGGATTGAGCCGATGCGTGTCGCGATCGCCTGTGACCATGCCGGGTTCGCACTCAAGGGTGCGATCGCCCGCAAAGTCTCCGACCTGGGCCATGAGGTCATCAATCTGGGGACCGACACCCCCGACGTGCCCGCCGACTATCCCGACATGGCCGAGGCCGTCGGCAAGGTGATCCAGCTCGAGGAAGCCGACCGGG
>CAZFHZ010000012.1:27515-39746 GCA_964519015.1 uncultured Gemmatimonadota bacterium | reverse complement strand
CATCCTGATCTGCGGCAGCGGGGTGGGCACCAGCATCGCGGCCAACAAGATGAAGGGTGTGCGGGCGGCTGTCTGTCACGACATCTACTCGGCCGTCCAGGGGGTCGAACACGATGACATGAACGTGATCTGCCTGGGCGGCCGGATCATCGGGATAGCCCTGGCCGAGAAGCTGGTGGAGGGATTCCTGGGCGCCCAGTTCAGCCATGAAGAACGCCACGTCAGGCGTCTCAACAAAGTCAAGGCCCTGGAGAAGCGCTGAAGGGCGGCCCGTTCACTCCCCGAGCAGGTCCTCCAGAAAGCGTGCGGCCGCCGCTCCGATCCCCGGGCTCTTGCTCTCCCGGGGTCCGGCCACGTTGAGGGTGGCCAGACCCTCCTCTTCGATCCAGCGCCGGACCCCGGCCACGGCCGCCTCGAGGTCGGCCGGGTCCGCCAGGCCGTCCAGGTCGACCACCCGGAGCGGCCGGCCGACCCGCTCGGCGATCCGGACCGTGTAGAGGGTACCCCCCGTCAACTCACCACGGTTCAACACCAGCGTCCCGTCAGAGTCCCAGACGTTCCACTCCGTGCGCTGCTCGTAGTCGGATGAGAGGGTTTCCCGCAACGGATAGCGCTCCGGGATCGGTCCATCCTCGGCCCGGCGGCCGGCCGGGCACCACCCGCCGCAGGGCAGGACGAGCCGCAGGGCCACTTCGAGCGCCGCCCGATCCACCCCGCTCTGCCCGCCGGTGACGATTCTGTGCGGCCGCTGCCAGGACATCCTCACCTCTCCCTCCCCAGGCGTTCGGGGACCGGTCGTCTGGAACGGAAGGTACACCCCCGTACGTCAAAGGAGCGATCGGAGGTATCGCTCCCACATTGCCACGGGAGTCCCCGATCCCGATCTTGAAGGCCTCGGTGATGGACGAACCCAGTCCGGTCAGTCCGGAACCCATCCCATGATGAGGAGACAAGTCCGATGACGGAGCGCAAGGGTGCGGTCACATTGAATGGGAAGCCCCAGACCGTGCTGGGTGAAGTGCTGAAAGTGGGGGACAGAGCCCCTGATTTCCGACTGGTGGCCAACGATTCGAGCAAGAAGACGCTCCGCGACTTCGCGGGTAAGCCGCTGCTGGTGAGCGTGGTTCCCTCGCTCGACACCGGGATCTGCGACGCCCAGAGCCGGCGTTTCGACCTGGAGGCGCAGAGACTCAAGGAGAAGGTCCATTTCCTCACCGTCTCGGCGGACCTCCCCACCGCCCAGAAGCGGTGGTGTAACGCGGCGGCCGCCGAAACGATGCAGTTCCTGAGCGACCACCTCGACATGAACTTCGGGGACGCCTGGGGGACCCACGTGAAGGAACTCCGCCTGGAGCAGCGTTCGGTCTTCGTGGTGGACGCCGGCGGCGTGGTCCGTTACGCCCAGTACGTGCCGGAGATCGCCCAGCACCCCGAGTACGACGAGGTGCTGGAGGCTTTGCAGAAGGTGGTCGGCTGAGGATCGACCAACAACTCCCGGGCCTACAGCCCGGCCCTCACTTCTTGATGATGATCACTCCGCCCGACCGGATCTCGTAGTCGAGGCCGGCCTGTTCCAGGAGCTCGATGATCCGCGCGGGGATCTCATCCCCGCCCTTCTCATCCCGGATGAGGATGCGCAACCCCCCCTCGCGGCCGAAGGCCTTGAGAACCTTCAGCACGACCGGCAGGTCCTCCAGGTCGAGGACGGCCCGTTCGATCGTGACCTCGTCCCCACTGCCGATCGTGATCGTCAGGGTCCTCTCCCCTCCGGCCACCACTCCCAGGACCGCCTCACTCGGCGCGGTCCGCAGCACCAGATAGGGTTCCACCCGGATGTTGTTCAGGGAGTCTTTGACCGCCCGGAGCTGGAGGTTGAGCCGTTCCCCGATCCGCTCCCTCAGGACCAGGGCGGTCCTCAAAGAGTCGGCCGTGATCGACCACGTCTTGGGATTGACCTGCAGGTGGAGTATACGCGGCTCGATCCGGGCGGTGATCCGGTCTCGCCCGATCACGTAGTGGACCCCCTCCTCGACCGTGACCTCAGGGATGTCGAGGGCCTCGAGCAGCCGGTCGAGATCCATCTGCTTCACCGTGATCGAGGACCCCGGCTGGCCGGCGCGCAGCACGACTTTGCGGAAGCGCTCCCCGCCCGGTCGTTCCTTCAACTGCTCGATGAGGCCTTCCAGTTCCCAGGTCCCCTCCAGCAGCGGGGTCCCGAACCGGCCGTCGGGATAGAGGAGCAGTACCAGGACGCTGTCGGGGATGGCCTGTCCGAACGGCGCACTCTCGGTGCCGGTGAGGGTGAAGGTGGCGTTGATGTTGGCCGTGGCCGGCAGTGGACTCCAGATGGTGAGCTGGAAGACGAGGGTGCCCCCGACGACCAGCACAAACAGGGCCGCGCGGGCCAGCCAGCGGCGCCAGAGGGCCGGACGGACGACGGGGAGGGCTTCGGGAGGGCCGGCCGGCAGCCGGCCGAGGACCCCAGCGGCGAAATCATCGGGCAGCGGTTCATCGGGCCAGGAGGCCAGTCGCTCCCGGAGCGCCCCGAGCGCCTCGTATTCCCGGCGGCAGGCCGCGCAGCCGGTCAGGTGCCGGCGGACCTCTTCCGCCCGGGCGGGGGAGAGTTCGTTCCGGCTCAGGTCGAGGAGTTCCGCGGGATCGGGATGCATCATGACACCTCACCCACCTCTCTGGGCACCAGCACTGCCCGCAACCGGGCGACGGCGCTGTGCATGCGTGATTTCACCGTGCCGACGGGGATATCGAGGACGGCGGCCACCGCCCGGTAGGGGAGTTCGTGGTAGCAGGCCAGCAGGACCACCTGTCGCTCGCCGTCGGGGAGGGCTCTGACCTCTGCCCGGAGCCGCTCGAGGGCTTCCTCCTCCTCCAGCCGGACGACCGGGGGGAAGCCCCCGTCATCCTGGAGGGTGACCGCCGTCCGCTCCCGCTCGACCGCCCGTCGGCGGGAACGGAGCCGGTTCACCGCCGTGTTCGAGGCGATCCTCAGGAGCCAGTTGCGGAAGCGCCCCCGCTGGGGATCGAACCGGATGAGCTGGCGCCAGGCCTGGAGGAAGACCTCCTGGGCCTGGTCGGCGGCATCGTCCGGGTCGGGCAGGAAGCGGAGGAGGAAGTTGAAGACCATCGGTCCATGACGCTGGACGAGAATCTCGAAGGCCTCCTGGTCCCCGTTCAGGGTACGTCCGATCAGGACGGTGTCATCCATCTCCGGTCCCTTCCATCGGGCTGTCCGTCGCCTTCTCCGGAGATGATACACCGCCGGTGCCGCCGGGGTTCGCCGGGGCGGGTGCCTGCCTCTCAGTCGTGGTGGTCGGCCGGGGTCAGTTCTTCCGCCCCCGGCAGCCGTCCGATCAACTGGGCCGGGTCGTGGATGAGCACGGGCAGGTGCTGCGGGCAGATGAAAAGGTCGCTCCCCTGGAAGTGGAGTGCGATCAGGGGGACGCTCTCCGCCCCCCGTTCACAGAAGACACACTTATTCGAGTCGGTCATGCGGGCACCTTCCTCCGGATCAGGGAGCCGTTCGGAGACGGAGGGGACGTCGCGGAGCGCCACCGGGGGGCCCTGGCCCGCCCGGACCTTCAGGTTGAGCGCCTCCACGAAGACCGAGAAGGCCATGGCCACGTAGATATAGCCCCGTGGGATGCCGTGGTGGAGCCCTTCGGTCATCAAGGCGACGCCGATCAGCAGCAGGAAGGCGAGGGCGAGCATCCGGACCGTCGGGTGCGCCTCGATGAAAGCGCTCACCCCCTCCACCGCGGCCATCATGACCAGTACGGCGAGTACTATCGCCGCGATCATCACCCCCACGTAACGGGTCATCCCCACCGCGGTGATGACCGAGTCGAGCGAGAAGACGATGTCGAGCAGCATGATCTGGATGATCACGGCGCCGAAGGAACCCAATAGTCGGACCCGGCGGTCCTCGTGTGCCCCTTCCAGCTTGTCGTGGATCTCGTGGGTGGCTTTGGCGATCAGGAAGAATCCCCCGGCTAGCAGGACCAGGTCGCGTCCGGAGACCTCCAGGCCGGCCACGGTGAGGAGGGGACGGGTCAGGCGGATGATCCAGGCGATCGAGAGCAGCAGCAGGATCCGCATGAACATCGCGGCGAAGAGCCCCCAGCGCCGGGCCTTCGGCTGCAGTGCCACGGGAAGGCGTCCCGAAAGGATCGAGATGAAGACGATGTTGTCGATCCCCAGGACGATCTCGAGCACGGTCAGGGTCACCAGGGCGACCCAGACCTCGGCGTTGAAGATCCACTCCATCAGTGCGCCCTCCCCGACCCGGCCAGGTAGTCCACGACCAGATTACTCAGCACCCGCATCCCCACCGCCAATGCGCCGTCGTCGGCCCGCATGATCGGGCTGTGGAGCGGTCCGGTCTCCGTGCCCGGGGCATGGACCCCCAGCCAGAACATGAAGCCGGGCACCTGGCGGGCGAAGAGGGAGAAATCCTCGGCCGCCATGACCGGGGGAGTCGCGATGACGTGGTCGGCCCCCAGCACGGCCTGCAGGGTGGGCAGGGCGCTCTGCACCAGAGCAGGATCGTTGATCGTGGGCGGGTTACCCCGCATGTAATCGAGCTCGAAAGTCGCCCCGGCGGCCCGGGTGATCCCTTCGGTGATCTCACGCATCCGGCGCTCCACGATGTCCTGCACCCCCGGATCGTAGGTGCGCACCGTCCCCTCCAGGGCGACCCGCTCGGGGATAATGTTGAAGCGTTCCCCGCCGTGGATCATCCCGACGGTCAGCACGCAGGGCTGGAGCGGGTCGAGGGTGCGCGAGGGGATGGTCTGCAGGGCCAGCACCAACTGGGCGGCGGTCACCACCGGGTCGATACCCTGATGGGGGGCCGCCCCGTGGCTCTGCCGGCCGGTGACCGCGATCTGGAAGCGATCGCTCGAGGCCAGGGCGGGACCGGACGTGTAGCCGATCGATCCCACCTCCAGGTCGGGGGAGGAATGGAGGGCGAAGATGGCGGCCGGCGGATGTCCGGTGAAGGCCCCCTCCCGCAGCATCAGGTCGGCCCCCCCCTCTTCCCCGGCCGGCGGCCCCTCCTCGGCCGGCTGGAAGATCAGGAGCACCCCCCCGGAGAGTTCCGCCTTCAGGTCGGCCAGCACCGCAGCCGTCCCCATCAGTATCGAGGTGTGCATATCGTGCCCGCAGGCATGCATCACCCCCACCTCCATCCCTCCCCAGGTGTCACGCTTGGTGGAACGGAAGGGGAAGTCGGTCTGCTCGGTCACCGGCAGGGCGTCCATGTCGGCCCGCAACGCGACCACCGGGCCGGGCCGGCCGCCCTGCAGGAAGGCCACCACCCCGGTATGGGCCACCCCGGTTCGGACCTCGTAGCCGAGCCCCTGGAGGTGTTCGGCGACCAGCCGGGCGGTCTCGAACTCCCGGTTGCCCAGCTCGGGATTCTGGTGGATCCGGTGCCGAAGTTCGATGATGGCGGCTTGGTGCCGCTGCACGCTCTGGCGGATGCGCGCATCCAGGCGCGCGGGCTGGGCACCGGATGAGGCCGGCGCCAGCAGGAGCAGGGCGGCCAGGCCGGCGCCGAGCCGGGGGGCCGCGGTCGGAGAGGATCGGGAGAGGGTCATTGGGGCGAGTCTAGCGGGACGCGCTTGGCCGCACCAGTCGTCTCCGGTACATTAGGGAGTGGACGAACGACCCGGTATCCGCCGCCAACACCGACCGTCTGCAAAGTGAGAGAGGAGCAGGAAGGGATGCACGAGAAGAGTATCGAGCTGCTGAACAAGGGCGTCGCCGACGAACTATGGGCCGTCCACCAGTACATGTACTTCCACTTCCACTGCGATGACCAGGGATTCGACCTGCTCTCCAGCATCTTCAAGCGCATCGCCATCCAGGAGATGGGGCATGTCGAGGAGTTCGCCGAGCGGATCCTCTTCCTCGGGGGTGTGGTGGAGATGAAGTCCTCCCACGAGGTCAAGAAGATCCACGACGTGCCGAAGATGCTCGAGATGGCCAAGAAAATGGAACTGGACGCCGTCCGCGATTACAACAAATACGCGAACGAGTGCAGCAAGAACGCCGACGCCGCCTCGAAGAAGATCTTTGAAGCCCTGGTCTCCGACGAGGAGGGGCACTCCGACCAGTTCGACATCCAGCTCCAGCACCTGCAGAAGTACGGGGAGTCCTACCTGGCGCTGCAGTCGATCGAGCGGAGTCGCAAGCTTGCCGCCGGAGAACCGGCCGCCGACTGAACCGACCCGTTAAACGGACCCGGAGTCATCGGGCCCGCTGACGCCAAGCCCCCGCCCCGGAGCCAGGTTCCGGAGCGGGGGCTGTTCTTCGAAGCGGGTCCGCTCCCTTAGAGGATCTTGGCGCCCGGCTTGATCAACTCGTCGGCGAAGTCCTTGCGGCGCCGCGGGTTGTGCTTGAAGTAGGTTTCGGTCAGCTTCCGCATCAGTTCTTCGCGCCGGTGGTAGAGTTTCTTGAGGGGTCGCTTGGGGTGCCGGGCGAGTGCGTAGTGGGTCAGCACCGGCAGGGCCACCGTGATGTCGAGGTAGCAGACGATGGCATCGGGGAGCTTGTTCGGGTCCACCTTCCCCCAGGAGACCGCCTCGTGCGGGGTCGCCCCGGAGAGCCCGCCGGTGTCGGGGCGGGCATCGGTGACCTGCAGGAAGTAGTCCTGCCCCGCCTCCTTGATCCGCAGCACCTCCTGGATCTGCGGTTCGGTCTGGAGCATGAAGTTCTTGGGGCTGCCGCCCCCCAGCAATACCACGGCCGACTTCCCCCCGGTGTACTTCGCCTCGAGCACGAAGGAGGTGGTCTCGTTCACATCGATCGAGGGATTCACGAGCAGCCCGTTCCCCTCCAGGTGGAGTCCGGCCACGTTCATCCCGATGGTCGAGTCGCCGGGGGAACTGGTGTAGACCGGCACCCCGGCCCGGTAGGCCGCGGCCAGTACCGAGATGTCCTTGTGCCCGCTCTGGCGCTCCCACTCCGCCGCGTAACGGCCGAGCAGGTAGTGGAGCTCGGCGGTCCCCATCTCCTTCTGGAACTCCGGCTGCACCAGCATCGAACGGAGGATCTCGTCGGTGGCCATCAGGCAATCGGTGTAGCCCAGGTAGACGTCGTAGATGCGGACGATGTCGTTCTCCCGCAGGATCCGGTCGTCCACCAGGTGGGTTCCGACGTAAAGGGGGAAATCGAAGGCGAAGTGGAGGTCGTGATACATGTTCGCCCCGGTCGAGACGATCCAGTCCACGAACCCGGCCTTGATGAGCGGGATGATCGAGGAGCAGCCCAGACCGGCCGGGGTCAGCGCCCCCGAGACGCTCAAGCCGACGGTCACATCCGGCTCCAGCATCCGCTCAGTGAACAGGCGCGCTCCCTCCTTGAGCCGGGCGGCGTTGTAGGCCAGGAAGGTGTGGTCGATCAGGGTTTCGAGCGACTCCTTCCCGGTGATCCCGGGGGGGAGGATCCGCGGGCCCGACAGGTGCCGCTTCTTCTCCGGGGTGGTCTTGTGGGAGAGCCACTCGGGGAGTTCCTCGCGGAACCGGCTGGTGCGAGCGATCTTCTTCCTGGTGGCCGGTTTCGACTTCTTCTTCGCCGTCGTCTTCTTCCTGGTGGCCATGCCTGAGACCTCGTTTCCGGGAACAGTACGCCTGGTGGACCCGACCGTAGCGCGGCTTCCGCCGCCGGCCGTCCCAATATGACGACGCACCCCCTTGAATTGCAAACGGCCGGTGCCTAATGTGAGCCCGGACACCGAGGGTGAAGCTCACGACCGGAATCTGGGAGGCGAGATGAAGATCCCGAAGGCGGCCCAGCGGGTACTCAGGAAGGTGGCGGCCGAGCATGGCACACCGGTCCTGGTGATGGACCACGACCGGATCCGCAAGAACTACCTGGAGTTCCGCCGGCGCCTCCCCCGGGTACAGGCCTACTACGCGGTCAAGGCCAACCCGGAGCCGGCGATCGTCCAGACGATCTACGACCTGGGGGGGAGCTTCGACGTGGCCTCCTTCCCCGAGTTCATGCTGGTCTACAAGCAGATCCGGCACCTGCCGGCTCGGGTCCGCCAGGACTTCATCTGGGACAAGGTGATCTACGCCAACACGATCAAGCCGATCGAGACCCTCCAGAAGCTCGACCGCTACAAGCCGCTGGTGACCTTCGACAACCCCGAGGAGCTCAAGAAGATCCGCAGGTACTGTCCCCATGCCGGGCTGGTGCTGCGCATCAGCGTCCCCAACACCGGCTCCATGGTCGAGCTCTCCTCCAAGTTCGGGTGCGATCCGGCCGAGGCGGTCGGTTTGATCGAGGCCGCCGACAAAGCGGGCCTGGTGTTGGAAGGGATCAGCTTCCATGTGGGCAGCCAGTGCAACAACTTCGAGAACTACATGCAGGCCCTGCAGATCTCCGCCTCGATCTTCCAGGAGTCGGAATCGCGCGGGCACCGGATCAAGATCCTCGACATCGGCGGCGGCTACCCGGTCAGGTACCACAGCGGAGTGCGCCCCTTCACCGAGCTGGCGGCCAAGCTCAACGCCGAGATCGACCGGCTCATCCCCCCCTACATCGAGATCATCGCCGAGCCGGGGCGCTTCATGGTGGCCAATGCCGGCACCCTGGTGATGAAGATCATCGGCAAGGCGGAGCGGGCCGGGAAGACCTGTTACTTCGTGGACGACGGTATCTACCATACCTTCTCCGGCGTGCTCTTCGACCACTGCGTCTACCCCGTCCACGCCTTCAAGGAGGGGGAGGAGAAGGTGTGCGCGGTCTTCGGTCCGACCTGTGACGCCCTCGACACCATCTCCACGGCCGAGCAGTTGCCCGAACTGGCTCTGGGGGACCTGCTCTATGCCCCGCTGATCGGTGCTTACACCAGCGCTTCGGCCACCCACTTCAACGGCTTCCCGCCCGCCCAGGTGATGCACATCAACACCTGATCCCCGAACCGGCTCGCTTCGATCCCGGGGTAAACCGCGATCCTTCGGACAGCGTCCTGGAGACAGGGGATCCCTCCACCACATCCGACCCGGGAGCCGCCGTGCCTCTCGACCGAGCGGACATACGGACCCGGCCGCAGGCCGCCGGGTTCCTCCTGGCTGCCGTCTGCTCGCTTCTGTTGGCCGACACCGCCTGCTCTCGCACCCCTTTCGATCTCGACCGCCCCTCTGCACGCCGGGAGGGTGACTATCACTACTTCCCCGTGCTGGAGCATCAGTCGATCCGGGGGCTGCAGGCCACGAGCGGACCGGACGGCGTGCTCGCCCTCCTGGTCGCCTTGCCGGCGGAGGTCTGTCTGCTAACCGGCGGGGAGGGAAGCTGGTCGGAATCGGGGCGCTGGTCCGTATCGGTGGACTCCGTCGCGGTCCTTTCGCTGGCCTCGGGGGCAGCCGGGCACTGGTGGACCCTCTGCTCCGAGGGCGCGGACGAACCGGTCCTGCGGCAGGTGGTCGGGACAACGGCAAATGTGATCCCGTTGCCCGTTCATCCGGACACACGATGGGAGAGCGGGACCGGAGCAGTCGCCGCCACATCGGCGGGGGACCCCGTCCTCGTGCTACGGGCCCGATACCGCGGTCTCTACTGCCTGACGGGATCGCTTGAGGCCATGCAGATGACCCCCATACCGGAGACGGCCACGGGGGGCAGCACCGTTCTGGCACTGGCGGTCGATGCTTCCGGCACCGCCCACCTCGTCCTGTATACCGAGACCCCGGAACCCCTCTACTGGTATGTCGCGGTAACGGCCGGTACGATCAAGCAGATGGCGCGCATCAACCGGCCGGACGCGTCGGCTACCGCGGAGGCTCCCATCCGGCTGGCCATCGACGCTACCGGAGCCGCCTGCCTGGCAAGCGGTCTGCTGGGCAGGAACACGATCGCATTCTGGCGGATGGATCCGGTATCCGGCTGGGGAATCGAGACCCTCCCCGTGCTGGAACGGGAAGTGACGGCCCGCAACCTCGCCCTGGCGCCCTGTGGCGGAGAACTGCAGGTCCTCTTCACGGTGGTCCGTCCGGAACGACGTTTCGACCTGGAGCGTGGCATCCGTCACGTGGCGGGTCCGATGCCGCTCTGGCAGCGCATCCCGGTCGTGGGGGACGTACCCCGTTGGGAGGATACTCCCCTCTTCGCTTCGTACGACCGAATCCGAAGCTTCGAGCTGGCGGCCGACGAACGGGGTCGTCCCCATATCTTCTTCCTCGACGGTGATCCCGCAGTCACCGGCTCCTCCTTGATCGAAGCCGTCCCCCGCTGAGGCCCGCTGTACCGATGATCGGTTCCCGGCCGTGACGGGACCGGGCGCTTGTGCTAGGTTGGGGCCGGACGACTCGACCGACCCGAGGTGACCATGCGGATCGAACTGGCGGGCTTCAACCTGGACAGCGCCATCATCGAGGAGTGCCGGGCGCGGGGGATTCGGGTCGATGCCCTCACCCCCGAGACGGTGGCGGTGGCCTACGCCCGCATCAGCCGCGACCCGGCCCCGGTGACCGAGCTGCGGGCCAAGGCCCTGGCCGACGTGGCGGCCGCCCGCCGCTCCGCCCAGGCCATCATCTTCGAGATGAACCACCAGTCGGTGGCCGAGCACGCCGTGTTCAACTTCGACGTGCTCGATATCTCCCGGCTGGCCGTGGAGGCCCTGGAGTGGCACCGGCTTTGCTCCTTTACCGAGAAGTCGCAGCGCTACCAGGAACTGAAGGGGGACCACGTGGTCCCCGAGGAGTTCAAGGGGAAGCCGCGGGCGGCCTTCGAACGCATCATGGCGCTCCAGCAGAAAGCCTACGAGGAGGCCTACCGGGCCCTTCGGTCGCACTTCATCCAGGCCGATCCGACGGGGGCGGCCTCACGGACGGGCTTGCGCGACCTGGAGGTGCGGGCCAAGGAGGACGCCCGCTACGTCATGGGGCTGGCCACCACCGCCCAATTGGGCTTCACCGCCAACGCCCGCAACCTGGAGTACGTCATCCGCCGCCTGCGGGCCCACCCCCTGCACGAGCTGCGGGCGCTGGGGGAGGCCTTCTTCACCCTGGCCGGCGAGGTGGCCCCCTCCCTCATCCTGCTGACCGATCCGGTCGAGTACGAGCGCACCTTCGGGTGTCCCCTGAACGAGGAGCATTTCACGCATACCCATCCGCACGGGCGGGAGCTGGCCCGCGAAGTACTGGGGGAGGCGTTCCCGCCGGGCCGGCCTCTCTCCTCGGGACCCCTGCCCGCCCGCGGCGACGTGCGTCTGGTGGACCACACCCCCGAGCCCGACCGGGCGGTCCTGCGGGCTCTGCTGCTCGCCCACTCAGGGGCGGACGCCGCGACCTGCGATGCGGCCGCTGCCAGGCTGGTCGCCGACCCGAAGTCGGGAGCGCGCTTCCTGCGGGAATACCTCCGCTTCGCCAACCCGTGGGAGTCGGCCACCCGCGAGTTCGAGGCGGCCGACTTCACCTTCGAAGTGGTGTTGAGCGCCGCCTGCTTCGGCCAGATGAAACGCCACCGCATGACCACCCAGCTGGTCCAGCCCTACGATCCCTCGCTCGGCTGTACCTATCCCCCCGCTGTAATCGAGGCCGGGCTGGAAGCGGACTTCCGCGAGGTCTACGAACGCTCCGCCAAGGCCTGGGAGGGACTGCACGGGGTGCACCCGGAGGCGGCCGCCTACGTGCTCACCAACGGGCACCGGCGGCGGATGCTGATCAAGGCGGACCTGCGGGAGCTCTACCACATCGCCCGGCTACGCGAGGACGCCCACGCCCAGTGGGACATCCGGCAGGTCTGTACCGACCTGCTCACCCTGGCCCGGGAGCGGGCGCCGCTGGCCCTGCAGCTGGCCTGGGGGAAGGATGCCTTCGAGGAGCGCCACCGGGCACTTGCGGACCGTTGAGTCCGGATCACCTGATAACAGTGCTATCGAGGTGCCCCCAGCCGGACGTAGCGCCCACATACCGCCCCGGTGAGGTTGTCCCGAACCGACACCGTGACCTGGTACTGTCCGGCGCGCCCCCCCTGCGGGAAGACGAGCTGGAATTCATGCTCGGCCTGCGTTCGGATGTCGCTGCAAGCAAAAGAGAGCCGGACACTGTCCTCCTTCTCCTGCCGTCCGAGCAGCCGGCCCAGAAACGTTTCGATCTCGGGCAGGAGCGAGGTCGGGCCACCGAGAGTAGTCACCGTCAGATCCACCTGGTAGTCGGTCGCTCCGTATGGATCCTTCGACAGGTCGTAGATCTCGAAGTAGAGCCG
>CAZFHZ010000012.1:0-27415 GCA_964519015.1 uncultured Gemmatimonadota bacterium | reverse complement strand
GTACCAGTCCGCCGTCAGCGGACGGATCTCCCGGAAGCCGACCACGCCCTCCAGGGAAGGCAGACTGTCCATAAGCTGCTCGTATTCCGAGGGACGGGCCAACCAGTCCAAACCGGTGATCATTCCAGATCGGAATCCGATCCAGTATCCCGGATAGGTCCAGGCGCTGAAGGCAGGGAGATCGGGCTTGTCCACCTTCAACCGGGGATAATCGAACCGTTCCCGCCAGGTTGTCACGGCGATCTCCCCCCTGATCTGCCGCCACATCCTATCGAGTGCGTAATCGTAGGTGGAGAGCGGTTCGCCATAGCGCAGGTAGACCTGGCCCTTCACCGTCTCCCACCCCCTCAGTCCGAGGTCGGACCGGGGGTAGTTCCAGGTCACATGGGCGAAGCGTCGATACTGCTCGAGCCTTCGCTCGTTGGCAGGCGTCGAGAAGAGCGGATCTCGGGACTTCCAGAAGGCATCGCACGACTCGGTGGACGGTTCACCCGCCGCCGGCACCACCTCCGCTCTGAGCCGGGACCAACCCGGAATGTCGGGCTTGCGGGGAGCCGGGACTCCTCCGCTGACGGGCGGCTGCACCCAGGCCGGAGCATCCGCCAGGGAGCGGATATCCACCGGCAGCAGGGCGAGACCGGCTTCGTAGTCGGCAGCCGCCTGTTCGAGCCGTCCCAGATGCTGGAACGCCAGGCCCCGCCCCAGGAACGCCTCCGCCCGATGGGCATCCACTTTGATCAGGTAACTCATGACGGGGATGGCGGCGATCCAGTCTTTCTTCATGATGTGGTGCTGGCCGAGCCACCAGGTTGCCAGGGGATGGTCCGGGTCGAGCAGGAGCGCCCGATCGAGGAGATCGAGTGACGTGTCTGAGAACTCCCCGACCCTCATTATCCTCTCATACAGGGGAGTCGTCGCTCCGCCCGCTCTCGGGCCGTAAGCCCAGTAATTCTCGAGGAGCATGACCGCCTTGAACGCCACGGCATCGGCCAGGAAGGGTACTTCTTCAAGGAAATCCTCGAATTCATCAAAGGCGTAGTAGTAGTAAGTACGCTGGTACTGGAGGCGGGCCAGCGTGAGATGGTAGCGCAGATTGCCCGGGTCGAGACGGAGCGCTTTGCGGATCCTCAGGTCGGCGAGGTTGCGCCCCCCCGGCTCACCCGACTCCATCAGCGCGATCGCATCGAGGTGCCAGGCTTCGGCATTCCCGGCGTATCCTCTGTCCAGCAAGGGATCGAGCAACTTGTGGGCGCTCTGGGAATCCCCGGACTCAAGCAACTCACGGGCCCGCCCGAGCGGGCCGGTGAAGAGTCGCTCCGACTCCTCGGGTGAAAGCCAGCTGCTCGACTGGAGGAGCGAGTCAGCCCTGGCACCCTCCCTCCGCAGTTCCTCGACGGTATCGACCGGCAGGCGGGCCGCCGGATCATAGACCGCGAGGAGTTCTCCGATCCGGCCGAAGGGATCAGGCTCGAAGGGTGATGGTCCCGGCAGCGGCTTAGCCGTAACATCGCCCGGCCGCGGGATAGACGTGCCCCGTTCCCACAGGAGCGACCGGCCGCCACCGGAGTCGGCCCGAAGTCGAAGGGGGAGGATGGCATACCGGATGCTCTGCTGCAGCGCGGCGTCCCCCTCTTCCAGATGCTTGAGCAACTCGCCCAGACCCTCCGGTCCGGGATCGGTCCCCAGGCGCCAGACCACGAAGGCGTCGAAGCCTGGAGCCGGTGATCGACTACCGAGCCTCCGGCCCAATTCCACCGCATCCATCGCGCTCAACGCCTGGAGGACGCCGTGTCCAAGGCGAAAACCTCTCTTGAGATGGAAGCGTTCATCAGAGGTCTGATAGAGAACCACCTCGAAACCGGGTCGTACTGAACCCATCTTCTCCATACCTGCGATATCAACGGCCGGTGCTGGATATCTCCAGTACTGATAGCGGGGGTAGCTGGAATTGAGGTGATGATCGACCACTCGTTCGGGTTCTCCGAAGAGGGTATACGGGACGATACGATCATCCGGCCGGTCCTGCCCGACCGGTGTGAACCGCCCCGATCCCTCCTCGAACCGGGCGAGCAGCCGATCCCGGTACTCGTTGGCCGGCGTCCCGGGAGTCGGATCGCGCCGGGCCCAGAAGCGGTCCAGGAAGGCGTTCAAGGAATCGGACCCGATCCGGACCGCCGCCTTCCAGGCACGTCTTTCGGAACGGTCGGCGAGCGGCTCGAGGACAGGCCAGAGAGAAGCCTCCCGCGGTGTCGGCTGGAAGTGCCCCATTGCGGCGCAGGCGGTGAAGGTTAGAAAGATACTGAGGAAGGCGAGCGACTGACACACTCGCGCCGATCGGGGCTCGATTACCGGGGTGCCGGTCGACATATGAAACCTGTCCTTGAGGACTGCGAGATCCGCCAGTACCCTGCGAAATCCCGGGCTCGGGTGTCCTCGGCTCCGGCTCCGGCAGGCAGGGGTACCCCTCTCACCCATGGGACTGGTGAGCGGGCGGTCCGTTTATCCGGATCAGCCCCGGAGCTTCTTCATTACTTTCTCGAAGCCGGGCAGGGCGGCCTCGATGGTCCGGTCATCCACACAGTAGGCGATCCGGAAGTGCCCCACCCCGTCGAAGGCCACTCCCGGCGTAACCAGGACTCGTTCCTCCTGGAGCAGCCCGACGAAAGCCACGTCGTCGGGGAGCGGGGAGCGCGGGAAGATGTAGAAGGCCCCCTCCGGGCGCACGAACCCGTAGCCGAACGAAGCCAGGGCATCGCAGAAGAGGTTGCGGCGGCGGCGATAGACCTCCACGTCCACCTGGGCGTCGAGCACCCTCACGACCGCCCGCTGCATGAGCGCGGGGGCGTTCACATAACCCAGGCTGCGGATGCACAGGGCCAGCCCGGCCAGCACCTCGGTGCGGTCGGTCAGCTCCGGGTGGACCGCCACAAAACCGATCCGCTCGCCGGGCAGGGAGAGGTCTTTGGAGAAGGAGGTCACCACGATACTGTCGCGATAGACGGAGAAGATGCTCGGCACTTCGATCCCGTCGTAGGTGATCCGCCGGTAGGGTTCGTCGCTCACCAGGTAGATCGGACGGCCGAGCCGGGCGCTCGCCTCACCGAGCAGCTCGGCCAGTCCCTCGATCTGCCCGCGGTCGTAGATCCGCCCGGTCGGATTATTCGGGGAATTGATGAGCACGAAGCGGCTGCGCTCGTTCAGCCCGGCCGCGATGGTCTCCAGATCGAGCGAGAAGTCGGGACGGGTGTCCACCGCCCGGACCACTCCGTCGTAGTTGTCTATGTAGCTGGCGTACTCCAGGAAGTAGGGGCGCGGGACGACCATCTCGTCCCCCGGGTCGAGCAGGGTCTTCATGGTGATGTTGAGGGCGCCGGCCGCCCCCACCGTCATGAGCACGTCCTCACCGGAGAAGGTGACCCCGTGGAGGGCGCTCATCCAGTCGGAGATTGCCTTCCGGGTCTCCGGGTAGCCGGCATTGGGCATGTAGGCGTGCCGGCCGGGTTGCTCGTCGGCGGCCAGATCCTTCAAGGCCTGCCGGAAGGCGGCGGGAGGCTCCAGGTCGGGGTTGCCCAGACTGAAGTCGTAGACGTTGTCGCGGCCGAACTGCGCCTTCAGCCGCAGCCCCTCCTCGAACATCTTCCGGACCCATGAGGAACGCGCGAACGAAGCCTGAATCTTCCGGGAGACGGGCATGTCGAGTCCTCCTGTTGGCGCCCGGCCCCAATGAACTGCCGCCTGGAGGCCCGGCAAAGCGCAATCGGGCGGCCCCGGACCGCTCAGCGTTCCGGTACGTGGACCACCCGGCCGGTCACCTCCAGGACACCGCTGACCACGCCGGTTCCGGGATTGTCCGCCCGGCCGGTGAAGCCGGGCTGCTTCCCCCCGACGCTGATCTCGAAACGGCCCGGTTCGACCACCCGGCGGCCGCTGGCGTCGATCAGCGAGAGGTTGCGTGCATCGAGGGTGAACCAGATGCGGCGGGATTCTCCCGGCCGCAGGGTGACCCGGCGGAAACCCTGCAGGGAGCGGACGGGGACGGGCACCGAGGTCTCCAGGTCGCGCACGTAGAGCTGGACGACCTCCGCCCCCTCCCGCTCACCGCTGTTACGCACGGTGACCGAGAAGTTGACCGGCCGGTCGGCCCGCACCCGAGCGGGCAGGCGCAGCCCGCTGTACTCGAACCGCGTGTAGCTCAGCCCGTGCCCGAACGGGTAGAGCACGTCCCCTTCGAAGTAGCGGTAGGTGCGCCCCGCCATCCGGTAGTCGTCGAAGGGGGGCAGATCGGACACCGAGCGGTAGAAGGTGACCGGCAGGCGCCCCGAGGGGCTGTAGTCCCCAAAGAGCACCCCAGCCAGGGCCGTCCCGGCCGCCTGCCCGGAGTACCACGCCTCCACCACCGCACCCACCTGGTCCGCCTGTTCCCCCACCGCCAGGGCGCTGCCGGACAGCAGCACCAGCACGGTCGGGCGCCCCAACCCAGCCACCGCCGCGACCAGCTCGCGCTGCGGCTGGGGCAGTTGCAGGTCGAGCCGGTCACCGCCGGCAAAGCCGGGCACCGCCACCGGCATCTCCTCCCCCTCCAGGCGGGGAGTGAGTCCCATGACCAGTACCACGGCATCCGCTTCCCCGGCCGCCGCCAGCGCCTCCCGCATGAGGTCGGGGCGCGGGGGGGCCCAGAGCAGGCGGACCACCGCGTCCCGGTCGGGGATGCACTCGTACTCGAGCCTGAGCGGGTAGGACCGGCCGGCCACCAGGCGGACCCGCACGGTCTCGGTCCAGGCCAGGTGGCGGTCGCGGTAGCGGAGGATCGGCCGACCGTCCAGCCAGAGCCGGTAGGTGCCCAGCCCCTGCACCCCCAGGGTGTATTCCCCGGTGACCGGTGCCACCAGGAGGCCGCTCCAGCGCACGCTGAAAGCGGCCGGGTTGAGACCTTCCCCCGGTCCGGTGTCGAACCAGTTGTGGTCCACGGTCGCTTCCAGCGAGGTCCGGACCGGCTCCCCCGGCAGACCGAGGGTATCAAACCAGGCGGCCGTCAGGCCGCCGGTGCGGCTCCCCGTCCCCTCGGGGGCCAGGACCTCGGCCGGCACCGGCACCATCAAAGGGAGGTTCGGTGCGACCTCGCACCCCTGGGCATAGATCACCCGGGTGCGGTCGGAGACGCGGCGCCGTATCCCCTCCAGCGGGGTGACGGGGGCCGACGGGATGCCGTTGTAGTTGCCCAGCAGCACGTCCACGTTGTCGGCGTTGGGCCCGATGACGGCCAGCACACCGAGGTCGGAGGACAAGGGGAGCACCCCCCGGTTCTCCAGCAGCACGATCGAGGCCCGGGTGGCCTCCTCGGCCAGCGCGGCGTGAGCCGGGGCATCGTTCACGTCATAGGGGATCTGCGCCCACCGCACCCGCTCCGGCGGGTCGAACATCCCGAGCCGGAAGCGGGCGCGGAAGAGGCGGGCCAGGGAGCGGTCGATCTCGTACTCGGTCAGCAGACCGCTCCGAACCGCCTCGATCAGGTTGGCATACTGGTTGCCGCAGTTCAGGTCGGTCCCGGAGCGCACCCCCAGGGCGGCCGCCTCGGGAGCGTCGGCGACCAGATCGTGCCCCCCCTCGCGCCACATATCGTGAATCGCTCCGCAGTCGGATACCACGTAGCCCTGGAAGCCCCATTCCTCCCGCAGGATGTCCTGGAGCAGGAGCAGGCTGCCGCAGCAGGCGTCCCCCCGGAAACGGTTGTAAGCGCACATCACCGACCAGGCCCCCCCCTCCACCACCGCCGCCCGGAAGGCGGGCAGGTAGGTCTCACGCAGGTCACGGTCGTCCACCTCGGCGTCGAAGGTGTGCCGGTCGGGCTCGGGGCCGCTGTGGACGGCGAAGTGCTTGGGGGTGGCCACCGTCTTCAGGTAGCGGGAGTCGTCCCCCTGCATCCCCTGCACGAAGCGCACGGCCAGCCGCCCGGTCAGGTAGGGGTCCTCGCCGTAGGTCTCCATCCCCCGCCCCCAGCGGGGGTCACGGAAGATGTTGATGTTGGGGGACCAGAAGGTGAGTCCCTGGTAGATCCCGTGCTGGTCGCGCCGGATCGCCTCGTGGTACTTGGCCCGCGCCTCATCGGAGATCACGGTGGCCACCCGCCCCATCAGTTCCTCGTCCCAGATCGCGGCCAGCCCGATCGCCTGGGGGAAAACGGTCGCCCGGCCGGCCCGGGCCACCCCGTGCAGCGCCTCGTTCCACCAGTCGTAGGCGGGGATGCCCAGCCGCTCGATGGCCCGGGCAGAGTTCATCATCTGCCCCACCTTCTCTTCCAGGGTCAGAAGGCCGATCAGGTCCTGGACGCGTTCCTCCAGCGGCAGGGCGGGGTCCTGGAAGGGGTACATGTAGGTCTCCCGGGCGCTGCGTCCGCAGCCGGCGGCCGCGGCGATGGTCAGACAGAGCAGGAGGGTGAGGAGGGATCGCGGTGACATGGGTCCCACTCCGGCGAGGGTTCACGGGGTCGACGACGATGGTCGGTCGCGCGAGCATCATCACCCATATACCTGTCCGGGGAGGGCGTCCAGTCGTTCGCGCTGGGGAGGGATCCGGGGATCAGGACCTGTCGGGTACGGGCAACCAAGCCGGGGTGTTCAGTCGGGGGAAGAGACGCACCAGGAGAAGTGCGGCCAGCGCGTAGAGGACGGCGGCCTCCCAGCCGAAGAGAATGAAGCCGAGGAAACCGGGCAAGGGCATCTCGAAAAGCTTCAGGTCCTGGAACATCGGGAAGACGTAGATCCAGCGCGCGCTGGCCACCATGTTCCAGCTCTCCCACAACAGTCCGCAGAGCAGCCCCCCCGCGCCCAGGCTCACCCAGCGTGTCCACTCCCCCCGGCCGGCCTCTCCCAGCAGGGTCGGCACGGGCGCCCGCCCCAGCAGGAGGGGTTCGAGCAGGGGCACGAAGGCCAGCCAGACGGCCAGGAAAGTGTAGGCGGCCAGCCGGGCCGGCAGGAGCAGCGGGACTGCGGCCAGGAGCAGGCCGCTCACTACGGCGATGAGCCGCAGTTGCGGTCCGGCCGCCAATGGGCGTCCGCGCAGGCGCACCCCCAGCACCTCCAGCAGGTCGGCCGTCAGAAAGAGGGCCGGCCAGATGGTGGCGAACGACCAGCCATAGCCGATCCCCCGCAGCAGCCGGGACTCGGGCAGGCCGACGTAGGCCCAGTTCTGCAGGTGCAGGTTGTAGGCCTCGAAGAGGAGCCAGAGTGCAAGGCTCAGCGGCAGCAGGAGGAGGAGCCGCCCCGGATGGGGATAGAGCCAGGAGACACCCCGCCGGCGCCACACCAGCGCATCGACCAGCAGGATGTACCCGCTCCACATCCAGGGGGTGAAGAAGATGTGCAGAGGGGGCCAGTCGGTCAGGACAGCCCCCACCCCGCCGGCCGCCAGCATGGCCAGACCGATATACCCCCAGCCGGGGAAGACGCGCAAATGCTCCTCCCCGACCCTCACTACAAGCGGGCCGCCGGATAGGCCACGAAGAAAGGCTCCAGCCCCTTCTGGATCGCCTTTTTGAAGCTCATCCGCCACATGTACTTCGAGCCCCGGAGCGCGTAGTATAAGTCGGCGATCATATAGAAGGCGCCGAACATGTAGATGCCCGTCCGGGCCGCCGCCGTGGAATCCTTCTTCTCGACCAGCTCTCCGTTGACGTACTCATACTCGGGGGTGGGGGTCGACATGGAGGCGGCAAGCAGGAATATGGTGCCGTAGTTGGCGATCCAGGCGGTGTCCCCTCCCAGGTCGAGCCGGGCGAAGAAGTCGTTGGCGCTGGCCAGGTAGACCTGGAAGGTGATCACTCCCTTCCAGTGCATCTCGGACATGATGAGGACCTGCTTGGACTCGAAGAGCGTGCCGTAATAAGGCACGATGATGGCGTCCACGTTCAGTTCCCGGGCCAGGTCGGCGAGCTTGTCGCGCGAATTCGGGGTGTCCTCAAGCGGGAGGCCGGAAGCCTCGAACGTCCTGACGGAAGTCTCGTAGTCGACTACTTCGAAGCCCCGCTTGCGGAACTCCTCGCTGGCCTGCTCCCAGTTGAACTTCCGCCACGATTCGGGATCGGCCAGGTTCATGGGCAGGCGGTTGGGTACGATGGCTACCCGCCGGATCCGGACCTCGCTGCGCTGGATCGAGGGTTCGAAGTAGAGGTTGGACTGACTGGTGGTGGTGGCACAGCCTCCCGCTGCTGCCAACAGCAGTGGGAGTGCGGCCAGGGTGATCCATCGTCCTTCCTTCATGGTCATGCCTCCGCAATTGTGTCTGTCCGTCGGGTGTGGTCCAGATTCGGTACTTATCGCGGCAACCGTCGATCAACCGCTGCAGTTCGTCGATGTCGTCCACCGACCGGGCCGTCCGGATATAGAGTCGCACGTGCCGCGCTCCTTCGCTGCAGCGGCGGGCGAGCAGGAGGGTGCGCCCGAGTTCCCGGTGCACCTCCGGGCCCTCGGGATGGAGCGCGAGCGCGGACCGGAGACGGCTCTCCGCCGTGGTGTAATCGCGCTCTCGCTGGGCCTCCAGGCCGGACCAGTAGGGGCCGAGGAAGAGCCGGGGGCGACGCTCGAGCACGGTCTGGATGTCCCCGGCGGGAACGCTCTTGGCCCGCGACCAGAAGGCCTGGTAGAGACGGGCTCCGGCGGCCAGCCCCGGATCGTTAGCTTCCAGCCGGGTGATCCGCTCGGCTGCTCCGGGTCCGGTCAGCAGCACCCGCAGTCCCGATTCGGCGTCGTTCAGGCCGGGAGCCCGTTCCAGGGCCTCCAGGAAGGTGACCGCGGCACCCTCTCCGTCACCGGTGGTGGCCAGCAGGCGCCCCAGCACCAGACGGGCGGTCCCGTCCTCGGGAGCCCGGGCCACCCCCTCCCGGGCCGCCGCCAGTGCTCGATCCAGGCTGCCCGCCACCTGCAGACCGTTGGCCAGCCAGAGCCGGCCGCGCGCATCCTCCGGATCGAGCCGGACGGCCTGATCGAAGGCGTCGATCGCCCGCCCGGGATCATCCAGGTTGAGCAGGGCGATACCGCGGATGAGCTGGGCCGCCGGCAGGCCGGGCTGCTCGGAGAGCGCCCGCTCGGCCAGGTCGAGGGCCATCATGTAATCGGCCCGGCGGCGGGATCGAGCGGGATCCAGCCCGGGGAGCGGAGCGCGCGCCACCAGCAGACCCGCCCGGTGGAGCCCCTCGGCCGCCCGCAAGGGGAGCGGCGGTGGGGGCGTGGTGTCCCCCCGGCGGCGGCCACTCTCGACCCGCAGGGCAACGGCCAGCCGGCGCCCGAGGTCATGCTCCAACTCCGAGAGCCGTTCGGAAGGCGCTTCTGCCTCCACCAGTTCCCGGACCTCGGCCGTCTGGACATCCAGGACCCGGAGCCGCACCCGGATGGTCCCCCCAGATAAGGTGACCGTCCCGGAGATCAGGACGGCCGCTCCGCTCAACCGGCCTACGTCCACCGCGGTCTCCTCAGCCACCGCCCCGCTCAGCTGGAGGGAGATCTCCTCGAAGACCTGGGAGAGGAAACGGCGCTCTACCAGTCGGACGGCGCCGGAGAGGAAGAGCTCATGCTCGATCGCCTCCGAGAGCTCCGAGGTCAGCCAGGCGTCGGCCGGCGACAGGTCCTCCCCGGTCAGCTCCAGCACAGCCACCGTGAGCGGAGCCGGGGTCTGGGGAAGCTGCACCTGGTCGGAAGGGGAAAAGAAGAAGAACGGCGACAGCAGGGTGACGGCAAGGATCGGACCGGAGCACGTGCCAATCCGAGGGCGGAGGCGAGGAT
The DNA here is from genome assembly GCA_964519015.1 of uncultured Gemmatimonadota bacterium. Lineage (GTDB taxonomy): Bacteria > Blakebacterota > Blakebacteria > Blakebacterales > CAYUVJ01 > CAZFHZ01. Next base: position 17,642 of record CAZFHZ010000012.1, on the reverse strand, counting down.
ACGTAGGTAGTCCCTCGTTCTGCAGGTTCACCTGCGGGAGCGGACAAAGCCTCCAGACATCTGGCGAGTAAGTAATGTGAGGTCGCCACCTCCGTCAACGGGAGTCGGAGGTCGCTCCCGGGACGACACCGGAAGATGCGTCCCGGGATCTGATCATCCGGGATCAGCGATCCGGCGGCGGAGGGGGCGGCGGATTCCGATGCAGTCGGAACACCACCGTCTGGGTCATCCGGATCTTGATCGGCTTCTCCCGCTGCAGGGCGGGTTCGAAGCGCCGCTTGCGGACCGCCTCCAGAGCAGCCGACTCGAAGATACCCGGCGGCTGCGCCAGGATCACCTCCGCCTCGGTCACCTTCCCCTGTTCGTCGATGACGATCTGTATGATCACCATTCCTTCGAGCCCGGCCTGCCGGGCGGAGTCGGGATAGACGGGATCGGGCGCCTCGATCAGTATCGGTGCGGTCTCCCAGGCTATGAAGATGGGCTGCCGAGGGGGGGGCGGCGGTGGCGGCGGCTCCTGGTGCAGTCGGAACTCTATCGGATGGGCCATCCGGACCTTGATCGGCTTGTCCCGCTGCCGGGCGGGTTCGAAGATCCACTGGCGGACCGCCGCCAGGGCGGCCTGTTCGAAGACTCCCGGCGGCTGGGCCAGGATCACCTCCGCCTCGGTCACCTTCCCCTGCTCGTCGATGATGATCTGCAGGATCACTTTCCCCTCCAGGCCGGCCTGCCGGGCGGAGTCGGGATAGTCCGGAGTGACCATGTGGATCAGCTCCGGGGCCGTTTCCCAGGCCATGAATATGGGCGTCGCACCGGGTTTCGGGATCGGAGGCGGCATCATCTCCCGGACGATGATCGGCGGTTTCTCTGCCGATGGCGGTGGGGGGGGTTGGGGCGGCCTCATATCCCCGAGCGAGAACTCCATCCGCTGGCCCATCCGGACCTTGATGGGATGACCGCCCGACCGGGCCGGCTCGAAGACCCATTGAAGAACGGCCGAGACCGCGGCTTCCTCGAAGAGGCCGGCTGGCTTGGATGAGATCACCTCCGCCTCGGTCACGAATCCCTGCTCGTCGACGACGATCTGGAGCATCACCTGCCCCTCGATCCCATTCACGCGGGCGGAGTCGGGATAGATCGGCGTCACCATCTGGATGAGCCGGGGAGGTTCCTCCCATTGCAGATGGATCGGTGCGACCACCACCTGCGGCGGTGGGGGCGGAGGGGGCGGCGGTTGGGCCCGGCGACCGCCCAGCAGGGCGCAGCCGGCCGTCATGATCGGCAGCAGGATCAGGGCCAGGGTCGGGAGGGGGAGACGTCCGACGGGAACGGCGGGATCGCCACGCATGGCGGGACCTCCTCGCGGGAGGGAGGTGCGCTTAGAGCGGCCGGGTGCGCTCGCCTTACCGGGAACAGGACGCCCCGGCCGGCCGTTCGTTTACCGACCTGCGGTTAGCGGGAGGGTCACTACGATTCGTCGAGGGTGGCTTCGGCCTCCGTCTCGACAGCCGGTTCCCCCTTCGGCCGGAAGACGACCCAGATCACCGCCGCCCCGGCGGCCAGGCCGGCCAGCACCCCCAACACGATCCAGACCAGACCGCTGCGGTGCGCCTCGGCTTCGACGTAGATGGGGGCTTCAGCTTCTTGGTGGTGCCTGTGCAGCCAGCTCATACGGATCGACCTCCCGGAACGGACGTTTGAGACGACGGACCTTCTTGCTCTAGTATAGATCCCACGCCGGGCGGAGGTTGCCGAGACCCGTCCGAGGGGACGGGCAACACCATGGTAATCGGGGCCCTTCGGGAGCCCGGACACCTGGGGTGACCGGACGTGCACATGGGGGGTACCTCTTCCGGATGAGGGGGCCGCACCCCGCGGCCCGGCTCTCCGACGGCAATTTACGCAACAAGTCTGACCGGCGCCACGGGATCCGCGAGGTCGGCCTTCACCGAGGTCAGAAAATGTTGTTGAACCGCGTCCAGATCTCGTCCCCGAGCAGCCAGTAGCGTTCCACGGTGCGGTCCGCCAGGTCGCGGCAGTACTGCGACAGGTAGGCCTCGGCCCGTTTCGGATCCTGCTGGTAGAGCCGCTGCGCCTCGGCCTCGATCTCCGCCTGCCGGGCGAAGGCCTCCTGCTCGATCGGTTCCCAGACCGTCTGCAGCACTCCCTTCACTTCCTGGTAGCGCAGGTAGGAGAGCTTGCTGGCCCTCCGGAAGGCCCACCAGGCACAATCGCGCCGGAAAGCGCGCCGGCCGTCCACCCGGTAGGCGTCCGGCATCTGGTCGATGCCGATGTAGAAGGGGAGGTGCGGGGTGGTGGCCGGGTTGTCATAGCCGAGCCAGACCAGACCGCCGATCGGGTCGGGGAGCCAGCTCCGCGACTGGGTGATCTGCAGATAGGTGGCCGCCGGCGAGCAGATGGTCCGCTCCCGCTCGATGCCGAAGAGCTCGCGCAGGTCGCTGCTCATGAAGGGATTGGCCACCGGGCTCTTGACCACTTCACCGCGCCGGTTGACCACCGTCAGCCGCCGGGTCATGTCGAAGTTGGTCCCCTCGTAGGTGTCGCGGAAGAGGGCCAGCAGGTCTCCGACGGTGACTTTCTTCTCCGGCTTGACCGAGAGCGGGTAGTTCTCGGCGTTGGGATCGAGGCGCAGGGAAGGGGCCAGGGCGCTCAGCACCCGCCATTCCCGCCGGCGGCAGGCCAGGCTGTTGCGGTCGGCGTAGGCGTAGCAGAACTCGAACGGCTCCCCGCTGCCCGGGTCCCACCAGCCCATCTCCCGGGCCAGGGTGAAGACGTTGGCCGAGGCCAGGTACCGCTCCGGGTCCTCGGGGTGGATCTGCCGGATGCGATGGGCGTTGGCCGAGACCCCGATCTCGTCGTCGGGGATGCGCACGGCCGCCCAGACCGCGCCGAGCTTCCCCCGCCCCGGTCCCAGGATCTCGAAGTGCCAGACCTCCTGCGGGTCGGCGAAGGTGAAGCACTCCCCCCAGTCGTTGTAGCCGTACTGCCGGGTCAGCTCGTCGGCGATCCGGATCGCCTCGCGGGCCGTCCGGGCCCGCTCCAGGACCAGGCGGTAGAGCTCGGGAGCGTCGATGATCCCCTCTTCGCTCTTCAGTTCACGCCTGCCCCCCGTAGTCGTCTCCCCGATGGCCAGCTGATGCTCGTTCATGATCGGGTAGGCGGCGTTCATGAACTTCCAGGTCTGGGCCACCTGCGGGATCTCCCCCATCGGCACCCGGTCGGCATCGTCGGGCCCGGTGGTGCGCTTGGGGTCGAGCCAGACGGTCGCCTTCGCACCGGCGGGATGCGTGCGGCGGGGTTCGAGCGTGATCCACGTCCGGTCGGACCCCGAGTCGCAGGAATGGCTGGTCATGGTGGAACCGTCCGCCGAAGCCAGCCGGCCGACCAGGATGCTGGTGCAGGAATCGAACTCGAGCGCTTCCGTCCCTGGTAGTGGCGGCGGCCCGGCCGAACGAAGGGCCAGGGCAAGGAGGGCGGCCAACGCCAGCGGGAGCAGGACGACGGGGAGGCGGCGGGCGCGGAGGGTCGGTCCGGGCATGGGGCGATCTCCTGTGAGGACGGGGCTTTGGCGAATCCCGATGTAGCGCGCAGTATAGTCCCGGAGCGGGGAAGGCGGCCAGAGAGCTCCTTTGCTGCGCGGCACCCGTCCCGCTTGCGATGTCCAGGGCGGATAGTATCATTTCTCCTGGAAGCCTCGGAGCTTCCGACCGACCACCCCTGGGAGGCGGGGCAGTCCTGTCCGGGCCGCGAAAGGAGCCCGACAGTGCGACCCGGATCCGGCCGGAGCCCAGCCTTGCAGCCTCTCCCCTCTTCCAGCCCGGCGTCGGCCGCGTGGACCGAACCTGTCCCCCGGGGCATGGTGCGCGCGGTGCAACGTCAGCCCCAGCGTCGCTCGGCCCTACCGGGATATCGACCGGAACGCCTTCCCGGCGTCCGGAGGAATGGTGATCCATGGAGGTCTTCATCGAGCGGGCGGGCGCGTGGCTGGACGCCACCGCCACCCTCATCTGGACCTATATGGTCCCGGTGCTGTTCGGGGTCGGGCTCGTCCTCGGTATCCGCATCGGGTTCATCCAGCTGCGCCGGCTCGGTCCGGCGCTGCGCATCGCGCTGGGCAAGAGCTCCCACCAGCGCCTGGGGCTGCAGGGGGACGTGACCCCCTTCCAGGCACTCACCACCGCCCTGGCCGCCACGGTGGGGAACGGCAACATCGCCGGGGTGGCCACGGCCATCTTCTGGGGGGGCCCCGGGGCCATCTTCTGGATGTGGATCTGCGGACTGCTGGGGATGGGGACCAAGTACTCCGAAGCGCTGCTGGGCCAGAAGTTCCGCCAGCGGCACCCGGACGGGACGGTGGCCGGTGGTCCGATGTACTACATCCGCTACGGTCTGAACGACACCCGGTTCGCCCGGGCGCTGGCCGGCATCTTCGCGGTCTGCGGGACCTTTGCAGCCCTCTTCGGGACCGGCAACATGATGCAGTCCAACCAGATGTCCTCGGCGGTGGCCACTCAGTTCGGCATCCCGCCGGTAGTCACCGGGGCCACCATCACCTTCCTGGTCGCCCTGGTCATCCTGGGAGGCATCAAGCGGATCGGGGCGGTGAGTGAGCGGCTCGTACCCGCCATGATCGTGCTCTACTTCGTGTTCGGACTGGTCGTGCTGGGGGTCCACATCAACAACCTGCCCAACACCTTCCTGCTCATCTTCCGCCACGCCTTCTCCCCGACGGCCGCGGCGGGCGGTTTCCTGGGCGCGGGGGTCCGACAGGCGGTCCAGTTCGGCGCCCGGCGGGGCATCCTCTCCAACGAGGCGGGACTGGGGAGCGCCCCGATCGCCCACGCCGCCGCCCAGGCCCCCGATCCGGTCTTCCAGGGGCTGATCGGGGTGGTCGAAGTGTTCATCGACACCATCGTGGTCTGCACCTTCACCGGCTTGATCCTGCTCACCTCCGGCTTCTGGACGAGCGGGCTGGAGGGTGCGGCCATGACCACGGCGGCCTTCTCCGACACCATCCCCTACGTGGGAGGAGCGGTGGTGGCCATCGCCAGTTTTCTCTTCGGCTACACGACCCTGGTCGGCTGGAGCTACTACGGGGAGCAATGCCTGAAGTACCTCTTCGGGATGAAGGTGACCGTCCCCTACCGGGTGGTCTTCATCACCCTGACTTTCATCGGTGCGGTGATCTCCATCGAGGTGGTCTTCTTCGTGGGGGACATCGCCAACGCCTGTATGGCGCTCCCCAACCTGGTCGGCCTGCTGCTCCTCTCGGGCGTGGTGGCACGCGCCACCCGGGAGGGGCTGGATACCTCGCTCCAGACCCACCTGGAGGTGAAGGAAGTCCCGAGCGCGGCCGGCTGAGCCACGACCGGAGCATCGATTCCATGTCTGGACCGGCCCTTCAGGGGGCCGGTCCGGTCCTCACCGGACCAGCACGAAGATCCCGGGATGGAGCAGGTGATGGAGGGTAGCCGCCCCGGACGGTTCGATCCACCCCCGTACCTCGGCGGCTCCGAAGGGACGGCGCAGCAGATAGCGCGCGTCCTCGAGAAGGTCGGCCGGCCCGCCGCGGTGGTCGGCCGTACGCAGGTCGAGACGGATCCCCACCGACCAGACCAGCAGGAGCCGTCCCGGGACCCGACGCTGGATGAGGCCCGGTTCAACCCTCAGCGCCCCGCTCACGACCGCCAGCAGGGAGTCCGGGTAGAGCTTACGGACGTCCGTCGCCGCCAGCCGCCTCAGCGGACGGGCGAGGATGTCGCCCCCGGCATGGAAGCGCCGGCGGAAGAGTTCGACCCGACCGGTGTCGCTCGGCTCCAGCCGGAAGGGTATCTCCCAGAGCAGGGTACCGCCGATACGCACTTCCAGCCGGCCCCGGGACAGGTCCAGCAGCAGGTAGGGATCGGCGGTCCTGGCAAGCGCGAGTTCCGCCCGGGCAAACGTTCCGGGAGCTGTCACCGGATCCGGCCCTCCGCCGTTCCCGCTCTCTCCTCCGCAGGCGCTCAAAAGGACCAGGACGGGAAGGAGACGAAGCGGCCACCGGTACGCGTTGGTATGGGGGTCAGGGTTTTGTTGTCGAACCATCATCCCGACTCCGTATTCCGCCGTGGTCAGAAAATGTAGATCCGGGTGCCCAGCGGAACGAGGTCGAAGAGCCGTCGTAGTTCGCGTTCGCCGACCCGGACGCAGCCGTGCGTGATGCTCATCCCCAGGAGCCGTTCGTACACCGTGCCGTGGATGAAGTAGCCGTCTCCGAATCCAAGCGCGAAGGCGCCGAGCATCTCGGGATCGAGCCGCCGGCGTGGATCGTCCGGTGGGGGCGTTCCCTCCTCGAGATAGGCCCAGTCCGGCTTGATCCACCATGGATTCTCGAGTTTGCTCTCCACCGTGAATACGCCCAGCGGGGTCCGGAAGTCCCAGACACGACCGGTGGCGGGGTCGCGGAGGTGGCCACTCGAGCCGGTTGAGCAGGCCGCTCGGAGCAGTACCCGCTCTCCATCTCGCAGCAGCAGTTCGTTGCCGTGCGTGTCGATGACGATATAGGGACCAGCGGGCTGGAGGCGGCGCAACGCCCGCTCCGGATCCGCAATCCGCGCCAGGGATGCCGCGGGGACCGGTGACGGGCGGAGGGATCCGGACAGTTCCTGGTCGGGACGCAGCGGGATACCACCCGAGGCGACATGGCCCGCCAGCGCGACCAGTAACAGGTAGAGGGACGCCGCCCGTCTCATGGCCAGCCGACTGCCTTCCGGACGATGGCCACCGGCATACCTTCGCGGGCGTTTCGCATCAAGCGCTCGATGTCCGTATCGGCGAGCGCCATACATCCGTCGGTCCAATCCCGGCCAATGCCCCCCGCTCCGTGGATCTCGATGTTACCGCCGATCCGGGCGTAGGATGGGACCGCGCCTGTCCGCACCAGCGCTCGGTACCGCTCCCGGTCGCTCTCGTTCGGATAGTCGAGCAGCAGCGCTCGGTGGTACCGACTCCCGTTCCAGCGTACCGCGGTGACGATATAGAAGCCCTCCGGGGTCGCCCCGTCCCCCGCGGAACGCTTCTGGGTGCCCGGATTGTATCCCAGGTCGCACAGAAAGGACGCCACCACCTCGCCGGCGAACAGCAGGAAGAGCCGATGCGCGCTCTTGTCCACGACAACGGCGGGCCCGCCACCCGACCGCGAGGCTTCGACGGCCCGGCCGACCCAACTCCTCCAGCGCTGCACTGCCTCCGCTCCCTCTTCTTCAAGCCTCCGTACGGTGAGATGCTCCGCAAGTCGGCCGAGGGTCGAGTCGACCCGGGCGAGACGGCTCAGGGCCTCCTCCAAATGTCCGTCCTCGAGGAGCCGGCCGGCGATCACCCAATCCACACGTGCGATCCGCCACTGCACCTCCGCTTCGGGTCGGCGGAGATCGGTGTCCAGTTCCTTGCGCCAGGCCTCCAGTTGTTCCGTCAGCCCGCTACGTTCGTTGCGGGCCTGGCGTTCAAAGGCGGCGAGGGTCGTGCCGGCCTGCCGGGCTGCCCGGTCCGCGGCGATCGCGGCCTCGGCCAAGAACGAATCCGCCCGCGCGAAATCACGCAGCGGCGGCAGGCGACCCTGCTGGCGGCCCAACTCGATCCAGCCGTCCCGCAGGAGTCGCTCCGCTTCCCGATAGTCGGACTCGGCGAGGCGCAGGGCGCCGGCGGCCGCCGCCTCGGCGATGGACCTGCTCACCTGTTCGATCCGCTCCGACGGGGGTCTCCGGCAGGAGGCTGCCAGCAGAAGTAACATCGCCGGGAGCAGGTGGAGGGTCGGTCCGGGACGACCGCCCCTCCACTTTCCACCATCCGTAGGGAGCACCCCCTCAGCGATCCGTCCGGGCACGGGCGGCAGTGATCTCCCGCATGATCGCGCGGGCCTGGTCCCGGGCGCTCTCAAGTTTCGAGCGGGCCACCAGGTACCGGCCCTCGGAAAAATCGGACTCCGCTTCGGTCCGCACCGACGCAGCCTGGTCGAGCGTAGCTTTCATAACCGCCAGATCGACCTGGCTCCCTTTGCCGCGGGGTGCCCGGGCGTATGCTGCGTAAGCGGAATCGAGCGTGGCCTTGACAGCCGTGAGTATTCCGCTCACTTCACCCTTGATCCGCTCCTTCTCCGAGGTTGCCCGGGCGGCCGTCTGGATGGCGAGATCCTCGGCCCGGGCGAAGCGTTCGCGGGTCGCGCCGTAGCTACGGAAGAGAGCGAACTTGGCGTCCTGCTGCGCGCGGGCAGCGAGGGTGGCATTCAAGGAATCGGTCGCCGCCCGGAAGAGATCGGGGGCGTACTGTTCGGCCTCCAGGGTGCGGGCCGAATCCAGGGCGGCGGTGGCCCGCAGCTGCTCCTGCTCGGGAACCTTGCTGCAAGCCGTCAGGGTAAGCGATGAAACGGCGAAAGTCGTCAGGATACTACGGATGCGGCACATACAGGTAACCCATCCCTTGCTGGGACCGGTCGTTCGTTTGTGAGGAAAAGGGACACACGCAGGCCGGTATGCTTGCGTCCATCCCTGAAAGGCAGGTCAACGTCTTTAGCACAGACCGTTGGTGGCCTGTGACAGCTAATCTAGACCCTGGCGCCACTTCCGCAACGGGATTCCGACCTGCCCCGGTGCGACCTCAACCCGGGTACTTCGGCCCTTCCACCACCCGGTAGCCGTCGGCGTCGATGACCGACATGCGGGCACCCCCCGTCATGGCGGCACAGCCCACGCTGCCGTCCCGTCCCAGGGCCACGAAGTGCTCGCCGGGACGGTAGGCGGGATTGACGTTGCGGTACTTGCGGACCAGCATCTCGAGTGCGTCCAGGCAGGCCTGCTGGGGAGTGCGTCCCTGGCTCATCCGCAGCACGATGTAGTAGGAAGCACATGACTTGATGACCTCCTCCCCCCGCCCCACCGCACCGGCCGCTCCCGCCTCGTTGTCCACGTAGAGGCCGGCCCCGATGATGGGAGAGTCCCCTATCCGTCCCGGGATCTTCCAGGCCATGCCGCTGGTGGTGGTGATACCGGCCACATCCCCGGCAGCGTCCACGGCCAGTACGTTGGTGGTCCCGTGGTGGTATTCCTCCGGGTATTCCGACTGGAAGTAGGCACCGGGCGATTCCAGACCCCGGAGATGTTCCGGCGGGCCCCAGGCATCACGCTCACTCAGGCCGATCCGCCAGCGCAGCCAGGCCTGGCGGGCCTTGGTAGTCAGCAGATCCTCGCGCGGGAACCCCCAGGCCAGGGCGAAATCGCGCGCTCCCTGCCCGGCCAGCAGCACGTGGTCGGTCTGCTCCATGACCACCCGGGCGACCGAGCAGGGGTGACGGATATCTTCGATCCCGGCCACCGCCCCCGCGTTGAAGGTGCGGCCGTCCATGATCGAGGCATCCAGCTGGACCACCCCTTCCTGGTTGGGAGCACCGCCGTAGCCGACGCTCATATCCTCAGGGTCGTCCTCGATCAGGTTGGCCGCCTTCTCGATGGCGTCCAGCGCACGGCCACCGGCCGAAAGCACCTCCCACCCGGCCCGTACCGCCGCCTCGCCGGTGCGGTTGGCGTGGCTGCTCACCAGGATGGGGACCTTGCCGGCGATCCCGGCGGGCCGCAGCAGACCGGGGGCCAGCAAAGCCCCCGCCCCCAGTCCCGCACTCCGCTCCAGGAACGAACGTCGCGCGATCCGAGCCGTCATCACTCCCCTCCTTGTCCAGGTCACTCCCTGCGTGCATCATGCATACGCCCGTCCGCGCATCCGGTGCAACCCCCGGCCGCCTTGTCGGGAGCGGTCGGGAGCCCTATCCTCACCCCCAGCGGTGCCCGCATCCGGCCCGGCCGGACCCGGCACCGGCAAGCGTCTTCCGACCCGAAGCTCGAGCGAGGTACTCTCATGCCGATCCGCCCAGCCCGAACCTCCCTCCGCCGACCGGCCCTCATCGCGTCGGCCGCCCTGGCCCTCACACTTCTGCTCCTCGCCGGCGCCGGCCGCGCCCCCTCGGGCGATCCCGCCCCGACGCTCCAGCAGCCGCCGCGAACCGGCCGGACCCGCCAGCAACCGCCACCCACCAACATGGAGCGGGCAGCCCTCCTCTACGTGAGCAACGATCCCCTCGAGCACCCGGTGACCGACTACGCACGGGACATCAGCGGGAAGGCCCGCACCGACAGCGTCTTCACCGCCGTCACGCAGGGGGTGGTCGACTACCGCAAGATCATCATCAAGAGTCGCGTCGGAGACCTGGACATCCCCCTCTATGTATATGCTCCGCTGGTCAAGCGCGGACCGAAGGGACACGCCGCGATGGTCTGGGTGCACGGGGGGGTGCACGGCAACTGGACTGAGAGTTACTGGCCGTTCGTAAAGGAGGCGGTCGAGCGCGGCTACGTCGTGGTCTGCCCCGAATACCGCGGCAGCACCGGCTACGGGAAGGAGTTCCACGAGGAGATCGACTACGGCGGGTATGAAGTGGATGACGCAGTGACCGGCGCCGACTACCTCAAGACCCTCCCCTACGTCGACCCGGAGCGGATCGGCATCATGGGCTGGAGCCACGGCGGCTACATCACCCTGCTCGCCCTGGCCCGGTTCCCGGGGATGTTCCAGTGCGGCGCGGCCATCGTGCCGGTAACCAACCTGATCTTCCGTCTCTCCTACAAGGGTCCCAGCTACCAGCGGCAGTTCGCCACCCAGAAGCGGATCCGCGGGCTCCCCTTCGAGCGGAACGAGCTCTACGTGGAGCGCTCCCCCTACTATCAGGTGGACAAGATCCAGGACCCGGTGCTCGTGCACATCGCCACCAACGACCGGGACGTCAACTACGTGGAGGCCGAGCCGCTCGTCTACGCCCTGCGGGGGAAGAAACCGGAGCTTTCGGAGACGAAGATCTACGTCGACCCGCCCGGAGGGCACTCCTTCAGCCGCCGGGTGGACGGCCGAACCCTCCAGCGGCAGGACACGCCCGAGCAGCTCGACTCCTGGAACCGCACCTGGGCCTTCCTGGAGTGGCACCTGCGGCCCTACCTGGGCGGCTGAGCCGGAGTGACGGCGCGACTTGCCGATCCGGGCGGCCTGGAGCAACTGAGAGCGCGCCTGGGCGCTCATACTCCAGTGCCCGCCGACCCGACCGGCCGCCGCGAGGCCGCGGTGGCGCTCGTGCTGGCACCAGGGGACCGTGGCCTGGAGCTGCTGCTCATCAAGCGCTGCGAGCATCCCGAGGACCCCTGGTCGGGGCAGATGGCCTTCCCGGGTGGGCGGCGCGATGAGGAGGATACCGACCTGCTCGCCACCGCGATCCGGGAGACCCGGGAAGAGACCGGAGTGGAACTGGCCGCTGTTGACCTGGTGGGCCAGCTGGACGACCTCGCCCCGGTGACTCCCGTCCTCCCTCCCGTCATCGTGGCCCCCTTCGTCTTCGGGCTCGTCGCCCGACCCATGGTCATACCCAGCGCCGAGGTCGCGCTCCACCTGTGGGTGCCGCTGGCCGAGCTGCCGGCCACCCGGGTGCGGGAATCGCTCACCGTTCACGGATTGCACCTGACGGTGGGGGGATACCGGCTCGGCCCCCACCTGGTCTGGGGGATGACCGAGCGGATCCTCACCCCGTTGCTGGACCTGGCTGGAGTCCTCTGATGCGCCGGGGCACCCGGTTCGGGATCAGCCTGGTGGCACTGACCGCCGCCCTGGTGCTCTTCGTCACCGTCCGGCGCGCGGACCACTGGGGAGCCGGAGCGGATCGCGGCTTCACCTTTGGTGTGGTGGCCGATGTCCAGTATGCCGACCAGGAGCGGGAAGGGACGCGCTACTACCGGGCCTCGCTGGGCAAGTTGGAGGCGTGTGTCGCCGACCTGAACCGGGCCCGGCCCGACTTCGTGGTCCAGCTGGGGGACCTGATCGACGGCTACCCGGGGGACCAGGCCCGGAGCGCCCGGGAACTGGAGGAGGTCCTGGCCCGTTTCGAGGACCTGGACGCGCCGCTCTTCCACGTGCTGGGCAACCATTGTTTGCACGCCGGCCGGGCGGTCGTGTCCGAGCGGCTGGGTCATGACCGCTTCTACTACGATTTCGTCTTCCCGGCCGCGCCCGGCTGGCGGTTCGTGGTGCTGGACGGCAACGTGGCAGGCTACGGGGTGCTCGGCGAAGAACAACGCGACTGGCTGCGCCGGACTCTGGGCCGGGCCGCTTCGAACGGCGAGCGGGTCATCTGCTGCTGCCACTTCCCGGCCGTCGAGACCGCTCCCCAGGCCCATCATCTCGCGGATGGGGCGGCCGTGCTTGAAATCCTGGCCGAGTCGGGGGTGACCGTAGCCTGGCTGGCCGGCCACGATCACCGGGGCGGGTATGTCCAGGTCGGCGGAGTCCACCACCTCACCCTGAAGGGGATGCTGGAGACCGCCGATACCACCGCCTGGGCGCTGCTGACGGTGCGCGGCGACACCCTCCGGGTGGACGGTTTCGGCCGGGAACCCGACCGGTTGTTGCCGCTGCGGCCGTAGGTCTACTCGATCACGATCCGCTCGCGGGCCGACACGAAGAGCACCTCGCGCAGGTCGGGGTGCCGCAGGAAGATCTCCCGTCCCTTCTCGTGCAGCCGCTCCTCGGTGAAGCCGAGCACCACCAGGTCGGAGAGACCGGAGACGCGTTGGATCAGGCTGGAGAAGTCGGTCTCTTCGTCGGTCGGGAAGATTCGCATGTTCCGCTGGGTGATCGGCAGGCGCCCCTCCAGGATGAGCCGGTTGAGCTTCTCGGTCTGTTCGGCCACTTCCTCCTTGGGGAAGGCGGCGAAGATGCGGATCTCGGCCCGCTTCCAGTCGGGGTGCCCGAGCAGGATGTAGGAGAGCAGGATCATCAGGCTGGCGTTGTCGTAGTCATGCCAGGTCAGCCAGATGTGGATCTCCTTCCGGTCGCCGAAGAAGTACTCGGAGTGGCGCAGCACCAGCCGGTTCATCCGTGCCGAGTAGGCGAAAAGGCACCCTTCCACGGCTTCGTCGAGCACCTCCGGCTCGTCGTTCATCGAGAACTCGAAGAGGATGGTGTTGTTCTCCATCCCCGAGACCCCCGGAACCTGCAGGGTCTGGGCCAGCGCGGACTTCATGGACGGGCTGACGATGGTATCCACGTAGATCGCGCTGTGCTTCCCCTCGGCCACCTTGATCAGGCGGGAGAGGATCCGCCGGCTCTCCTTCCAGGTGTCGGGCTCCAGGAAGCCCCGGATGAGGTGGAGGTAAGTGCCGAATCCGTAGTGGTGACAGAGCCAGCCGAGCATCGCCATGGGCGAGGAGCGGGTGAAGGAGCGCTCGCTGATCATGACCAGGCTGGGGCGCCAGTCGTCGTGCGGGCGTATATGCAGACTCTTCTGGAGCCGGATCTGCATGTAGCGGGTCGCCTGGGTCATCACCCCGCGGAAGATGGTCGAGAGGTCGCCCGGTTCGCTGCGCCGCCCCGCCCGGATCCCGTTGTAGAGCCCGATCATGAGCAGGATGGCCAGGATCGCGTACAACGGATCCATCTGGAACATCATGAAGAGGCACATGAGCGCCCCCAGCAGGCTGATGTACCAGCGGGAGCGGAAACTGGGCCGGTAGCCGGGGCGGGCGGCGAAGTGTTCCAGGAAACTGATGGCGCACAGGGTCCCGTAAGTGACCATGAAGAACATCGAGATGATCCGGGCCACGAAGTCGACGTTGCCCAGCGAGACGGTCACCAGCGCCAGGGTGGCCGTGACCAGGGTGGCGTTGCGCGGTTCGTTCTCCGCTCCGACCCCGGCCGAGAGGAAGCGATTGATCCCGGGGGCGGGGGCGACCCCGTCGAGGGCGAGCGCCTGCATCGTCCGGGGTGCTACCAGGATCGAGCCGATGGCCGAGGAGACCGTCGCGGCGGCCAGACCGATCGGGATGATCGGACCCCATAGGGAGATCCGCGACATGATGAGCTGGTCGGAGGCGAGCATCTCGGGGGAAGCGGAGAAGGCCATCTTGATGACCACGGCCACGTAGACCACGATGCCGGTGGCCGTGGCCGTCATGATCCCCAGCGGGATCGAACGCCGCGGATTGGCCAGGTCGCCGGCGAGCCCCACCCCGGCGGTCATCCCGGTGAAGGCCGGGAAGACAATGGAGAAGACGTAGACCAGCGGGTCGGGATTGGCGATGGTCGAGAAGGGGGCCAGCCCCTCCGGGGTCACGCCCGGGACCGGGTGCCCCAGGAAGAAGAAGAGGAGGGAGACGGCCAGGGTGGTCACCACGAACCAGAGCACGGCGACCCCCATGGCCGCGCCGCGGTAGATCACGACGACGGCCAGCAGGATGGTGGCCGGGACCGAGACCATCCGCGGGTCGAAGGGTACGCCCAGCAGAGATTGGATGTAGGGGGCCAGCGGCCGGAAGGCCTCGGCGAAGGCGATCATGTAGAAGGCCACCGAGATGGCCTGCGAGAAGTAGAGGGCGGTGCCGATCGAGGCCCCGATAGTGGTGCCGAAGGAGCGGGAGATGATAAAGTACTCTCCACCCCCTTCCACCCGCCGGTTGGTGGCGATCTCGGCGATGGCCAGAGCCGTCGGGATGGTGACCATATGGCCCAGCATGATGATCAGCAGGGTCCCGAAGAGCCCGACATGGGCCACCGCATAGCCGAACCGGAGGAAGAGGATCGCCCCCAGGATGGTGCTGATGCTGGCCAGGTAGACCGGTGCCGTCCCGAACCCGTGACCCCGCTGTTCGGTCTCCTTCTCTGTCTGGCCTGCGCTCTTCTTTTCTTTCGCCACGAAGCGAAACCTCGTCTGCGATATGCCGTTCGAATACCAAGGGAAGGAGGTGTCCAGCGCTCTCGCTTCCTCTCAGGCTGATGGGGAAAGATAGCACACCCGGCGTAGACAGCGAGACACGAACCCGTTCAGACCGGTCATCCGGCCTGTCCTCTGACTTCCGGTCGCGCTATCTTCTTCCCGCCGGAACCGAACGAACCCATGCCAACCGACGCCGACAGGAATATCGCCCTGCGCCTGGAAGGACTCCGGCGAACCTTTGGGGACCTGGTCGCCGTGGACGGTCTCACCCTGGAGGTCCGCCGCGGTGAAGTCTTCGGCCTGCTCGGACCCAACGGGGCCGGCAAGACCACCACTATCCGCATGCTCTGCGGATTGCTCCGCCCTCACGCCGGAGAGGTCCTGATCGAAGGCCTTTCCCTGGAGCAGGATCCGCGCGGCTGCCGCCGCCGGATCGGACTCTGTCCCCAGGAACTCGTCGTCTGGGAATCCCTGACCTGCCTGGAACAGCTCATCTTCACGGGGCGACTCTACGACCTGGAGCCGGCCCTGGCCCGGGAACGGGCCCGGGAACTGCTCGAGCGGCTCGGCCTGACCGAGCGGTCCAACAGCCCGGCCCGGATCCTCTCCGGCGGCCTGCAGCGCCGCCTCAACATCGCCCTGGCTCTCGTCCATGATCCCGCCCTGATCGTACTGGATGAGCCACAGGCCGGTCTGGACCCCCAGAGCCGGGTGCTGGTGCGGGAGTACATCCGCTCCCTGGCCGAGGACCGCACCGTGCTGCTCACCACCCACGACATGGAGGAGGCCGACCGATTGAGCGACCGGGTCGCCATCATCGACCACGGCCGGCTGCTCGTGCTCGACCGCCCCGAGCGGTTGAAAAGGACGGTCGGGGAAGGGGACGTGCTGGAGATCTCGGTCGCCGGAGCGGACCCGGCGGCCCTGGAGCGATTGCTGGCCGAGGAGGCCGGGGGCCCGGAGGCGCTCATCCTCCGCGGGGAGCGCCTGCGGACGGTGGGGCGGCAGGTCCACCTGCGACTGGCCGGGCTGCTCGAACGGCTGGGCCGGCACGGTATCCCGGTGGGTGAGGTGACCATCCGGCCCCCCACCCTCGAAGACGTCTTCATCGCCCTGACCGGGCGGGGGCTCCGGGAATGAGGTACCTCGCCCTGCTCCGCAAGTCCGTACTCGAGACGCTGAGGGAGTGGAAGATCCTGCTTCTGGCGCTGACCTTCGCCCCCTTCTTCACCCTCATCCTGCATTACTACTACGAAGGGAGCGGCCCGGACATTCCTTCAACCGGAGTGCCGGAGGAGTTCCTCCTCTACGTACCCGGCATGCTGGCCCTGGCCCTGATGATGCTCATGTTCACCGCAGCGGGGGCCATCATCCGGGAGAAGGACAAGGGGACGCTGGTGCGGCTGCGGGTCTCCGCGATGCGCGCACATGAATGGCTGGGCGCCGTGTCCACCGTCCAGGTGGCGCTCGGACTGGTGGCCGTGGCTCTGACCTGGCTGGCCGCCCTCGCGGTCGGCTTCCCGGCCGTCGGGGATCCGCTCGCCCTGGTCATGGTGACCGTGCTCTCCACCCTCTCCGTGGTCGCCATCGGGGTCCTGGTGGCCGCCTGGTTGAGGACCTCCTTCGACCTCTGGACGGTCGGCTGCTTCCCCTTCTTCGTGCTCATGTTCTTCTCCGGCGGCATGTTCCCCCTCCCCCCCCTGGAGGTCTTCCGCCTGGGCGGTCATCTCGTCCAGCTCAACGAGATCCTGCCGACCACCCACACCATCACGGCCTACCTCAAGGTCTTCCACCAGGGGGCCGGCCTGGGCGGGATCGCCTATGAACTGCTCGCCATCCTGCTGTTGACCGCACTCTACGGCGCGCTCGGGATCGCCCTGCTGACCCGCCGACACCTCTCCCCGGAGCGCTGAGTCGGGCTTCCCGCGCGGCTGCCCCTTGAAGCCGCCACCGGATATCCCCCATGCTGGGGACTACCACGGTTTCCATCTCCGCTCCCTCCCCTTCCGGGGACGGGGCGTCCCAGCCCTCGGGGGTCCGACCATGACCGCACGTCCTGTCCGCTACCGGCGGCTTCCGCTCCTGACGCTGCCCCTCCTGCTGTTCGCCCTCCCCGCTCCCACCGGAGCGGCCGAGGGGCCCACCCGGCTGCTCCGCCGGCCCACCCTGAACGCGACCCAGGTGGCCTTCGAGTACGCCAATGACATCTGGATCGCCCCCCGGGCCGGGTGGGAGGCGCGCCGCCTGACCAGCTTCCCGGGGCAGGAGACCAATCCCAGCCTCTCCCCCGACGGGCGCTGGATCGCCTTCAGTGCCGAGTACGGCGGGAACACGGACGTCTGGGTGCTCCCGGTCGAGGGGGGGGAGCCGAAGCGCCTGACCTGGCATCCCGGCGGGGACGAAGTGCAGGGATGGACCCCTGACTCGAAGCGGGTGGTCTTCGCCTCCGGACGCACCAACGCTCCCTCCGGGCAGAAGTTCTGGACGGTGGGGCTGGAGGCCGACTTCCCGCGCGAGCTGCCCATGCCGCGGGCCGACCAGGGCGCCTTCTCCCCCGACGGGAAGCGCTTTGCCTACCGGATGGTCAGCCCCTGGGATGACGAGTGGCGCAACTACCGGGGAGGGCAGAACCGGCCCATCTGGATCCTCGACCTGGACGACTACGACCTGGAGGAGGTCCGCCCCTGGGAAGGCTCGAACGACCAGGACCCGGTCTGGATCGGGACGGTCCTTTACTTCCTCTCCGACCGGGACTGGGCCATGAACATCTGGTCGTACGACACCCGGACCAAGGACCTCCGGCAGGTCACCCGTTTCACCGACTTCGACGTGAAGAACCTGGACAGCG
>CAZFHZ010000011.1:14811-45647 GCA_964519015.1 uncultured Gemmatimonadota bacterium | reverse complement strand
CCGTAGAACTCATCGTTAGAAACTCCGGCGGTTATCCGTACTTCATTCAATACATCTGCAGAGAAGCCTATGACGCATTCATCCAGAAGGTCGGAGCAGGTGAACCGCCCGCGGTGCCGATGGAGAGCATCATCCGGAAGCTGGATACGGACTTCTTCGCAGGGCGATGGGGGCGAGTAACCGATAGACAACGAGACCTGCTTCTAGTAATCGCCAGGCTGCCCAACGCCGATGCCGAGTTCACCGTCCAGGAAGTGGTTGAAGCATCAAAGGAAATCCTCGAGAAGCCGTTCAGCGGCAGCCACGCGAACCAGATGCTGTCGGCACTCGGAGATGCCGGTCTCGTCTATAAGAACCGTCACGGGAAATATTCATTTGCTGTGCCCCTCCTGGGTCCGTTTATCCTGCGCCAGTACCAAGCGCAGCAGCTATTCGAGCAGTGGCACCTTGAGCGTTCCGAACGCACCGGATCAACGAACCTCCTGTACGATATGGATCTGGTCCGGTGACAAGCTCGTTTTGACCAAGAGCGCCGCCCGGAATATGTCGTCGGCATTCAACGATCTGTTGACGAGCGGAAGGAAGCCTCTACTCCCTGCGATCTCCAACGGGGGTGAAGCCCGCCACACCAGTTCTCCATCATCTTCGAGACAGACCAAAGATCCCTCCGCGGCACCTTCTCCGACAATCATGACGATCCGCCCGCCGGTGAGTGGAAGGAACGACGCGGTGCCCGAGAACGGCAGCCGGAATCCGCCCATATACTCGTACGCCAGGGTGAGATGGATGAGCATGTTACCGACGTTGGATACTACCCAGAACCCTTCCCCGTCCGGATCGGCGCGCAGGAAGGTGATCACATCCAGCTCCCCGGGACCGAAGCCGTACCGGCCGAACGAGCGGAGATACGTCCCGTCCACCGAGAACAGATGGATCTTCGTCTGCTTCTGATCGGGTACCACCAGGAGCCCAGCCACCAGGTCGAAGCTCAACGCGCCGCCGATATACACGCTTTCAGTATCTCTGGACGCCGGTTCGGGAGGAAAACTGTGGAGTGAGGCGATCGCAACCAGCGGAGCTTCCGGTACCCGCGAACGTCACGGTTGACGCCGCACGAACGAATGGATCCTCTCTCGTGTTTAGGCCATTGATCCGCCCTTCAGTCCGGCTTGCCCTGATGGTCCCCGGTAATCCCGGGTGGAAGGGTGGAAGGGCGAGGATTACAGGGCGGCTCATCGGGAAATTGTAAATTCGATTTACAATTACCAGAACCGGGTGGGGAGGCGACCACCCTGGTATGGAGCCGATCGGATCGGCCGGGGGGACTAGTGTCCTGAGTCCGGCAGGCCGTTGCGCAGCACCGCCTCCATGGCGTCGCCGAAGCGGTCGATCTCCTCCAGGGTGGTGTAGACGTTGGGGGTGACCCGGATCGCCTGCACGTCCTTGTGACCGATCGGGACGACCAGGATCTTGTAGCGGTCCCACATGTGGTTGGCCAGCGCCCCCGGTGCGATCCCCGTGATGCCGACCGTGCCCAGCCCGACCGACTGCTTCGGGTCGAGGTTCATGCGCAGGTAGATCCGGTCGTGCTTCACCAGGCGCTCGGCCCAGCGCAGCTTGAGGTAGTGGAGCCGGGCCGCCTTCCGCTCCCCGCCGATCCCCTGGTGGAAGATGACCGCCTCGTTGATGGCGTGGAAGAGGGCGGCCGGGTGGGTGCCGATCTCCTCGAACTTGCGGATGTTCTCCGACTTCGGGTCGGCGGCGGCCATGAGCGGCCAGAGCTCCTTGATCCGGTCCCGGCGCACGTAGAGCAGGCCGGTGCCGATCGGAGCGGTCAGCCACTTGTGCAGGCTGGTGCCGTAGTAGTCGCACTCCAGTTCGTGCAGGCTGAAGGGGAAGTGGGCGAAGGCGTGGGCCCCGTCGCAGATCACCTGCAGGCCGCGGCGGTGGGCCATCTGGCAGATCTCCTTCACCGGGTAGATCTGGCCGGTGATGTTGACCACGTGGCTGACCAGGATGACCTTGGTACGCGGGGTGAGGTTGCGTTCGAAGGCGCGGGCCAGATCGAGCGGGTCTTTAGGCGGGGTGGGCACGGGGAACTGGACGAGCTTGATACCGTCCCGCAGCTCGCGCTGCCGCCAGGTGGTGATCATGCGGGGGTAGTCCTGGTCGGTGGTCAGTACCTCGTCCCCCCTCTGGAAGTCGAGCCCGAACTGGGCGTACTCGAGCGCCTCGCTGGCGTTGCGCTTGATGGCCACCTCCTCGGGGTCGCAATCCCCCAACTGGGCCAGCCGCCAGCGGGCGGTCTCGATCTCCGGGTCGAGGTAGCCCCACATCCACTTGGCCGGGGTCATGTTCTGGACGTCGAGGTAGCGCTTGAGCGCGTCGTGGACGTAGATCGGGGTCGGGCAGACCCCGCCGTTGTTCAGGTTGATCATCCCCCGGTCGACCGCGAAGGCCCGCTGGATCTGGGCCCAGTAGACCTCGTCCCGGGCCGCTTCCTCGGGGGGGACCCCCTGCAGCTCGGCGGAGGCGGCCAGCACCCGCTCCAGGCCCGCCGGGGCCAGGGAGACGGTGGCGGCGGCCAGCGCGGTGCGGTCTAGGAAAGCGCGGCGGCTCAACGGGAGGGGGGACATGATGGACCTCCGTTCGATCGAGGACCCGCAGGGACGGGACCGGCCGCGGGTCCTTCGGGGGATAGTTCCTCTCAGTCGGGGGCGAGTCTAGTCCAGGCGCGGGACGCCCTCAAGGACGCACGGGGGGGAAGCAGGCCCGGGTGAGGCAGGCCATCTCCTCGGCCAGCCAGTCGATGTCCGCGCCCGGGTCTTCGACCAGGCGGCGCACGGTCACCGGGGTGAGGAGGGCGTGCAGGAAGGTCTGCACGAGCCCCCAGAGCACGCCGGCCCGCTCCGGCTCGTCGGTGAGCGTGCGGACCAGGCCGCGCAGGTGGGGGATGAGTTCCTCCCGGTGCTCCATGAGGATGGTCACCAGCAGGTAGCGGAAGGAGGTGGAGAGCTCCTGGGTCTTGCGGAAGCAGAGATGGTAGGCCCGGGGGCCGAGCAGGGGCCCGCTCTCGCGCAGCGCCTCGAGCACGGTGTTGATGCACACCTTCTCGAAGTTGTGAGGGTCGTGCAACTCGGTCATGGGGCGGTGCTCCCGTCAGGGTAAGAGCAATAGCACCGCGGTCAGGCGCCGCGCTACTCCCGCGAGCAGACGGGCCACCCCGACCGGGTCAAGCTCGGCCACCGCCAGAGGAGTCCCCTGCAGTCGTTCCAGGCTGGTGTAGAGGTCGTCGCCGGGGGCGGTCTGGGCGAGCAGCCCCCGGAAGGCCTGGAGGCTGAAGAAGACGTGACCCGAGGTCTCTTCCAGGCTCTGCCGCACCTGGTCGGCCACGCTCCCCGGGGCTCCGGGCATCTCCTCCAGGTTGATCCCCATCACCACCCGAAGCGCGGGGAGCGCCTCGCGGTAGCCGTGGAGCATGTCGGCGAACTCACCCGGCACCGGGGTGTAGGCCATCGGCACCACGTAGTCGAGGACCCCTTCGGCGGTCCAGGCGACCGGGTCCTGGGCGAAGATCCCAACCGCCCGATAGTAGTGGTTCACGCTGGCCGCCGAGATGATCAGACCGGGACGGGCCGCGCGGGCCCGCTCCGCTATCCTCCGCAGCATCCCGCTGATCTGGTCGGCCTGCCATTCCAGGTAGGTCTCATCCACGCTCTCGCGCATATAGCGCACCCGGCTGACCGCGTCGTAGGAGTAGTTCTGGTCGGGGAGGCGGATGTAGTCGAAGTGGATCCCGTCGACCTCGTAATGGGTCACCAGGTCGAGCACCACCGCTTCGATCCGGGCTTGCACCTCCGGGTTGCCGGGAGCGCCCGAGACGTAGCCGAAACGGTTGCCCGGGCGCTGGATATGCCCCTCCCGGTCGGTCATGACCCACTCGGGGTGCTCCAGCAGGATATGGCGTGGGCTCGTCTCCGGCGGCGGGGTGCTGCCGCTCCACATCGGGAAGGTGTTGATCCAGGCGTGCAGCCTCAGGCCATGGGCGTGGGCGGCGGCCACCGCGACCGCCAGCGGGTCCCAGCCCGGGTCGGCGCCCAGCCGGCCGGTCAGTTCGGCCCCCCACGGTTCGAGCGCGGAGTGGTAGAAGGCATCCCCCCGTCCGCGCACCTGGAAGAAGAGGTCGGTCAGACCGGCGTCGGCCGCCTCGACCGCCAGGGCCTCCACCTCCCCGGGGGTGTGGAACTCCCAGCGGGTGACCCAGAGGCCCCGCACGTGGTCGGCGTCCCGCACCGTGCGACGGCGCAGCAGCGGGGCGCCCTCGGTGCCCGGCGGGGTCCTCTCCTGGGCCCGCACGGCCGGCGGGCCCGGCCCCAGCAGCAGGCCGAGCAGAAGCGGCGGGAGCGCCCGCCGCCACCGGGCAGGCCGGCGGCTCCTCATGCCTCGGGGGAATCCACCATCAGGGTGACCGGGCCGTCGTTCACCAGTTCGACCTCCATGTGGGCACCGAAGCGTCCCCGGGCCACTCCGATGCCGGCCTCTTCGAGGGCCCGGCAGAAGACCTCGACCAGCGGTTCGGCCTGTGGACCGGGGGCGGCCCGGGACCAGGAGGGGCGCCGACCCCGCCGGACATCGCCGTGGAGGGTGAACTGGGAGACCACCAGGGCCTGGCCGCCGGTCTCCACCAGAGAGCGGTTGAGCTGCCCGCTCTCATCGTCGAAGATGCGCAGCTCGGCGCACTTGCGGGCGAGCCAGCGGGCGGCTGCCTCATCATCCTGGAGGCTCACTCCGACCAGGATGAGCAGCCCCGGACCGATCGTGCCGGCGACTTCTTCCCCGACCCGCACCTCGGCCCGGCGGACGCGTTGGATCAGGGCTCGGATGAGGGACCTCCCGGTGAGGCGGCGGGAAGCCGCAGTTCGAACACGCTCCCGGCGCCGGGACGGCTGCGGACCAGCCGGAGCCGTCCGCCATGGGCGGCGGCCAGCCGGCGGGCCAGGGGGAGTCCGAGTCCCCAGCCCCCCCGGCGGCGGGAGAACCCGGGTTCGAAGATGCGGCGCTGGTCCGACGGGGGGATGCCCGGGCCGTCGTCCTCCACCTGGACCACGGCCCAGGCGCCGTCGGGGGAGGAGCCGGTCCGCACCCGGATGTTCCCTCCGCTGCCGGCCAGCGCGTCCAGGGCGTTCCGGACCAGGTTCTCGATCACCCACTCGAGCAGCTGGGCCTCCCCCCGAACCGGCGGGGGTCCCTCCGAGGTGTCCTGCAGGGTGACCCGGGCGGCGTGGGTGGGCAGCCGCCGGCGGAAATAGTCCCCCACCCGCCCCACCACCTCGTCCAGGTCGACCGGTTCGGTCCCGGGGGAAGTCCCCATCTTGGCGAACCGTCCGGTGATCCGGGTCAGCCGCTCCACGTCTTCGGCCATGCCGCGCACGACCTCGGCGGTCGGAGGTCCCGCTCCGTCCCCTCCGTCACCGCGCGCCGCCAGCAGGTCCATCCAGCCCTGCAGACTGGAGAGAGGGGTGCCGAACTGGTGGGCGCTCTCCCGGGCCAGCCCCACCCAGAGCAGGCTGCGCTGGCGGGCCAGCCGGGCGCGCAGGGAGACGACGATGAGCAGGAGCACGATGGCCGAGAGTCCGAGCTGGATCCAGGGAAGCGCCTTGAGTCGGCGCACCTCGGGGGGGTCGCCGTAATGGAAGCGCTGCGGGGCGCCGGGGATGGGGATGGGGACCGGGTCGTAGTGCCGGTCGAAGAGGGTCGCCCGACGGGCCACCCGCCGGCGCACGGCCGCCTCGTCGGAACCCTCCGGCTCTCCCACTCCCCGCCAGGCGAGCGGGTAGCCGGTCTCGTCGGTGACCACCCAGGGGATATCGTACTCGGCGATCAGGCGGCTGAGGGCCACATCGAGGGCAGTGCCGACGGCGGTGGTGTCGGTGGCCACCCAGCCGATCAGTTCGGCGTAGAATCGGGTGAAGCCGCGGGTGCGCTCCCGCAGCCGCTCGACCTGGCGGCCGGTGTACCAGAGGCTGAGCGCGACCGCCAGGGCGGCGGCCGCCAGCGCCAGCACCAGCGGCCCGGTGCCCAGGCGCCCGCCGGTCGGAGCGTCAGTGCTCACCCGGGCCTCCGGTCGCCCGCAGGGCGGCCCGCGCCTGGTCGGTCAGGGCGGCTTCCGGGTCCAGCAGCCGGGCCAGCAGGGTGATGCGCGCGCACGCTTCGAGCGTCTCCATGCGCAGCGCCGCCTCCGCCAGGTCACCGCCGACCGTCACCGCGCCGTGACCGGCCAGCAGGAAGGCGCGGCTCTCCGGCGGCAGGCCGGTCACCAGCTCGGCCACCGCCGGCGTGCCGGGGGGAGCGAAGCCGAGCAGGGGGACCACCCCCAGCATGAGTGCTTGCTCGGCCAGCGCGGGCGATTCGAGGGAGCGGCCGGCGGCCGCGAAGGCGGTGGCATGGGGGGGATGGAGATGTACCACGGCGCCCACGCCCGTCCGAGCATAAAGAGCCAGGTGGAGACCGAGTTCACTCGAGGGACGCCGGCCGGGGGCGGCCCGCACGACCTCCCAGGTCAGGCCTTCGAAGCGCACGGCTACCAGGTCACGGACCCGCAGCTCCCCCTTGCGCGCTCCGGCCGGGGTGATGAGCAGACCGTCCGGCCCGGTCCGCACGCTCAGGTTCCCCTCGGCGGCCGCGACCAGCCCGGCGGCCTGCAGCCGCCGGCCGGCCTCGACCAGGGCGCGGGCGGCCCGGCGCGCGAGAGCCCCCCCGGCCACGGCGCCTCACTCCCCGGCCGGCGAGAGGAGGCTGCGGCCGTCCAGCCAGGGGCGCAGGGCCTCCGGCACCACCACGCTCCCCTCGTCGGTCTGATAGCTCTCCAGGAGGGCCACGATCAGCCGGGGGAAGGCCACGCCGCTGGCGTTCAGGGTGTGGAGGTGGGCCACCTTGCCGTCGGCGGTGCGGCGGTAGCGGATGTCGGCCCGGCGCGCCTGGAAGTCCCCGAAGTTGCTGCAGGAGGAGACCTCGAGCCAGCGCCTGGAGGCGGGAGCCCACAGCTCCAGGTCGTAGCAGCGCCGGGCGGCGAAGGAGAGGTCACCGGTGCACAGCTCGACCACCCGGTAATGCAGCCCGAGCCGTTCCAGTACTCCGCAGGCATGGCCGAGCAGCTCCTGATGCTCGGCCTCGCTCGACTCGGGGGTACAGAAGCGGACCAGCTCCACCTTGTCGAACTGGTGGAGGCGGAAGAGTCCCCGGGTGTCGGCACCGTGCGCCCCCGCCTCCCGCCGGAAACAGGGGGTGTAGGCGGTGTAGGCGATCGGCAGGTCGGCTTCCTCCACGATCGATTCCCGATGGATGTTGGTGACCGGCACCTCGGCGGTGGGGATGAGGAAGAGGTCGTCGGAGTCGATCCGGTAGAGGTCCTCTTCGAACTTGGGAAGCTGTCCGGTGCCGGTCATGGCCGGCCGGCGCACCAGGGCGGGAGGCCACACCTCGGTATAGCCGTTGAGGGTGGTGTGATGGTCGAGCATGAAGTTCATCAGGCCGCGCACCAGACGGGCCCCCGGGCCGGTGAAGAGGGCGAAGCCGGTCCCCGACATCCGGCCGGCCGCCTCCAGATCGAGCAGGCCGAGCGAGGTCCCCAGGACCACGTGGTCCTTGAGTTCGAAGGAGGCCTCCGGCGGTTCTCCCCAGACGGTTCGCACCACGTTCTCGGCGGCCGAGTGCCCGCGCGGCGCCTCGGGGTCGGGCAGGTTAGGCAGCAGCATGAGCCCCTGCTCGAAGCCCGCTTCCACCTCCCCCAGCCGCCCGTCGAGCTCCTTGATCCGCTCCACCAGGTCGCGGCTGGCCGCGATCGCCCCGGTGGCGTCCTCGTTGGCCTTCTTCAGGACGGCGATCCGCTCGCTGGCCTGGTTGCGCTTCCGCTTGAGCTCCTCCACCTGGGCGATCAGATGCCGGCGCTCTTCGTCGAGGGCGACCAGGCCGTCCACGTCCCCGGCCACCCCCTTGTCGGCCAGGCCCTGGCGGACCACCTCGGGCTGGTGTCGGATCAGACGGGCGTCCAGCATGGGCTATCTCCCACTCGGGTCACGGTAGAGTCCCCGCTCCTCAATGTAGAGCGCCACGGCCGCCGGGACCAGACGGCGGATACCCCGCCCGCTCCGGACGCGCTCACGCACCAGGGTGGAGGAGACATCGGGTACCGGCAGCGGGATAGGCACGATCCGGCCGGCGGGCACGTCGGGGATGGGTGCGGCGGGATGTCCGGGGCGGGTGACGACCGCCAGCCGGGCGAGCCGGAGGACCTCCCGCCAGGCCCGCCAGCTGGTCAGGATCTCGAGCTGGTCGGTGCCGATGATCAGGTGGTGCTGGTCCCCGGGCCGCTCCCGGTGGAGTTCCCGCAGCGTCACGACGGTGTAGGAGAGCCCCCCCCGCGCCACTTCCCGGTCGTCCACCCGCAGGCCGGGATGGTCACTCAGAGCGAGCCGCAGCATGGCCAGGCGGTCGGCGTCGGGGGCGATGGGCGGGACGGCCCGATGCGGTCCGCGGGCGTAGGGGAGGAAGCGGATCTCGTCCAGGGCGAGGGCGGCGCGCACGCCTTCGGCCACCGCCAGGTGGCCCCGGTGGGGTGGGTCGAAGGCCCCGCCGAAGAGGCCGACCTTCACGGCCGGGGGGGTATGGTGGGGGGCGGTTGCCCGGGGGGGGTCACCCCCATCTCGTTGAGCGTGCGGATGTGCTCCCGGGCCTGCTTGGCCCGACGGGAGTCGGGGAAGTTGCCGACCAGCGCCGAGAAGGCCTGGAGCGCCTTCGGATACTCCTGCCGGGCCAGGTAGACCTCCCCCAGTCCCCACAGGGCGAGGTCGAGCACCGAGGCCCCGGGCCAGCCCTGGATCGCCTCGATGTACATGAGTTCGGCGGCGGTCAGGTCACGCTCGGTGCCGAGTTTGCGGTAGGTGTCCCCCTCGTAGATCTTCTTGCGGGCCAGCTTGTCCTCGGCCTGGCCCAGGATCGCCACCACCTCGTCGTAGCGTTCGCTGGCCGGGAAATCGAGCAGGAAGGCGCGGAAGGCGTCGATGGCCTGGCGGGTCTCGTTCTGGTCGAGCTTGTAGCCGAGCGACTGCTTCCACCAGCAGGTCCCGGAATGGAATGCGGCGTTGTCCACCAGGGGACTGCGCGGGAAGCTCCGCACCACCACGTCGTACTCGCTCTGCGCCTGGATCCAGTTCTTCTCCCGGTAGTAGGTCTCGGCCAGCCCGTAGTGGGCGGAGTCGATGACCGCACTGCCGGGGGCGGAGAAGATGAGCTCTTCGAAGGCCTGCCGGGCGGCATAGGTACCGCCGTCTTCCAGCAGTCGCCAGGCATAGTGCAGGCGGTCCTCGGCCGGGGCGTCCCGCGCCGGGCGCGGGATATGCGAGCAGCCCGCCAGCAGCATGACCAGCAGCAGGCGGGACCCCCAGCCGATCCGGGTCATCCTCGGCACGACTTCGTCCCTTCCGACCGGCCCCGGTCGCCTCAGCCGCCGAGCTGGGCGAGGTAGAGCCGCGCCAGCTCGGCATAGGGACTGTCGGGGTATTTCGCGAGCAGCTCCCGGAAGGCCGCGATGGCGTTCTCCTTCTGCCCCATCAGGCGATAGGTCATCCCGATCTTGAGCTGCGTATCGTCGAACTTGTCCTGGAAGGAGTGGTTGAAGACCCGCTTGAAGGCCTCGAGCGCCTGGGGGAACTCCTCGAGCATGTAGTAGCACTCGCCGGTCCAATAGTCGGCGTTGTCGGCCAGGTCGGTGGTGGCCCCGTCCTTGAGGACCTGGGCGAAGCTGGCGATCGCCTCCCGCGGCTTGTGGTCGTTGTAGAGCCGCAGGGCGCTGTCGTAGACGGCCTGCAGGTTGGCCGGCACCGGTCCCGCCTCGCTGAAGCGGAGGGCGCCCTGGGCCGGCGGCGGCGGCGTGGCCGGCACGGGGGTGCTCTTGAGCCGGGTCACGTCCTCGGTCAGCAGGGTCAGCCGGGTGTTCAGGTTCTCGACCCGGTTACCCAGCGTCCCCACCTGCTCCTCGGTCTGGACGACCCGCAGTCCGGTCTGGCTCAGGTCGCCCCGCATCGCCTCGATCTCGGCCGTCTGGGCCTGCTCCTGTTGGACGAGCTGGTCGAGGCGGGCCTGCATCGCCGCCAGCTCGGCCTGCTGCTGGTCGAACCCCTGCTGGAGCCCGGAGGAACAGCCCCCGGCCAGCAGGAGAGCGGCCAGCAGACCCGTCGTCGCGATCGTGCGCATCCTGCTACCTCCTTGCCGTGGCCCCGCTGCGGGGCCGCTTTCCGTGAGGATCCCGTTACCGCTGGGGCGGCTGGAACCACTTCTCGCCGCCGCTCAATCCGATCTGGATCCGCCAGAACCCTTCCGAACTCCCATCGGCGCCGCTGCGCCGACCGATCTGCAGGGCGAGGTCCCCCCAGGCCAGACGCCGCCGGCCCATGAAGAAACCGGTGCCCAGGGTCACGCTCCAGGTATCCACCGCCCCCCCCGCCCGGTCGGGTGCGTAGAGCCCTCCCCAGCGCAGGCCGGCTCGCAGCGGCAGGGTATCCAGCAGGGTGACCTGCTCGTCGAGCGGACGTGCCCGCCGTTCCACTCCCAGGCCCACCCCCCACTCGGGCCGCAGGAGGGATACCTCCCCCGGGTTGGTGCCGATGCCGACGGGAGCGACCGGCACCGGGTCCCAGCGGGTCCCGTCCCAGCCTTCCCGTCGTCCGTCCAGGTAGACCGACCAGAGCCCGCCCAGGTTCAGCCCGGCCCCGACCGAGAAGGCTCCGCCCAGCTCCAGCCGGGTGGTCACGGTGTCGGAGCCCACTCCCCGGGAAGCGTAGACCAGGTCTACGTCAAGGGTGGTGGGCAGGGTCACCGAGGCGCCCAGCCGGAGCGGGGCCAGCGGGGTGACCTGCAATCCTCCCCGCAACCGGTGCCCGCGGTGCTGGCGCTGGAGACGGTCGGAGCTGTCGAGGTAGCCGCTGGGCGTGAAGTCGAGCAGCCACTCCTGCTTGAGGGCGCCGAAGATAAGTTCGAAGGCCGCGCCCACGGCCACCCTGCCCTGCCGGCTCCGCCAGGCGGCCCCCATGCTGCCGGCGCTCAACCCCCCCGTGCCCAAATAGTCCATGCGTACGGGGACCTGGTCGAAGACCGTGGCTTCGGTGTGCACCTCGAACTCGCCCAGGGTCAGGCTCTGCAGACCCACCAGCACCGAGAATCCCCGCCCCAGCGGGGCGGTCAGTCCCATCCCCCGCGGACCGGTCTGCCAGAGGGAGCCGGTCCCGTCCGAGTAGTCCCCGCCCAGGTGTCCCAGCTCCCAGTCGATGCGGAAGACCACCTGGTCCCCGAAAGCGGCCAGCGCCGGATTGTGGGGTGCCGCCGGGGCCAGCTCGTCCCCCCAGGGGAGAACCGAGGTGAGCCCGCCGAGGGCGAGCGAGCGGGGAGGCGCGGGGGTGCGTACCTCGCCGTACCAGCGCAGTCCGTAGGCGGTCTGGCCGGAGGCCGGAGCCGCGGCCAGGGCGAGCAGGCCGGCGAACACGATCAGCCGGGCCGGTCCGTTCCGGTTCGGGCGGCTCACGGCGTGCCTCCCGGGGGGACGGAGTAGACCAGGTCGAGCTTGGTCCGGCGATCGGCGGGGGCGGTCGCGTCCAGGATGGTGACCCGTCCGATCCCGCTCCCTTCGGCGTAGGCGAGGACGACCAGGCCGAGCGCACTCCGATCACTCGTCAGGTAGGCACCGAGTGCACGGGTGACCAGCAGGGAAACCGTGCTGTCCCCTTCGGCCACCGTGATGGCCGAGCCGACCGAGTCACCGTCGAGCATCTCGGAGAGGGAGAGGTCCCAGGGAGCGGCCCCCAGTGGGAGGGCCGCCGAGAAGGCGAAGGGGAGGGCCACCCCGTCGGTGGTGCGTACGCCCAGACGAAGCACCGCCCGGTTGATCGTGGCCCCCGCTGGCAGGCCGCTCAGATCGAAGGTGATCAGGCTGCGCCAGGCGGCTCCACGGGTCACCCAGAGTTCACCCGGACCGGGGGTGCCGGTCACGCTCAGCAGGGAGAGGTCGAGCTCGGGATAGACCACGCTGATCCGGCTGCTCCCGCCCCCCGCCGGCGTCCAGCGCAGCCGTATCCGCGGCCGTCGCTGGGAATAGAGGTAATGCTCGTCCCCCGCATCGAGCTGGAGCAGCCAGCTCGCATTGCTCGGGGCGGTGAGGGCCAGCCCGCGCCCGACCTCAACGCCCGTCGGGTCGTCCACCCAGGCCTGGACGAGGGCGTTCGGGAGGGTCACGCCGAAGGTGTCGGCGGTGGCGGTGAAGGGGACGGCGACCGAGGCTACGGCGGCTCCGGTGGTCACTTCGCCCATCCGGGCGCCGGTCCAGGTGGTGTCCCAGTCCACGGTCAGGGGGGCAAGCGACAGCTCGAGGGCCAGCGGCTCCTCTTCCTCCGCGTTGGCTGTCCGCCGGTAGAAGGTGAGGCGGGCGTCCTGCACGACGGCATCGGCCGGCAGACGGCTGAAACGGAGCAGCACGAGTCCCTGGAAATCCCCGTGCCGGCCCACGAAGAGCCGTTCGGAGGCATGGAGAGGGAGGGCGATCGCCCAGGAGGTGTCCGCCCCGGTCACCGTGAGGGTGTCGGTGACCACCGAGGAGGGACCGCGGCCGGTGAGATCGAAACCGGCCGGGTTGTTGACGTTGATCTCACACCCCACTCCCCCTGTCAGGGCGAGCAGGGCGAGCAGCATGAGCCGCCCGGGTCGAGGTCTGTTCATCCTGAGATCCAAGTAGGCAGCCCCTGCTGGTCGCTTCCTTTTGCCTTGCTCCCACGGACGGGAGGCGTCACTATCCCGGTCCCTGGGGACGGTCTCCATAGAAAGGCCGTTTACAGTTGCAGGTGATGAGGGTCGGCCTCGGGCCCTGAATGCGTCGCCGTGACCCGTAGACGACGGACGGCTGCGGCTGTTCCGGACATCTCGGCAGCGATGATGAGATGGGACCGGCGCCTGTAAAAGCCCTTATTGATGAAAGGTCCAGACGTCGCCTTTCTCTCAGGCCGTCCCCGGATGCTCTCGCCGGAGGCCTCCGCTACGCGCGGGGGCCTTCTCCGTTCACGGCCCCGGAGGGGGGGGTGCGCCTGCGCCCTCCGGCCGGCCCCCTCCCGGTGGCACGGCCTGCTTCTGCAGCTGGGGGAGCAGTTCGCTCGGGTCCTTTTCCATGTTCTCGAGCATCCAGCTGGCCTCATCGGCCCAGGCACCCTCCGGGTCGGCTTCGAGCAGGGCGTTGAACCAGCGGCGCGCTTCCGGGTACTGGTGCAGCACTTCGGCGAAGGTCCACCCGATGGTGAAGCGGGCCTCGCTGGCCGTCTTGACCGGGGGCCCCTCCTCCAGGAAATCCTCCAGCTGTTTAATGCGCTGTTCGGGGTTCTCGTTCTCGCCGGCCAGGATCTCCCCCAGTCGCTCATCCCACCTCTTCCCGGAAGAGCAGGCGGCGACGATAAGCAGCAGGAGGACCAGGAGGGTCGTTCTCATGGGTCGGTGGATGGTTCCTTTTTGGCCGGTCCGCTCTTCGAGGAAGGACTCTCCTTCTCGGGTCGTTCGGCCTGTTCGGCCTTCTTGTAGGAGGAACTCCGGTAGTCGGTCTCGTAGAAGCCCGACCCCTTGAAGAGGATCCCGGCCCCCGATCCGATCAGCCGGTGCACCTCGCCTCCACACTCGGGACAGGCCTTCAGCGGCGGCTCGGTGATGGACTGGTACTCCTCGAAGCGGTGCCTGCACTCCTGGCACTCGTACTCGTAGGTCGGCATGGTGCTCCGGGCTCAGCGTCCACCCCGGCGGCGCCGGGCCTGTTCGGCTTCCTGGCGCAACCGGTCCTGGTAGGCGACCCATGCCTCCCACGCCTTCTTGTACTGGGGCCAGCGATCCTCGGTCTGGATCTCGATCGGCTGCTTCCCCTCACCGGTGATCAGATACTCCTGAGCGGAGTTCTGGATCTCGATGACCCACTCCCGGCCGTTGAGCGGGTTGATCAGCAGGTCGGAGGAGGGCAGATAGAGCAGGAGCGAATCGCGCTCGGCGCTGAAGACGCCGTGCGAGGCGTAGTAGGTCTCCATCGACGCGGCCAGCTGATCGGCCACACCGTAGGCCTCATCGAACCGCTTGGTCTTGATCTCATCCGTCCACTGGGGGACGATGAGCGCGCTGATGATCCCGGCCAGGACCAGGAGGATGAGGACCTCCAGGTAGGTCACACCGGACTGAGAACGGAAACGACGCATGGGCGACTCCTTGTTGCGTTCAAGCGTCGGAATATAGGGCGCGGAAGCGGACTGCGGCCAGTCCCTTTCCTCCGCGCCCGATCGCGGCGTCGTCCTTCACGACGCGCACGTCCGCTCTTCGTTCACCCACTGCGCTCAGCGCACCTCCACCGGTAGGGAGGTGTAGCGGGTCTCGGGAGCCGCGTCCGGGTTGTTGACGTAGATCCGCACCATGACCGTGCTCCCCGACTTCAGGGAACGCACGATGCGTTCATACGCTTTCGCATCGGCCACCTTCTCACCGTCGATCTCGGTGATCACCAGGCCCGATCCGATGTTGGCATCGTAGGCGGGCCCGTAGGTCTCCACCCC
The DNA here is from genome assembly GCA_964519015.1 of uncultured Gemmatimonadota bacterium. GTDB lineage: Bacteria > Blakebacterota > Blakebacteria > Blakebacterales > CAYUVJ01 > CAZFHZ01. The sequence continues at coordinate 31,032 of CAZFHZ010000011.1, read as the reverse complement.
GGTCACCAGTACGCCCTCTCCCTCGAAGTCGAGTTCCCGGCGGTCCTGGCGGGTCAGCTCGCGCACCTGCAGCCCCAGATTGTCCCCCGCCTCGCGGGCCTGCTCGGAACGCGCCGGGCTGGTCGCCTTGGGCCGCTCCTCCAGCCGCACGGTCAGCCCGAGCGTCTGCCCCGACCGGCGGCTGTTGCCGCCGCGGTAGACCTTCATGGACATGCGGGTTCCCGGCTTGCGGGTGGAAACCATGGTCTGGAGCTGGCCGGAGTTCTCGATCTTCTGCCCGTCGATCTCCAGGATGATATCGTCCGGCTTCAAACCGGCCTTCTCGGCCGGTCCCCCGGGGGTGACCGTGCGCACGAAGGCGCCGTAGGGACGGTCGCCCGGCAGGCTGCGGGCCCGGGCATCCTGGGCCGTCACCTCGTTGAACTCGATCGCCAACCAGGATCGTTTCACCTCGCCGTAGCGGATCAGGTCGTCGGCCACCGACTTGGCCAGGTCGATCGGGATGGCGAAGCCGTACCCCTGGTAGAACCCGGTCTGGCTGGCGATGGCACTGTTGATGCCGACCACCTGGCCATGCACGTCCACCAGCGGCCCGCCCGAGTTCCCCCGGTTGATGGCCGCGTCGGTCTGGATGAAATCCTGGATCATCTGGCGCGTGTTCCCCTGGACCGGCCCCAGGTTGAACCCGCCCCGCCCGCGCGCGCTCACGATCCCGGCAGTCACGGTGAAATCGAACTCGAGCGGGTTGCCGATGGCCAGCACCCAGTCGCCGATCTGCACCTGGTCACTGTCTCCCAGCATCACGGTGGGGAGTTTCTCCCGGGCCTCGATCTTGATGACCGCCACGTCGGTGATCTCGTCGGCACCGATCACCTTGGCCTCGAACTCGCGTTTATCGGGGAGGGTGACGGTGACCTTGGAGGCCCCTGCGACCACGTGGTTGTTGGTCAGGATGTAGCCGTCATCGGTGAAGATGAAGCCGGAGCCCTGCCCGTCCACCCGCTGCGGGCCCTCCTCCTGCTGCGGGAAGCGGAACATGTCCCGGAATTCCTCCGGGATGTTCATGCGGAAGCTGCGGTTGGTGTTCTCCTGCCAGACCTCGACGTTGACCGAGACCACCGCCGGGCGGACCAGCGCGGCCGCTTCGCGCAGCGAGGGGAGCGCTTGACCCTGCGTGATCTCGCCGGTCGCCGCGCCCGGCCGGCTCAGAACCTCCGGGACCTCGCGCGCAGGGACCGCCGGGAAGGCGGAGGGGGCGGCGACTGCCGCCGGGGGCTCGCTGGTGGAGGCGATACTGGAGGGGGTCACGTTCCAGGAGCCCGCCAGCACCAGCCCGGCCAGGATCCCCGCCCCGAGCACACCCGAGAGGAGGGAGACCCTTCGTAACGTACTGCCGTTCATCACCACATCACCTCGGTTCGATGGCGGGCGGGTTGTGCGCCCGTCCGCAGTCCTTCGTTTCCTTATCTCACTCACCTTGAAGACTCCCCACTCCCGTCCCGGGTTCCCCATCATGTCTCCGCTCCGCCAACCGGTCGAGCCGGCGGTAGAGGGTGCGCAGCCCGATGCCGAGCACCTCGGCCGCCTTCTTTTTGTCCCCTTCCAGCCGTTTCAGAGTCTCCTCGATCAGCCGCAGTTCCACCTCCTCGAGCGGGACACCGAGGGGGACCGCCACGCTCCCCTCGAGCCCCCCACCCGGGGCCGACCCCCGCCAGGCACCTTCACCGGAGAGGGCGTGCATCTCCTCGTGGATCTCCCCCAGCTCACGTCGCAGCGCCTGGAGGCTCTGGAAGATGAGGTCGCGCTCGGCCTGTTCGGAGGTGCGGCCGGTCGGGGTGGGGAGCCAGCGACCGCCGCCGGCCCGCTCCTCCAGGATCCGGCTCAACCGCTCGCTGGTGATCTTCCGCTCGGAGTGGAGCAGCACGACCTGCTCGACCAGGTTGCGCAATTCCCGCACATTCCCCGGCCAGGGATAGGACTGCAGGAAGGCGATCGCCTCGTCGGTGAAGCCGAGGAAGTCGGTCCCGTGCGTCTCGCACACCCGGTTGATGAAGTGACGCAGCAGCGGGAGCACATCCTCGGGCCGTTCCGCCAGTCCGGGCAGGTCGATGGTGACCACCTTGAGACGGTAGTAGAGGTCCTCCCGGAAGCGTCCTTCGGCCACCGCCCGTTCCAGCTCCACGTTGGTCGCGGCCAGCACCCGGGCCCTCACCCGGATCGGCTCGGTCCCCCCCACCCGGACGAACTCGTTCTGCTCCAGCACCCGGAGCAGTTTGGCCTGCAGCTCGCGGGAGAGGTCGCCGATCTCGTCCAGGAAGATGGTCCCCTCGCCGGCCGCCTCGAAGACCCCGCTCTTGCGCTGGACCGCTCCGGTGAAGGCCCCCCGCTCGTGGCCGAAGAGCTCCGACTCGATCAGCGTCTGCGAGAGCCCGGGGGTGTTGACCGCCACGAAGGGACGGTCGGCCCGCGGGCTGGCCCGGTGGATCCCCCCGGCGACCAGTTCCTTGCCGCTGCCCGACGGCCCCCGGATGAGCACCGGCACATCGGCCGGAGCGACCAGCACGACCGTCCGGATGGTGCCCAGGATGGCATCGCTGACTCCGATAAGCCCGGTCAGGGCCCCCACCCGGGCGAACTCGAGCAGGCTGGTGATCGTCTCGGGCAGATCCTCGGGCGGGGGCGGGGGCGGGGCGTCGGGGCCCCGCCACGGGTCGAGCCGCTCGGCTCCGAGGGCCCGTGGGCCGGGGGCCACGACCAGGAGCTGGCCGTGCGGGTGGACCTGGCGCTGGGCGGCGGCCAGGGCACTCCGCTCCGCCTCCTCGATCCCGACCGGGAGCAGGAGCAGGGCCACCGGGCGCGTCCCCGCATAGGTGGCCAGGGCCTGGTGGTCGGCCAGCAGGACCACCCGCGCACCGGGGTCCCAGCCGCTCAGGGCCGCCCGTACGTCGGGGTGCTCCAGGCCGGCCAGGGTGACGTTCCGGCTGCTCTCACCGCTCACGGCCGCAGGCCTCCTTCCGGGGGATCCCGGTAATCGAGAACGGCCACCCGGCTGCCGGCCGGGAGCACCTGCTCGGCCGGAAGCAGGGCGAACGCGTTGCCGAGGGCCAGCCCGGCCACATCCCCCGAACCGCGGTAAGGGACTTCGCCCGCCACCAGCCGGGTGCCGTCCCCGCTGAGTCGCACCGGCCGCAGTTCGGGACGCCTCCCCCGATTGCTCGCTTCGAAACCGAGTTCGGCGGGGCGGAAAGAGGGACGCGGGTCCGCCGCCCCGGCCAGCCGGCGCAGCACCGGCTGGACGAAGAGCCGGGCGGCGGCGAAGGTGGAGACCGGGTTGCCGGGCAGGCCGAGCACCAGGGCGCCCCCCAGTTGAACGGCCGTGCACGGTTTGCCCGGCTTGAGACGGATGGCGTCGAAGAGCAGCCGGCCGCCCAGCTCGAGCAGGACCTCCTCGACATGGTCGCGCGCCCCGGCACTCACCCCACCGGTGATCAGCACCAGGTCGGCCTGTTCGGCGGCCGGCCGCAGGAAGTCGGCCACCGCGGCGGGTTCATCCGACAGGCGGAGGGTGAAGACCGGCCGCACCCCTTCCTCGGCCAGCAGGGCGGTCAGGGTCGGCGTGCTGCTGTCCCGGATATCGGCCGGGGCGGGCCGCTGGAGGTGGTCCACCAGTTCATCGCCGGTGGCCGCCAGGTGGACGCGGGGGAGCCCGCCCACCTTCACCGGGTCGTGCCCGACCGTGGCCAGCAGCGTGATCTGGGCCGGGCCGATCCGTCCACCCGAGGCCAGCAGCACGCTCCCGGCCCCGGCCGCACCTCCCTGCCGGTCGATGTGGGTGCCCGGAGTCACCCCGGCCGGCAGGTGGACCCGTCCTGTCCCCGGTCCGGCTTCGGTCTCCTCAACGGGTACGACGGCATCGGCCCCCGGCGGGAGCGGGGCGCCGGTGTAGATCTCCCACACTTCCCCCGACCCGGGTCCGGCCTCGGGCCAGCTCCCGGCCGCGACCCGACCGGTCACCGGGAGGAGGGCCGGGCCCGCCGCCAGGTCGGCGCTGCGCACCGCGAATCCGTCCATGGTGGCCCGATCGAAGGGGGGCAGGTCACGGTCGGCCCGGACCGGTTCGGCCAGCCGGCGTCCCAGTGCCTCGCTCAGCGGCACGTCCTCGGCGGGGAGTGGGAGGGTCGTCTCCAGGAGCCGCTCGAGGGCGTCTTCCCATTCCAGCCAGGGGCGCTTGGGGACGGCCATCCCTCACTCCTCGACCAGACCGAGCGGGCCGGCCACCGCGGCGGCCAGTTCGCGGGCCTGGCGTTCGTCGGGGGCCTCCACGATGAGCCGGGCGATCGGCTCGGTGTTGGAGGGGCGCACGTGCACCCAGCGGTCGGACCAGTCGAGGCGGAGGCCGTCGCGCCCGTCCGTCCGCCCGGCGCCGAAGGTATCGGCCTGCTCGGCCAGGGTCCGGCGCATCCGCTCGGCGCCCCCCTCGGGGAGCCGCAGCCGGAGTTTGAGCATCGTATAGACGGGGAGGTGGGCCCGCAGCGCGGGCAGGTCGCACCGCTCGAGCGCCAGCGCGGAGAGGATCAGGGCGGTCGCCACCAGGGCATCACGCCCCAGCACCACCTCGGGGTGGATCACCCCGCCGTTCCCCTCCCCACCCACCACCGCCGAGACGGCCAGCATCCCGCCGACCACGTTGATCTCCCCCACCGGGGTGCGCACCAGCGGCACCCCGGCGGCGGCCGCCACGTCGTCGAGCATCCGGGAGGTGGAGAGGTTGGCCACCACCGGACCGGGGCGGACCTGCAGGACCCGCCGAGCCGCCAGGGCGAGCGTACACTCTTCCCCCAGCGCCTCTCCGTCGGGGCCGACCAGGGCCAGCCGGTCACCGTCGGGATCGAGTCCCAGACCGAGGTCGGCGCCCCACTCCCGCACCCGGCGTCCCAGTCCGTCCAGCGCCCCGGGGAGGGGCTCGGCCGGCCGCGGGAAGGTGCCGTCGGGGACGCAGTGGAGGGGATCGACCTCGACCCCCCAGGCGGCCAGGCTCTCCGGCAGGAGCACCGAACCGGCGCCGTTACAGCCGTCCACGACCACCTTCAGGCCGGCCGCTGGCAGCGCACCGACCTCCACGCCGGCTGCTCCCTCGACCCGCTGCCGGTGCCGCCGCAGGGCGTCGGGATCGCTCCGCACCTCTCCCTCTCCGGCCGCTACGACCACCGGAGGGGCCTCATCCGGTCGGGCCGCCACGGCCGCGATCAGGCGTTGCGTGTCCTCGGGGGCGAGGTAGCGCCCGGCCGGGTCGGCGAACTTCAGGCCGTTCCATTCGACCGGGTTGTGACTGGCCGTGACCATCACGCCGCCGGCCGCGCCGAGCAGCCGGGTGTTGAGCAGCAGGGTGGGGGTAGGGGCGATCCCCAGCCGGACCACGGTGCGACCGCGCGCGCGCAGAGCGGCCGTCACCGCCGCCTCCAGCTCCTCGCCCGAAGCGCGCGGGTCGCGGGCCACCACGATCGCACCCTCCCCACACAGCCCGGCGAAAGCGGCCGCGTAGCGGGCGGCCACCACCGTGTCCAGACCGGCCCCGAAGAGGCCGCGGACACCGGAGACACCGGCCATCAGACTCCGGGGGGGGCTGGGATCGGGAGTGGTCACAGCATCTCCATTCCGGCGGTCGCTCGGCCGCCGCGGGAACGGGACCGGTTTCAGGCGGGCCGTGACAGGACGGCGAGCGGTCGCGGGACCGCCCGCCGTTCCTCGACTGGAGCCACAGAGCGGATTCGAACCGCTGACCTGCTCATTACGAGTGAGCTGCTCTACCGACTGAGCTACTGTGGCTTGTCAAAACGGCAAAGGCGACCCTCGGTCGAAAGGTAGGTCGCCTTCGCGAGGGTGTCAACTTGGCCGGATCCCGCCGGCCCGGTCGGGCTGGTGCCGAGGCCCAGAATCGAACTGGGGACACCTGCGTTTTCAGCGCAGTGCTCTACCATCTGAGCTACCTCGGCGGAGACCGTACCGGTCTCGACCGGTAGACCTGCTAATGAAAAGGGCCCTTCCCGTGAAGGCAAGCGCCAACCGCCGGGGCGCGCCCTCAGTCGGTCAGGCGCTCATAGAGGGCCTCGTAGCGGGGGAGCACCACCTCCGGGGAGAAGTGGTTGACCACCCGCTGGCGGCCCGCCCGGGCCAGCCGCTGGCGCAGGTCGGGATCGCTCAGGATCTGAGCGACCGCACCGGCCATGGCCAGCGGGTCGCGGGGGCGCACCAGCAGACCGGAGCGTTCCTTCTCGACCACGAACCCGGTCCCCGGCCCGGCCACCGCCACCACCGGCACTCCGGCCGCCATCGCTTCGAGGAGGGAACGGGCATACCCCTCCCGCTCGGTCGGGAAGACGAACACATCGAGCGCGTTCAGCACGGCCCCGGTGTCCTCCCCCGGCGGCCCGACGGCCGCCCCCGGCACCCTTTCGAGACGCGCCCGGAGCCGGGCTTCGAACACGGCGTCACGCCGCCCCGGAAAGGGGATGATCAGCCAGCGCGCCGCCAGATGGGGTCCCGCTGTGATGGCCGCCTCCACGAAGTAGGTCAACCCGTGGTGGGGACGCATCGGGGCGAGCGTGCCCACCACCGGCTGCTGCGGGTCCACCCCCCACTCCCGGCGCACCTGCCCGGCCCGCCCGCGCACTTCCTCCCCGGTGTAGCGGGACGCATCCACGAAGTGGCTGAGCAGTTCCACCCGTTCGGAGGGGATGCCCAGGGCGCGCGCGCCCACCATCTGGAGGAGCGGGGTGGGTGCGGTGTAAGCGGCCACGCAGCGGCGCAGGTATCGCCAGGGGAGCCGGCGGGCCCGGTGGCCGGGGGAGAGGTAGAGGGTGAAGACGACCCGGCCGCAGGGAGCACCGCTGCCCTCCGCCGGCGCCAGGGTCCACAGGTCGGGCAAATGACAGGCGTGCACGACCTCGGGACGCAGCTTGGCCAGCAGGGCCCGCATCCGGGTGCCGGCGCGCAGCGAGAAACGGCCGGGCAGGGGGGTCTCCAGGGTCGGGATCCGGCGGGCGGCCGCCCGCTGGGTGAAGGGACCGCCCGGGCGGCCGACCACGGTGACCGCGTGTTCACGCGCCTGGAGCGCTTCGGCCAGTTCGAGGTGGAGACGCCCGTCCACCCCCCAGTCGGGCGAACCGTTGATGAGGACGACCCGGGCCATGCCGGGACGCTATCAGTCCGGGAGGGAGCCTGGCAAGCCGGGTGCGACCATTGACGCTCCCGGCCGGCCGGTTCTACTCTCGCCGATGCCACTCCCTGTCCCCGGAGGCCCCCGCGTGCCCCGTTTCCACCGCTCCATCCTCCTGCCGGCCTTCGGTGCGCTGGCCCTGAGTGCCTGCGGCGGGGAGCCGGGCGGGGTCTGGATCGGACGGGTGCGCCCCCCCCAAGAGGCGGTGTTGAGGGTGGCCGTCGGAGAGGATCCGGCCGGGCTCGACCCCACCCGCTATGCCAGCCGGGACACCTGGCGGGTGGCCCGCCTCCTCTTCGAGGGTCTGACCACGCTGGACACGGGCGGGCGGGCCCGCCCGGGAGTGGCCGAGCGCTGGGAGTCCGATGCCGGCGCCGTCCACTGGACCTTCCACCTGCGGGCCGACGCCCGCTGGAGCGATGCCGAGCCGGTAACGGCCGGCGACTTTGTCCTGGCCTGGCGGCAGGTACTCGACCCGGCCACCGGAAGCGAGACGGCGGAATACCTCTACCCGGTGCGGGGAGCCGAGGAAGTCAACCGGGGACAGATTCCCCCGGAGCGGCTGGCCGTCACCGCCGTCGATGCGCGCACGCTCGGAGTGGTGTTGACGGCTCCCGATCCCGACTTCCCGGTGCGGGCCGCCCTCCCCCCCTTCTTCCCCCTGCCCGCTCACCTCATGACCGGCGGGGTGCCCGACCGGCCGGCCGGGGAGGACGTGGTGGGCAACGGACCCTTCCGGCTCGAGCAGTGGCAGGCCAATGACCGGCTCGAGGTGCGCCGCTCGGTGACCTACTGGGACCGCGACGCGATCGCGCTGGAGGGGGTGGTGCTCTTCCCGCTCGAGGATCCCGCCACCGCCCTCAACCTCTACCGCACGGGCGCCCTCGACTGGACCACCGCCAACACCATCCCGATGGACGAGGCCCGGCGCTTCCTGGCGCAGGGCTCCTCCGAGGCGCGCGCGGTGCGCGTCTTCCACGTCAACTACCTGGAGGTCAACACCCGCCGGCCGCCGACCGACGACGTCCGGGTGCGCCGGGCGCTCGAGCTGAGCCTGCCCCGCGAGGCGATCGCTCGCGACCTCCACGGCACCGGCCAGCGGGCCCAGCGCACCTTCACCGTGCCCGACCTGCCCGGCTGGACGCCCCCCGAGCCGCCGGCCGGCGAAGCGGTCGGGGCCCGCCGCCTGCTGGCCGAGGCCGGCTACCCGGATGGGGCGGGACTGCCGCCGCTGGTCTACCTCTACAACGTGGGAGCGGCCAACGCCGCGGTGGCCGAGTACCTGCAGGGATACTGGCGGCGCGAGCTGGGGGTGCGGCTCGAGCTGGTCCCCATGGACTTCGCGAGCATGGAAGAGCGGGGGCAGCGGGGGGACTTCCACCTCAAGCGGAGCGGCTGGCTGGCCGACCTCCCCGACCCGCTCGCCTTCCTGACCGTCTTCGAAGGAGACAACCCGAACAACCCGACCGGCTGGCACAGCGCCTCCTACGACGCGCTACTGGCCCGCGCCCGCCGCACGGCCGGGCCGGCCGAACGGATGCGGCTGCTGCAGGAGGCGGAATCGCTCCTGCTGGCCGACGCGGCGGTGCTTCCGATCCTGCAGAGCGCCGCCGTCCAGCTGGTCAAACCGTACGTGACCGGCATCACCCCGAACGCGCTCGACGTGGTGGACTGGAAGGCGGTCCGGCTCGACACCGCCTGGAGACCGCCCCGGTGAGCACCCCCCTGAGCGCCCGGCTGCCGCCGGTCGGCCCCTTCCTGCGGCGCCGTCTGCTGACCGCCCTCCCCACCCTCTTCGCGGTGGTGACCCTGACCTTCCTGCTCGCCCGACTGGCGCCGGGGGGTCCCTTCGCCGCCGAGCGGGCGCTCCCCGAGGCCGCCCGCGTCAACCTGGAGGCGCGCTACGGGCTCAACCGCCCGCCGGCGGTGCAGTACCTGCGGTTCTGGGGCAGCGTGCTGACCGGCCGCTTCGGCCCCTCCTTCCAGCAGCCGGAGCGGAGCGCCCTGGGCGTGCTGCTGAGCGGTCTGCCGCCGAGCCTGCTGGTGGGCACAGCCGCGCTCCTGATCGCCCTGCTGCTCGGGCTGGGGGGCGGGAGCCTGGCCGCGATCAGTCCGCGAGCTTCCCCGCTGCTGAGCCTGCTCGCCCTGCTCGCTCTGGCCGTGCCCGTCTTCGTGCTGGCCCCGCTGCTGGTCCAGGTCTTCGCGCTCGGTCTGGGCTGGCTGCCGGCCGGTCAGTGGGGGGGACCCACCCATCTGGTCCTGCCCGCCCTGGCCCTGGGCCTCCCGGTAGGGGGTGCGCTCTTCCGCTTCTGGCGGGCGCTGTTGGTCGAGCATCTCGAGAGCCCCGCCTGCCTGGCCGCCCGTTCGCGCGGGTTGGAGGAATGGGAGGTGCTGATCCGCCACGCCGCGCCCCGCGCGCTGCCGGTGCTGATCAACTACTTCGGCCCGCTGGCGGCCGGGCTGGTCACCGGGAGCGTGGTGGTCGAACAGGTCTTCGGCCTGCCCGGGATGGGGCGCTTCTTCATCCAGGGAGCGCTGGCCCGCGACTACCCGGTGGTCATCGCGGCCACCCTGCTCTACGCGATCACCCTGCTGGTCGTGCATACCCTGGTCGACCTGGCCCAGCTCCGGCTCGATCCCCGTCTGCACAAGGCGCACGCCGACTGGGTCGGGGCCGAGCGGGAGCGTCGCCGCACCCTGCGCGAGACGGCCCGGGCCGAGCGGAGCGCCCGCCGGGACGCCGGCCGCGGGGAGCAGAAGCCGTGAAGCGCCCCCTGCACGTCGAGACCGTGGACGCCCTCCTGCTCCTGGTCCTGCTCGGCTGGGCCGTGCTCGTGCTGGTCGGGGCTGAGTTCTTCCCGGCCGAATGGGCCGGGGCCCTGGCCCCGACCGCGGTGGCCCCCGGACCGGGCGCACCGCTCGGGACCGACACGCTGGGGCGGGCGCTCGGCCCGCGGCTGCTCGAGGGGATGCGCACCACCATGGGAGTGGGCATCGGGGCCACCCTGATCGCCCTGCTGCTGGGTTCGCTCTACGGCGCCCTGGCCGGACTGGCCGGTCCACGCACCGACGAGGTGCTCATGCGCGGAGTGGACGTCTGGCTCGCCCTCCCCTTCCTCTTCCTGGTCATCCTGCTGGTCACCCTGCTGGGGCGGAGCATGACCATCCTCTTCCTCGCCCTGGGGCTCCTCTCCTGGATGCCGCTGGCCCGGGTGGTGCGGGCCGGGGTGCGCGAACTGCGCGATGAGGCCTTTCTGGAAACGGCCCGGATGATGGGAGGGAGGAGCTTATACGTCGTGCGGGCCCATCTGCTGCCGCAGTTGAGCGCCCCGCTGGTCGTCTGGGCCACCCTGACCCTGCCGGTGGTGATGATGGAGGAGGCCTTCCTCTCCTTCCTCGGCCTGGGGGTGCCCCCGCCGCAGGCTTCGTGGGGCACGCTGATCGCCGAGGGGGTGGCGCGGATGGGGACCGCCCCCTGGATCCTGCTGCTGGCCGGCGGCTCGCTCGCCCTCTTCCTGGTCCTCCTCCACAGTGCCGGGGACCGCCTGGCCCGCCGGATGGGCGTGCACCGGCTCCCTGAGATGCTGCGCAGCGGGGAAGGGGAGCCGTGAGCACTTCCGTCGGCCTCAGCCGGGTCCGGGTCGACTACCCCCGTTCGGGGCGCGTGCTCGACCTCGAAGAGCTGGAACTGGAACCGGCTCGCATCACGGTCGTGGCCGGCCCATCCGGCTCGGGCAAGAGCACTCTGGGGCATGCCCTATCCGGCCTGCTTCCCTTCCGGGGGGCGCGCGCCCGCGGCGAGGCCTTCTTCGCCGCCGGGCGGGTGCCGATCGGAGCGCGCCGTCCCTGGCAGGGGGTGCGCGGCCGGGCGGTGCGCTGGATCCCGCAGGACCCGGCCGGGGCGTTCACTCCCACCCGCCCCGTGCTGCCGCAAATGCTGGAGGGCACCACCCCCTCCCCGGAGCGCGAAGCTCGGCTGGCCCGCCTGCTCAAAGCGCTCGGGCTGCCGGCGGCCGAAGAGCTGCGCCGGCTCTGCCCCTTCGAATTGAGCGGCGGCATGATCCAGCGGGCCGCCCTGGTCAGCGCCTTCCTGCCCGCTCCCGAACTGGTGGTGGCCGACGAGCCGAGTTCCTTCCTCGACCCGCCGCGCACCCTGACCCTGGCCCGGATCGTCACCGCTCTGTCCCGGGACGCCGGCAGCGCGGTGCTCTGGATCACGCACGACCTGCGGCTGGCCGCGGCGGTGGCCGACCGGGTGGTGCTGCTCGAGGAGGGGAAGGTGGTCGAGGACGGCCTGCCCGGACCGGTGCTGGTCCCGACCGGGGGGAGCCGCTACGCCCTGGTGCGCGCGAGCGCGCGGATGGCGCTGCCGCTGTGAGCCCGGCTCCCTTGCTCCAGATCAGCGAGGCGGCCGTCCGGGTAGGGGGCCCGGCCGGCCCGCTGGTGCTGGACGCACTCTCCCTGACCGTGCAGCCGGGGGAATCGGTGGTGGTGCTCGGTGAGAGCGGGGTCGGCAAGACCACCCTGCTGCGGGCGGTGGCCGGACTGCTCCCGCTGGAACGGGGCCGCCGGCTGGCCCCCGAGCGGATGGGCTGGATCCCGCAGCACGTGGAAGCCTCTTTCGATCCGCGCTGGACCGTGCTGCGCTCGGTGGCCGAGCCGGCCCGGCTGGCCGGGGCCGAGCGGGAGGCGGCCCTGGCCGGCGCCCTCGAACTGCTGAGCACCCTGAGGTTGGGGAAGACCCAGTGGCGGCTGCGCCCCGCGGCCCTCTCAGGGGGTCAGGTCCGCCGGGCGGCCATCGCCCGCGCGCTGGCCGCCGACCCACCGCTGGTCCTGGCCGACGAGCCGACCGCCGGGCTCGACCCGGAGGCGGCCCTCAATTTCATCTACCTGCTGCGGGAACGGCTCAAGGCGCGTAACCGCGCCCTGCTCTGGGCCACCCACGATCTGGGGGTGGCCGCCCTGCTGGCCGACCGGGTGCTGGTGCTGGCTGGAGGGAAGATCGTTGAGGCGGCCTGGATGCGGCGCTTCGTGGCCAACCCCCGCTCCAAGGCCGCCCGCCGCCTGCTGGGGGCCTGGCTGCCCCTCGACCCCGAGGCCGCCCGCCGCCAGTTGAAGGAGCCCGGCACGGTGACCGCCCGGGCCGAGGCCTTCCCTGAGGAGCCCAAGGAGGAGTAGGTCCTGCCTCTCTCAGGCCTGGGGAGCGCGGGCTACGATGGCCACGTAGTCGCCGCGGTCGAAACCTTCGCTCGGTTCTTCCACCGACTCGTTGGTGTAGACGGGATGCCGGGTCAGGGTCTGGAAGAAGGTGAAGCCGCCGAAGCCGGCGGACTCCAGCAGGGCGACCTTCTCCGGAGTGGACCGCCAGCGGGCGCTGACCACGAACTCCATGGGGTAGACGTCGGCCGGGCGGGCTCCGGCGAAGACCGGGTCGTCCCAGTCCCCCACCCGGCAGCCCAGGTTGTAGAGGAGCGCGTAGGAACTCTCCTTGGGCACGTCGAGCACCACGATCCGGCCGCCCGGCTTGAGCGCCCGCCGGGCGTTGGCGAAGGCCCGTCCCAGGTCGTCGATGTAACCGGGACTGCCGTTGAACATCACGGTGTCGTAGATCCCCGGCTCCACCGCCATCTCCTCGGCCGTGGAGGGGATCGTCTTCAGGCCGCGCTTGCGGGCGATCGCGGCCATCCCCGCGGACGGCTCGATCCCCTCCTCGACGGTGATCCCGAACTCCTTCTTCAGGATCATCTCGAAGAGACCGCTGCCGCAGCCCACCGAGAGGGTCCGGCCGGGCGAGCCGAGCGCGCGGGCGACCAGGGCCGCCTCCGACCGCAGGACGTTCTCGTTCTTGAGGAACCAGCCGTCGTACTCGGCGGCATGCTCGTCGAAGACCTTGCTGCCCATGCCGGGCCCTCCTGTCGGGTCTGGTGGTGCAATTCGCACGGATGTGTATGAAAAGTAAATATGCACTCTACTTCCCGCCTGAACTCCTCTCAATGAGGTGACCTTGACTGGAGCTGAGTCGCGGTCTCGGCGGTGGTGTCCGGGAGGTCGCGGGAGGCGCCGGAGGGCCCTATCTTGAAACGGGACCAGGAACGTGACCGGGGAGGCCACCTTGCCCGAACTGCCTGAAGTCGAGACCGTGGTGCGGGGCCTGCGACCCCTGCTGGTCGGCCGCACCTTCGCCCGGGTGGGGGTATTTGCCCCGGCCGCCTCGATCGTGGTGAGTCCCTCCCTCGCACCCGGCCGGCTGGAGACACTGCTCCCCGGCCGCACCGTCACGGCGGTCGAGCGCCGGGGCAAGAACATCCTGATCCGCCTCTCCGGCCGGCTGACCCTCTGGGTCCACCTGAAGATGACCGGCCGCTTCCGCATCGCGGCGCCGACCGCGCCGCGCCAGCGGCACGACCTGGTCCTGTTCGACCTGGAGGGGGGGGACGGGCGACAGCTCCGCTTCCACGACCCGCGCCGTTTCGGCCGGTTGCGCCTCTACCCCGACGCCGAGCTGGACCTCCAGCCCGGCCTGGCCGGCCTGGGACCGGAGCCGCTCGAGATCACCGCCGAGGCGTTCGTGGCGCGCTGCCGCCGGCGGGCCCGGGCGATCAAACCGGCCCTGCTCGACCAGTCCTTCCTGGCCGGGATAGGCAACATCTACGCCGACGAGGCCCTCCACCGGAGCCGCATCCACCCGGCCCGCCTGACCAGTTCGCTGGCCCGCCGCAAGCTGGTCGCCCTGCACACCCACCTGCGGGAACTCCTGCAGCGGGCGATCGCCTTCGAGGGGACCACCCTGGTCAACTTCGCCGGGGTGGAGGGTCGCCCCGGCGGCTTCCGGGACCTCCTCCGGGTCTACGGCCGCGAGGGGGAGCCGTGCGAACACTGCGGCGCTCCGATCGTGCGCCGGCGGCTGGGCGCCCGTTCGGCCCACTTCTGCCCGCGCTGCCAGCGGCCGCGCTGACGGGCGCCCCGGTCCCGCGGGCCGATTGGAGGAGGCACTCCTCGTCCCGGCTGACCGGCCCGCCTTTCCCGCCTTTTGATTACTGTGATTACATGGTATACTGTGAAATCAATCGAATCCTTGGGATAGCCTCCCCACCACCTATCTCCAGGAGGTCCGTATGGCCGGGGCACCTTTGACTACCCGTGTGGCGGAATGGCTGGAAGCGGAACTGAAAGAGGAGTTCTCCGAGCGGGGGGAGGGGCCCTCGGAGGGGCTCCGCCGGGTGATCGAGGAGTGGTGGGTGCACAAGCACCTGCCCGCGATCGAATGGCGGGAGGGGGTGACCGGGCCTCGCCCGGCTATCCGGGGCGGTCCGGAGGTATGGGAAGTGGTCATGGTCGCGCGGGAGCGGGGCGACAACCTCGAACCGCCGGTCGAGCACTTCGACCGGGTGAGCCGGGAGGATCTGGACCAGGCGTTGGCCTGCTACCGGCTCTTCCCGGAGGGGATCGACCATCATCTGGAGGAGAACGAGCGGATCGAGCGGCTGTTCCGGACCGAGGAAGCGTGAGCCCGGCACCGCTCCGCTTCCTGCTTGACGAGCACCTGTCCCGGACAGCGGCCGAGGGACTGCGCCGGTTCGATATCGACGCCGTGCACGTCACCGAATGCGGGCTGGCCGGCCGAACCGACGTCGCGCTCTTTCACGCCGCCGGCGCGGACGGCCGGATCATCGTGACCCGGGACTATCGCGACTTACTGAGACTGGCCGCACATTCTCGGGGCGTAGATCATCCGACGCCCGGTCTGCTCCTGGTGCCGGCTTCGATCCTGCAAGGGGATCCCGGCCCTCTCGTGCGGGCGATTGCGAGCTGGATCCGCAAGCGCGGCGGCGCGCCCATCGGCCCCGGCGGCGTGGCCTGGCTCCCGGCCGCCGACCGCGACCGGACGGACGAGTCGGGAAGGTCAGGCCGGGTCTGCGAACACCCGCCGTCGTACCAGCGCGCGCTTCACCGTCTCGCTGTCCCGGCCCGATCCCGGTAGCTACCGCTTCGTGGGTATCCTGCCGGCCGGTCTGATCGCCGGACGGTACTCACTCCCCCCGCAGCGCCCGGACCGGATCGATCCGGCCGGCGTTGCGGGCCGGCAGGTATCCGGCCAGCACCGCGATTGCAGCCATCACCACCGTCGCGGCCAGGTAGACCGGCGGGTCGTCCCAGACCACTCCGAAGAGGAGTCCGGAGAGTCCCCGCATCAGGGCGAAGGCCAACGCGAGCCCGATCGCCAGGCCGAGGCCGGTCGACCCGACCACCCGGCGCAGCGAGAGCCGGACCAGTTGCCCCGGCCGGGCTCCCAGCGCCATGCGCAATCCCAGTTCCCGGGTGCGCTGCGCCACTGAGCAGGAGACGATCCCGTAGATGCCCAGGGCCGCCAGCAGGAGGGCGAGCAACGAGAAGCCGCCGGCGAGCCGCGAGTACGCGATCGGCTCCCAGTGGTTGGCCGCGATCACCTGCTCCATGGATCGGACATCCCAGACGGCCAGCTCGGGATCGATCTCCCGGATCGCCGCCCGTACCGCACCGGCCGACCTAAGGGGCGCGGAACGGGTCCGGACCACCAGGGTCATCTTCCGGAAGCCCACCTGAGCGTAGGGCCGGAAGTAGCCGTAGATGACGGGATAGTCCAGGCCGTAGTGATGCAGGTCGCCCGTCACACCCACCACCTCCATCCACGGCCACTCCGAATCCGCCGGCCCGTACTTGATCCGGCGGCCCGGCCCGTCGCCGTCGGGCCAGCAATGCCGGGCCAGGCTCTCGTTGACGACGACGACCTCCGGCCCGCCGCCGACATCCCGGGCGTCGAAGGAGCGCCCGGAGAGCACCGGGATGCGCATGAGCTCGAAGTACTCCTCCAGGACGGCGCCCCCCACCGCCCAGGAGATCTCCCGGGCCGGTTCCCCTTCCGCCGGCTCGAAGGAGATCGTGCCCTGCCATTGGGAACGCCCCATGGGCAGGTTCGAGACCGCGGAGGCGGACACGATCCCGGGGAGCGCGGCCACCCGGGCCGG
>CAZFHZ010000011.1:0-14801 GCA_964519015.1 uncultured Gemmatimonadota bacterium | reverse complement strand
GCACCGACTCGAAGAGCGTGATCACCTGCTCGCTCGCCTCCGGATGGTGGTCGGGGAGCTCCAGCTCCATGGTCAACACGTTCTTCGGGTCGAAGCCCGGCGCCACCGACCGCAGGTTGGCCAGACTCTTCAGCATCAGGCCGGCCCCGACGAGCACGGTCAGCGTCAGGGCGCTCTCGGTGACGATCAGCAGGGAACGGGGGAGCAGCCGGCCGGGGCGATCGGTCAGAGTCGCGTTCCCCTCCCGCAGATGCCGGCTCGGATCGCCGCTCAGGAAGAAGGCGGCCGGGGCCAGACCGAACAGCACCGCCGTCAGGAGGGTCAACGCCGCCAGGGCCAGCACCACCTGCGGATCGAGGCTGAAGTCCAGGTAATAGGGCACCTGCTCGGGCAATGAGGCCAGGTAGAGGTTGCGCAGCAGGACCCCCACCACCAGCCCGAGTCCGCCGGCCCCGGCGGCCAGCACGACACTCTCGGTGAAGAGCAGCCCGAGCAGGCGCCGCCGGCCCGATCCCAGAGCGCTGCGGACGGCCAGTTCCCGCCGGCGGGTCGCCGCCCGGCCGAGCATCAGGTGGGCGGCGTTGGCGCAGGAGAGCAGCAGCAGGAAGCAGACCGCCCCGAAGAACACGCTCACCGGCGTGCGGCTGCTCCCCAGCAGGTCCTCGGCCAGCGGACGGACCACCACGCCCATCTCCGCGTTGGTCTCCGGATACTCGGTCGCGAGCCGGGCGGCCAGCGCGGTCATCTCCCGGCGGACCTGGGCCAGCGACACACCCGGCCGGAGCCGGCCGAGCGCGGCCGCGTAATTCCGGCTCTTCCGGCTCGACCCGGGAGCCGTCCGGGGAGGAAGCCAGAAGTCGGCCGCCGCTTCGAAGTGGAAACCGGGCGGCATGATCCCGATGATCGTGTAGGTCTCCTCGTCCAGGACCACGGTCCGGCCGAGGACGGCCGGATCGCTGCCCAGCCGGGTGGACCAGACGCGGTGGGAGAGCACCACGGTGCCCGGCGCCCCGGGGCGTCCGTCCGCGGGATCGAAGTCGCGACCGAGGGCGGGCCGGACCCCGAGCAGGCGGAACAGTCCCGGGGTGGCCACCGTTCCCGCCAGCCGCTCGGCCTGGTCGAGACCGCGCAGCATCATCTCCGTCCCCCGGTAGAGCTCGAGGTCCTCGAAGGAACGGCTGAGCTGCCGCCAGTCGAGCAGGTCGGCATAGGAGGGTCCGACCCGGGTCACCCCCGGACCGTTCAGGAAGAGGGCGACCAGGCGGCCGGGGTCGGTGAAGGGGAGCGGGCGCAGCATGATCCCGTAGAAGATTGTGAGCACGGCCGTGGTGAGTCCCAGGCCCAGGGCCAGGCAGCCGATCACGGTGGTCGTGTAGAGCGGGGAGCGGCGCAGTGCGCGCAGGGCCTGGCGGATGCCCCGGCCCGGGATCTCCAGCAGCGGTGAGGCCCGACCCTTGTGTCGGCGCCGGGCGGCCCGCACCGCGGCGGCCTCCCGCAGCCGGCCGGGGACCAACCGGGCCGTGAGGTAGGCGACCGCGACCGAGCGCAACGCCCGGTGGAGCCGGCGCCGGGCGGCCCGTTCACCGAGCGCGATCCGATCGTGCTCGAACCGCTCCCGCACATCGCCCATGACCTCCTCCCGTTCCCCGGGGGGCACCAGCCGCGCCAGCAGTCGGAAGACCGCGCCATCCCGCCGCCCGCCCGCCATCAGACCGGCTCCCGGCCGGGCTCCAGCCCCCGCCACATTTTGCCCAGAGCGATCCGGGCGGCCCGCAACGCCTCCCTCCCGGCGGGTTCGATCCGGTAGTACCGCCGCGATCGTCCCCCCCGCACCGGGAGCGGTTCCCCCCGGTGCGAGCGCAGCAGACCCTTGTTTTCCAGCCGGTTCAGAGTCGTATAGACCGAGCCCTGGGCGACCCGGCAGCCGGTGCGGGAGGCGATCTCATCGGTGATGGTGATGCCGTAGGCTTCCTCACCCAGATGCAGGACGGCCAGCAGCACCAGTTGCTCGAAATCCCCCAGGATGCGGATGTTGCGCATGGCGATCCTCCCGGCCGTGCGGTGGGTTCGCGGGATCTGACAGGAAGAACGGGGGAGCGGTGGAATATGTTTCAAGGTTTAGGAGATATCGTCCGCCGGAAGCGACCTGCTCGCTCCGCCGCCGGCCGGTCCGGGGGGTCAGTCCACCTCGTGGACCGCGCCCCCCCAGTTGTCGGGGGCCAGCACCTGCGTCCGGGCGGCGATCCCCTCCTGGTGCCAGCGCAGGACCAGGGCGGCGCCGATGGACTCGACCTGCTCGAGCGGGCCTTCGACCAGCCAGCAGAGGGTGGGTCCGCTGCCGCTGAGCCACACGGCGTGGGCACCGCATTCGTAGGCCCGGGCCACCAGGTCGTCGAAGGCGGGGATCAGGGGGGCACGGTGGGGCTGGTGGAGAACGTCCCGCACCAGCTCGCGCAGGGACCAGGTGCACCCTTCGGTCAGGCACTTGAAGAGGAAGAAGGTGCGCTGCTGGCTGGCCACCGCCTCGCGGTGAGGGATCGAGGCCGGGAGCGCCTCGCGGGCCAGCCGGGTATTGAGGGTGCGCTCGGGGATGCACACGCCCACCAGGTACTTCTCGAAGAGCAGCCCCCGCTGGGTCAGGATGTGCTTCCCCCCCGGCAGGGGGGCGGCGGCGACCAGACCGCCGTAGAGGGCCGGAGCGGCGTTGTCGGGATGCCCCTCCTCGGCCGCGGCCAGAGCGAGCAGCCGTTCCTTGCCCAAGCCCGCCTCGGCCAGTGCCTCCCCGGCCAGCAGGCCGGCCACGAAGGCGGTGGCGCTCGAGCCGAGTCCGCGGGCGACGGGGATCTCCGAGCGGGCCTGCAGCCGGACCCGGCCGTCCACCCCCACCCCGACGGTCTCCCAGACCTTCTCCAGACCGCGCCGGGCCAGGTTCTCCCTGTCCAACGGGACCGGGGCGGGGGGACCGGAGCCTTCCCCTTCCCAGCTCAGCTCCCACTCCGTCTGGGCGGCCGTGGCCATCACGAACTCCCCCTCCACCTGGACGGTCAGCCGCAGGTAGAGGTCGAGGGCCAGTCCGAAGAGGTCGAAACCGGGACCGAGGTTGCTGGTGGAGCCGGGCACCACCGCCCGTACGCTGCGGTTCATAGGGGGAGGGCCTCCAGGGCGTCGGTGAGCTCCACGGCCGCCACCACCGCCCCCGCACCGGCGAACCAGCGCAGGGTGTCCGAGTCGGTGGAGCCGGAGAGGCAGTAGACGAAGTAGAGACGGTCGTCGGCCATGACCCGGCGCGCTCCGAGCAGAGCGGTCAGGTCGTCCCGGTTATCGCCGAAGTAATAGAGCGGCCGTTCCGGGAGGGTGCCGGCCAGGTGGACCAGCCCCCCCGGGTCGGGTTTGGTCGGGAAGTAGCCGTCGTCGGTGACGATCCGGGGGGTTCCGATGATCTCCTCCAGCCCGAGCCGCTGGGCGGCCAGGCGGGCCTCCTGGGGGATGCGCCCGGTCAGGATGCCGAGTGGATGGCGCCGGGCGGCCTCCCAGGCCGGGCCGCCGGTCAGGGGCCGCTCCCGCTCCATGCCGCCGCTGCCGCGGTAGAAGCGGGGTTCCTCGCCGAAGACCTCCCGGAAGCGGGCCCCCCCCACGTAGAGTTCCTTGAAGATGCGCTCCAGACCGGACCGGTCGATGTCCCGTCCGATCGCCTCGGCCTCCTTCCGGCCGGCCTGGCGGCGCAGGATCCGCCGGGCCGCCTCGATCCCCCCCCCTTCGGCGGCCAGCCCTTCGACCAGGCGGGCCAGCGGGGGGGCGGTCTCGGGGTGACGGCTCCACCAGAGGGCCAGCATCAGGCCCCCCTCGGCCACATCCCAGTCGTTGTTGAAGCCTCCCGCCGTCTTCCAGGCGTGGACGTCTTCGGAGCGCATCAGGGGAGCGCGTCCATTCTCGTGAAGGATGACCTCGAGATAGTAGTTCACACTCTGCGGGATGACTTCGCGGAAGGAGCGGTGCACGTCGAGCAGCACACCGTCGATATCGAACACCAGGCTGCCCACCCCGGCCGCGGCGGGATCGAAACCGGGGGCGACGGCCGCCCCTTCCCCGAGCCGGCGCCAGCCGGTCTCGGCGGCCATGGCCTCGAGCAGCAGGAGCCGCTCCGCCCGGCGCTGGGGGCTGAGTCCCATCCTAGTGTCCCGAGTCAGAATTCCTCACTCCTCCGGGGCCCGCGGGAAGGCCGGCGTTGTGCGGAACCGTCCGAAGGGCCACTATAGTAAAGACATCCTGGAGCAGTAACCCGATTCGGCGCACCACCTGGCCGGGAGGCGGGGTCCAACCCACGTGCAGGACGAGCGCACGCTCATAGCGCGCGCCCGCGAGGGCGACGAGGAGGCTTTCGGGGGCCTGGTGCGCCTGCACCAGGACCAGGTCTGGAGGACCGCCGCCCGCTTGGTCGGACCCGAAGACGCCGCCGATGTGGCCCAGGAGGTCTTCCTGAAGGCGTGGCACGAGTTGCGCCGTTTCCGGGGCGGGTCGGCCCTGGGCACGTGGCTCTACCGGATGGCCGTCAACCTCTCGCTCAACCACATCCGCGGTTCGCGCCGGGAGTTCGCCCGGCGGGAGCGTTTCGGCCCCGGAGTCTCCCCCCCGGCCCCCGATCCGGAGACCTATGCCAGCGACGCGGAGACCGCCCGCATCGTCTGGACGGCCATCGAGGCACTGCCCGAGCGTCAGCGGGTGGCCGTCACCCTGCACCGGTTCGAAGGACTCTCGGCCGCCGAGACGGCCGAGGCGATGGGTATGACCACCGCCGCGGTGGAGGCACTGCTCCACCGGGCCAAGGGGACCCTGCTCCGGGACCTCGTCCGCCGGGGGGTGACGGGGGCCGGGGACATCCCGGATCCGAAAAAGCCTGTCCGGCGTGTAAGGGAGCTGTAAGGAACCCTTGGACGGTGGGGTCCAAGCCATGAGGGGATTGCCATGACGACACATCGGCCTGAAGAGCACCCGTCCCGTGAGCGGATCGCGGACCTGCTTGCCGGTAATCTGGGCGGACGGGAAGGAGCGGAGCTGACCGCTCATCTGGAGGGCTGCGTGGTCTGCCGTGGTCTGGCCGACCGGCTCGAGGCGCTCTGGGAGAACCTCCCCGACCGCGTCCCGGCCACCGCCCCGGTCGACCTGTGGCCGGCGGTGCAGGCGCGCCTGTATGCTCCCGCGGTCCGTCCCTTCACCGCTTCCCAGCCGCTCTGGCGGCTGGCCGTCTCCTTCGCCGCGGGCCTGCTGATCGGGGTCGCCGCCTGGCAGTTCGCCACCGGCGGCCAGGGCCCGGCCGCCGCCGTGGCCGAGGAACTGGCCGTCCATGAGACCCTGGTCGCCGGTCTCGACCCGATCCCTCCGCAGTCGATGGGCGGGCTCTGGCTCCAGGCCGTGGAGCAGCAGATCATCACGCCTGAGGACAAGCAGTGAACGGGCGGCGGTTGGGCGGGCTGGTGCTGGCCGGCTCCCTCGGCCTCAACCTGGCCCTGGCCGGCATCCTGGTCTACAGCCAGGTCGTCCGGCCGCCCGCGACCACTTCACGAAGCTACTCCGGGCGCTCCTCCTACGGCGGACGCGGATCGGGGACGGGTCAGAGACTTGGCGGCCAGCCGTCCGGCCGCGACGCGGAACAGGACTATCCCCGGATCGATCCGGCGCAGATGGAACGCATGCGAGGCATGCGCGAGAAGATGCAGGAAGAGATCGCTCCCCTGTGGGAGCGGGTGCACACCAACCAGACCCTCATCCAGAAGGAACTCCTCGCCGAGAAGCCCGAACTGGCCCGGCTGGACAGCCTCTCCATCGAGAATGCGGGGCTCCAGCAGAAGATCCAGCTCCGGACCCTCCGGCTCATCCTGGAGGAGCGGGAGGTCCTGACCAAGGACCAATACGAGCATTTCCTGCGCTGGATGCTCCCCGGCCCGGGGAGCGGCCGGCCCGAGGGGATGCGTTCGCGGGAGGGAGCGCCCGATTCCGGACGGACCTCGAACCGCCGCGGCGGCACACCGCCGACACCTCCCCCCGACCGGTACCGCTGAACCGACCCGTCTCCGAGTCGGCTTGACGCCGGCTTCCGCCGGCACCAGATTAAATACGATGATAAAAGTCGTATTTTCCCCCCGGAGTCGGCCACCGGCCCGCGAGGTCCGTCCATGCTCAGTCTGACCAAAGCGACCGACTACGCCATCCTGGCCCTGGCCTACCTGGACGGGGCGCCCCGCGATTCGGTGGTCAGCACCAAGGAGATCGCCGAGCAGTACGCGATCCCGGCCGAACTGCTGGCCAAGGTGCTCCAGCGGCTGGGCAAGCAGGGCCTGGTCAACGCCCACCAGGGGCGCGGCGGGGGCTACTCGCTGGCGCGCCCGACCGATTCGATCCCCATCACCGAGGTCGTCGAGGCGGTCGAGGGCCCCATCGCCATCGCCTGCTGCCTGAAGGAGGGGGGGGAGGGGCGCTGCGACCAGTACGACCACTGCACCATCAAGTCACCGGTCGAGCAGATCCAGGAGATGGTCCTCAATCTCTTCGGCACGATCACGGTCGCCCGCCTGATCTCGGGGGAACGGATCGGGGCCGATTCGCTCCCGACCCCCACGCTGAGGGTGTAGAGTCAGGCCGGCGGCTGGGTCGCCGTCGGGGAGTGGGCGGCCGGTTCCCGCTGCAGATGACTGGTCTGGTTTAACAGCACGAGCTGCCAGCGTCCCTCACCGCTGCGGCGCAGCACGGTGAGCGAGGCGTTGTCCACCATGAAGCGGTAGCGGGTGGCCATGTCCTGGCCGAAGAGCCGGCAGACCGTCCCACGGATGGGCCCGGAGTGAGTGAAGACGGCCACCGCCTTCCCCGGGTGAGCCAGGGCGATCCGCTCGAGCGCCCGCCAGGTCCGCTCCTGCATCTCGTACAGGCTCTCTCCCCCCCCCCGGGCATGCCCCCCTTCGTCGGCCAGCCAGCGCTCCAGTTCCGCGGGATGCCGCTGGCGCACCTCGGCCAGGGTCAGGCCTTCCCACGCCCCGTAGCTGCATTCCCGCAGGAGAGGATCGGCGATCACGGGCACTCCCAGCGCCTCCCCCGCCGCCTCGGCCATCTCGCTCGCCCGGACCAGGTCGCTGGTGTGGACCACGGTCGGGGTCCACGGCCGCAGGGCGGCGATGACGGCCGGGATAGTGGCGCGTCCCGCTTCGTTCAATGGGGTGTCGGCGTGCCCCTGGAAACGGTACTCGGCGTTCCAGGCGGTTTCGGCGTGGCGCACCAGCAGCAGGTGGGTGGGGTCCTTACGCGGTCCGGCCATCTTCTTCCTCGAGGTAGTAGCGGCACAGGTCGGTGAGCGGGCAGGTCCCGCAGGAGGGCCGGCGCGCGCGGCAGACCCGCCGTCCATGGAAGATCATCCGGCTGGAGAAACCGAACCAGTCCTTCCGCGGGAGCAGGGCGTCCAGCTCGCGCTCGATTCGTTCCGGGTCCTCGTGATCGGTCAGTCCCATCCGCCGACTGAGCCGGCGCACATGGGTGTCGACCGTGATCCCGGGATGGCCCCAGGCGCCCCCCCGGATGACGTTGGCCGTCTTGCGGCCCACCCCGGAGAGGGCGGTCAACTCCTCCATCCCCTCGGGCACTTCTCCCCCGTGCCGCTCCACGATCTCCCGGCAGGCGGCCTGGATGGAACGCGCCTTCTGGCGGAAGAAGCCGGTCGGGTGGATCAACCGCTCCAGTTCGGCGGGGTCGGCCCCGGCGAAGGCCCGGGCGTCGGGGAAGCGGGCGAAGAGGGGCGGGGTGACCTGGTTGACCCGCTCGTCGGTGCACTGGGCCGAGAGGATGGTGGCCACCAGCAGCTGGAGGGGCCCCTCGAAGTCGAGGGCCACCCGCGCATCGCCATGCAACCGGCGGAGCCGGTGGTCGATCGCCCGGGCCCGCTTCGCCCGCTCGGTCGTAGTCTCTCCCGCGAAGGGTCTCTTCCGGCGCGCCATAGTTCCTCCCGGCGCCAATATACCCCCCTTCGCCCGCACGGACCATTCCGGGGCGGACGCTCCCCGTCCCGCCGCCGGCCCGGCCTACTCCGTCCGCAGGGTCACCATCGGGTCCACCCGGCTGGCCCGCCAGGCGGGGAGCAGTCCGGCCAGCCCGGTGACGACCAGGATGGCCAGCGCGACCCCGGCATAGGTCAGGGTATCCGTCGGACTCATGTTGAACAGGAATCCGCGGATGAGCCGGTTCAGAGCCAGCGCCGTCCCGCTCCCGATCACGATGCCGAGCCCGGAGAGGAGGCCCGCCTCGAACAGGACGAGGCGGAGCAGCCCGGCCCGCCGAGCCCCCAGCGTCATGCGCAGGCCGAGCTCGTGGGTGCGCTGGGCGACCGTATAGTTGTGGACGCCGTAGACCCCCACCAGGGCGAGCAGGAGGGTGAGGCCGCCGAAGATGCTCAGTAGGATGGCCCGGAAGCGCTCGCTCGAAGAAGCGCCCCGCAGGACCGACTCCATGAACCGGAGGTCGCCGCTGGGGAGGTCGGGATCGATCTCGGCCACCGCGGCCCGCAGGTGCGCGGTGAGGTCCTCCGGCTCCAGCCGGGTCCGCACGACCATCCCGGCGCTGCGCGAGATGCTGGTCGGCAGGAAGAGGCCGGGATTGCCGTCGAGACCGAACTGGAAGAGCCGCATGGTCTCCACCACCCCGACGACGGTGACCGGCGGCCACTGCGAGCGGGTGATCAGGTGGATCTGGCGTCCGATGGCGTCACCGTCGGGCCAGTACTTCTCCGCCATGACGTGGTCGATGATGACCACCTGCGGCTGAAGCGCCCAATCCCCCGCCTCGAAGAACCGTCCGGCCAGCAGGGTCGCGCCCAGGGCCTCCAGCGCTCCCGGACCGGCCGTGCGGAGCAGCGCCAGGCTCGGCTGCTGTCGCTCCGGATCGGGGTGGTCGGGGATCTGGAAGTAGACCCCCGGCGCCGTTCCCTCGAAGGGGAGGTACTCGAACACCCCGGCGTATTCCACCTCCGGCAGGGCCGAGAGCCGCTCCTGGAGCTGCCGGCCGAGCTCGAACCGTTGCTCCCGCTCCGGATAGACGGCCGGGTCGAGCGGCAACTGCATCAGGACGAGATGGTCCGGTTTGAACCCGAAGGGGACGTTCATCATGTTGTGGAGGCTGCGCAGCAGCAGCGCCGTGCCGGTCGTCAACACGACGGCCAGGGCGACCTCGGCGACCAGCAGGACCCCGCGCAGGCGTCGCTGCGACCGGCCGGCCGAGAGCGCCCGTCCGCTCTGGTGGAGGGTCGGAGCGAGGTGCACCCGGGAGACGAGCAGGGCCGGCACGAGCCCGAACAGGAACACGCTCAACGCACCTGCTCCGGCGGCGAAGAGCAGCGCGGTCGGATCGAGGCCGAACCCGGTCCGCTGCAGGACCGTACCCGGATAGAGCGGGACGAGCAGGCGGATCCCTCCCCAGGCCAGGCCGAGCCCGGCCGCGATCCCGGCCCCGGCCAGCAGGCCACTCTCGATCAGCAGGTTACGGACGAGCCGGCGACGGGAGGCGCCCAGGGCGAGCCGGACGGCCATCTCCCGGCCGCGACCGGCCCCCCGGGCCAGCAGCAGGTTGGCCACGTTGGCGCAGCCCACCAGCAACAGCAGGCCCACCGCGGCGAAGAAGAGACGCAGAGTATCCTGCAGGTAGCCCCGCTGGATCTCCCACATGGGGGTCAGGGTGACGCCGTCGTCCCACTCCTGGTTCCCCCGGGTACCCCGGAACTCGAGGTCGGTCCCCTGTACAATCACGTCCAGTTCGCTGCGGGCCGACTCGATCGAAACGCCGGGACGGAGCCGCCCCATCATCCAGAGATATGCCTGGGCCAGGTTCAGCCGATCGGTGTCGGTCCCCAGGGGAACGAAGATCCGGGTGTCCCCGTAGGGGGAGGCGAAGTCCTCCTCCAGCACCCCGATCACGGTGACCTCGGGGGGCAGGTGGCGCGGCGGTCCGTACTCGTAGGTCGGCGTGATCCGGATCCGCCGGCCGACGATTCCCGGATCGCCGCCGAACAGGCTCTGCCAGGCGGCGTAACTCAGCACGGCCACCCCGTTCGTTCCGGCGGCTTCCTCCTCACGGGTGAAGAGGCGACCGAGGTGGGGGCGGGCGCCCAGCAGGGTGAAGAACTCCGCCGTCGTCATGATCCCGGATTCCTGGACGGGTTCCTCGCCGCCGATCACCGAAAAGTTGATGAAATCAGCCGCGGCCAGGCCGGCCAGGGTGGTGCTCCGCTCCCGCAGGGCCAGGAAGAGACCCTGCGAGATCGGGACGGTGGGGGAGACGTGCTCGACCCGTTCCATGACCTGCACGAGCGTATCGGGATCGTCCCAGGGGAGCGGGCGGATCAGGACGGCGTTCACCACGCTGAAGATGATCGTCACCGCGCCGATCCCCAGGGCCAGGGTGAGCGAAGCCAGCAGGGTGAAGGCGGGCGTGCGTCTCAGGCTCCTCAAGCCGATCCGGAGATCGAAATGCAGGTTCGAGAGGAACTCGCGCCACCGGCGGCGCCGCCGCCGCGCCGGGACCCCGTTCCGAAGGCCGGCCTGGAGGTCCTCGACCGAACCGAGGCGGGCCCGCGCCCGGTGCTCCGCCTCCGTCTCGCTCAGCCCTTCCCGGCGGTACTTGGCCACCAGCTCCTCGTAGTGGAATCGGATCTCTTCGGAGTCCGCGCACTCTTGGTGAGCCGGGGACTCCGCCAGGCGGAAGAGCCGCCGCCAGCCGCTGGGATTCCTCATCGGATCTCCACCCCCCCGAAGCCGAGCACCCGGCCGATGAGCCCGACCCGCCGGGCCCACTCCCGGGTCGCCCGCTCCAGGTACCGGCGTCCGGCCGGGGTCAGGTCGTAGAACCGGGCCCGCCGTCCCCGCTCGGAGACCTTCCACTCCCCTTCGATCCGGCCCTGCTCCTCGAGCCGGCGCAGGGCGGGATAGAGCGCGCTGTCCTCCACGCTCAGTTCCGTCCCCGAGATCCGGTGGATCTCCTCCGCGATCCCCAGGCCGTGCTGCGGCCCTACCCGCTGCAGGGTCTGCAGGATCATCAGATCGACCGTCCCGTAGATACTGTCCACGCCCACGGCTCTCCTCCTCCCCCGGCCCTTTCCCGGCCATGCCCTACGAAAGTGATATCAGGATCTGAGGGATGGAACGGACGGCGGCGGGTTTTGGTTGCCGAAAAATGCCCCCGCCAGGTACGGACGTCATCGTTCCGGTTCAACTCCGGAAACGATAAACACCCCGTCGAATCGCGTGGTCCTATCCATCAAAGACGATCGCTGATGGCCCCTGATCAATCCACTGTCGAGTAGCGGCACTGAGGGACATGGCCGCAGGGGAGAACGCAGCATGATCGAACGCTTCATCCGACACCTGTCGAAGCGGTCATCCGCAGCCGCCGGATTGGCGATCCCCGGCCGGGATTGGTCAGCCTTGCCGGTCACGACTGCGCTTCTGCTTCTGGTTGGATGTTCGAAGCCCACCGCTGCGCCCACTGGGAGCCTGACGGTCCGGGTCTACGACGTTATGTCGCAGCTCCTGAGCGGGATCAACGTCGCCGTGAATCCCGAGGGGCGAATGAAGACCACCGATGAATACGGGCGGGCCGTGTTCGCCGACCTGCCGGTGGGTGAGTATAGGATCCGGGTCAGCAACGCTGCCTACGAGACGAGCCTGGACACGGTCGTCGTAGAGGAGGGGCAGATGACCGACCTGGAAATCACTCTGACCGGAAAGCCGGCTGTCCTGGATGTCCAGGTGCTCCTCTACAACGCGCCCAAATCCGGAGTGACCGTCAGGGTAAAACGGAAGTTGGACGGAGCGGTAATGTGCTCGGGCACGTCCGGGCAGGACGGAAAGGTCCTGTTCGAAGGAATCGCGGCGCAGCCGGTCACGGTGGTCACCGACACACTGGGAAACATGTGTTCACACCCGGCTGACGTCGAACTGGTCAGTCTGCAAACCAGCCAGAAAACGATCAACCTGTGCTACTGGTCGAGCCTGTTCAAAGGGAACTTCAGTTTCGGCAACTACGACCCCCACCAGGCCGGCGTCCTGGAATGGACCGGAACGGAGCTCCTTGAGGCTCTCGCGCCGACCTACTTCACAGGGACCTATCGACTGATCACCACCGAAACCGGGGACCTGTTGGCAATTCAATTGGGGAATCCCGGGCCTTTCGAGATGGCGGTCGTGTTCAGTCCGATTTACAACGCCTCCAGCTACTGGACGTTCGACGTACCGACCCAGAACTCCGTTATAACCTCCGCTTCCCCCCGGGACTACGCTCCCTACTACACAAACCAGATCCCGATCACGCTGACCTGTTATTACCCGATGACCAACTGTGTCTATAACGAGTGGGAGGTAGACTACTGGCGGTTCGAAGGAGGCGTGTGGTACTGGACGATGGTGGAGATCTTCGAACCCTACAGCCCGGACTTTCAATGGAAGTGGAGGGGAACCATAAACAGTACGAGCACGCTCTACGGGCAGGCGCTCCCGGCCAACGCCGATGGAGAATACTACTCCTGGTACGTAGCGGCAGGATACACCAACAACATGCTCTGTCTCTCACCCGACTATTTCATCCTGCTCAAGACGCCGCCGGCCGCCGGGGCACTCACCATCGCCGGCAGCCGGATCGGGACGGCCGAACGGGCGGCCCTGATGCGCCGGATGGCGGAGACGCGCTTGGAACGCGCGGCCCTGGTTTTGGAACGGACAGGCCGGCACTTCTCCCCGTGACCGGACGGGGAGTCTCCCTGGTGGATGGAAACGCGTCGACGCAAGGCCGGGATCGACGGTGAACTTCCGGAGGAGTATCCTACTAAGAGGGCCTGTTCCGCATCCCCGGGGTCGCTAAACACCCGGGGAGGGGGGCGCGTCGTACCGGTGGGAGCCATGTCCACGCCGAAAACGCATAAGACGCCGCCTGTGGCGGCACCCGATCCGCCCGACGAGGAGCTGATCCGTCGCTGCCTCGAGGGGCAGCCGGAGGCCTATCGCCTTCTGGTCGAGCGCTACTGGTCGGTGGCCTACGGCCTGGCCCGCCGGATCATGGATAGTCATGACGAGGCGGTCGATGTGGCCCAGGAGGCCTTCGTCCGGGCCTACGAGCACTTGACTGATTTCACCCGGGAGAGCCGCTTCCCCACCTGGCTGCTGCGGGTCACCAGCAACTACGCCCTCGACCTCAAACGCCGCAAGCGCGCCCGGGAACGGCTGCGCGTCCATGTCCCCACCTACGGATACACCCCGGCCCCCGACTCCGAGGCAATCGCCCACGAGGAGGAATCCCGCCTTTCCGAGATCCTCAGCGAGCTGAGCCATCACCAGCGGTTGGCCATCGTCCTCAAGGTCGTGCACGGTCTGGACACCCCCGAGGTCGCCCGGATCTTAGGCTGTTCCGAAGGCACGGTCCGGGTCCACCTGCACCAGGCCAGGAAGGCGCTCCGGGACCGCTGGAGCGGCTGGCGTCGATGAGGGGCATCCGTCTGCGGGCCCGCGACCGGGGCACCGCTTTCCTCTGCCGATACGTCCAGCGTACCCTCGCCCGGCAGGGTGAGGAGGCGCTCTCGCTGCCGCTGGTGGCCCGGCATCTGACCGGTTGCCCGGTCTGCCGGACCCAGCGCCGCCGCATCCTCCGGGTGGACCGCGCGTTCCGCGACACCCTGAAGGAGGAGACGCCCCCCTGGTTCGAGGGCCGCTGGGAAAGCATCCGCCGGCGCCTGCCGATTCTGGAGAAGACCACCGGGGTCGCTCCCGTCCGTCCCCGGCGGGCCGCCCGCACGACGCTGGTCGTGCTGCTGATCGCTTTGTTCAGTCTGGCCTGGCTCCTCGATCACGCTCCGACCCGGATGGTCCCCGGAGCCACCGAAGTCGCTCCCGGGGTCCAGGTGACGGCCGCCTCCGTTTCCGGCCGCAAGGCCGAGATCTTCGTGGAACCGGAGTCGGACGAGGAAGGCACGCTCTACATCTGGCTGCGTCCGGAACGGATCGGCCCCGACCAGGAGGAGCAGCGGTGAGCCGGCGGCTGATCGGCCTGGTGGGCGCCCTCGGCCTGGCGCTCCTGCCGAACCTGAGGGCCGGAGCCTCCTTCGGACCGGCGGGTCCGGCAGAGCCCGGGTTCGTAGTCAACCGGCTTTGCCTCTACGTCATCCAGGCCCGGCAGGGCCAGACGCGGGTCGTTCTCCCGCCGCTGCGCGACGGGGTGGCCGAGGCCGAGATGGACCGTTCGGTGGCCGGCGCGCTGGCGGCCGTGGAGCGCGTCCGTGACCGTTACAACTTCACCGACTTCGAGGTCGTGAGCCAGTCCCTCTACCGGCTCGAGGTGGTCCGCTCCAAGGAGGGGGAGTTCACCTACCGGCTCCAGCCGATAAACGCCGGAGTTTTCGATACCGGCCCGATGCGCGGCTGCCTGCAGGCGGACACCCGGCAGGGGCAGCTGGCCCTGAAGGTCCGGGTGGATCGGCTGGAAGAGCCCCTGTTGGAGGTCTCGC
The DNA here is from genome assembly GCA_964519015.1 of uncultured Gemmatimonadota bacterium. GTDB lineage: Bacteria > Blakebacterota > Blakebacteria > Blakebacterales > CAYUVJ01 > CAZFHZ01. Next base: position 283 of record CAZFHZ010000011.1, on the reverse strand, counting down.
TGCTCATGGATCCCGGGCGTCCCCTGGTGCTGGCCCGCGAACTCGATGACGGCGGAGTCCTCTTCACCGTGGTGACCACCGAGGGTCCGGCGGGGGCGGCCCTCCCCCGGGCGACCCTGACCGAGGAGACCGAGTTCCGGACCCGGGTGGTGACGACCAGTGACGGGGCGGGGGCCGAGACGACCGCTCCCGACCCGGAGCAGGTCTACTTCGCCTGGGACGTCCCGCCCCGCCAGATCGACGGTCCCCACCCCACCAATCCCAGCATCGCCCGACGGGCGGG
>CAZFHZ010000010.1:366-47481 GCA_964519015.1 uncultured Gemmatimonadota bacterium | reverse complement strand
CCCACGCGATACCAACCTGCAAACAGGAGACAGCAAATTGTACGTGTGCCTTGAGGATCTTCGCCCGCTCTACCCATTCCTCGGGAACCGGCAATGAACTGCACTTCTGTTGTATCAAGATCAACAACTCCAACTTGTCCACCGCCGCATCCACAAGTTCCCTGAGAGGCAGGATCCTCCTCCTGATCGACTCCGGACACTGCGCCTGCCGTATCCCCGGTTCCGGGGGGGTCTTCTCCAGCAACGCACGCAATTCCCCTACGGCTCTCCGATGCAGGTATTCGACCGTGTCAACCGGAACTCCCAAAAGGTCTGCTGTCTCCTTGAAGGTAAGGTCAGACCAGTATTTGAGAACAACGACGGTCTTCCTGAGTCCCTTGAAGTCATTCACAGCCAGGACGATCCTATCGATCCGATCCATCGAATCGATCAATTCGTCTTCTGTCAGGGAATACTCAGTCGGAATCCCCAGGGTCGGATCCAGTCCCGCTTCTTCGGTTGTTCCGGCATCTCTTTCGCGCTTCCGGATCCAATCCCCGAGAATATGGCGAGTAATGGATGCCGCCCAGGCGGGAGCCTTCGCTCGTTCTCTCAGCTCAGGATGATGTTCAACAATCCTCACCCAGGCTTCACCGATCAGATCATCTTTCTGGTCGCCATCGGCCAAGCGGCGATCGGCTACTCTGCGAATCGCCCGGTCCATACGGCGCCGGGACTCTTCATCGAGCCAGGGCCGGTTCGCTTCTTGCCTGGGACCAGATGGATCAGGCATGCGGCAGACACCTCCGGAAAGGGCCGGCTCACCGATTACAAACAGACGGACGAACTTGTAACGGTGGGTGTTTATCCTGTGAGGTTTTGTCGCCCCCCGATGACACCTTGCGGACGGTCCCTGTTCCACCCTTGTGGAGGACACCCCCGATGAGCGGCTTCTTCGGCCTCGCCTCGCGCGAGGACTGCATCACCGACCTCTTCTTCGGTACCGACTACCACTCCCATCTCGGCACCGTGCGCGGCGGGCTGGCCGCCCGCAACTCCAGCGGGATCCAGCGGCACATCCACGACATCACCAACGCCCAGTTCCGGTCGAAGTTCGAGGAGGACATCGCCCGGATGCACGGGCGATACGGGATCGGGATCATCAGCGATCACGAGGACCAGCCGCTCATCATCCGCTCGCAGCTGGGTACCTTCGCCATCGTGACGGTGGGGCGGGTCAACAATCTGAAGGAGATCGTGCGGGAGGCCTTCTCCAGCCGCACCGCCCACTTCTCCGAGATGAGCGGGGGAGAGATCAATCCCACCGAGGCCGTGGCCATGCTGATCAACCGGGAAGCGACCTTCACGGCCGGGATCGAGCACGCCCAGGAGGTCGTGGAGGGCTCCTGCTCGATCATGCTGCTGACCGATGAGGGAATCTTCGTCGCCCGCGACCGGCTCGGGCGCACCCCGGTCGTGATCGGGCGCAAGGAGGGGACCTGGGCGGCCACCCTGGAGACCTGCGCCCTCCCCAACCTGGGCTACGAGGTCGACCGTTACCTCGGACCGGGGGAGATCGTCCTGCTCACCCCGGAAGGCGCCGAGCAGATGAGACCCCCCGACGAGCGGATGCGCATCTGCGCCTTCCTCTGGGTCTACTACGGCTATCCCGCCTCCAGTTACGAGGGAATCAACGTGGAGGCCACCCGCTACCGCTGCGGGCGCGCCCTTGCCCGGCGGGATAATGTGGCGGTGGACGTCGTGGCGGGCATCCCCGACTCGGGGACCGCCCACGCCGTCGGCTACGCCAACGAGCGGGGTCTCCCCTACCAGCGTCCCTTCGTCAAGTACACCCCGACCTGGCCGCGTTCGTTCATGCCGCAGGACCAGACCGTGCGCGACCTGGTCGCCCGCATGAAACTCATCCCGGTGCGGGAACTGATCGAGGGGAAGCGCCTGCTGTTCTGCGAGGACTCGATCGTGCGGGGGACCCAGCTCCAGGACACCATCCAGCGTCTGTACGATGAGGGGGCCCGGGAGGTGCACATGCGTCCGGCCTGCCCCCCCCTCTGCTTCGGCTGCAAGTACCTCAACTTCAGCCGCTCCCGCTCCGAACTCGACCTGGCCGGCCGCCGGGCGGTGGCCGAACTCGAGGGCACCGACGCCGGGGTTCCGGTCGGCTACACCGACCCGGATAGTGAGCGGCATGCCCGGATGGTCGAGCGCGTCCGGGACCGCCTGAAGCTGACCACCCTGCGCTACCAGCGGATGGACGACCTGATCGAGGCGATCGGGCTCCCGGCCGAGAAGGTCTGCACCTTCTGCTGGAGCGGCCAGGAGTAGCCCCGACCGGGCCGGACCGAAGTTCACCTCCCGATGCGGTAACTGCTGGATGGGCTTGCTTCTTCTATACTATCTTATATTATTGAATACGATAGATTGACCGAACATTCCTGGAATCGAACACCCCGGAACGGAGCAGACCGGTATGGAGCTCGAGATCGTCTTCCCCGGCGGCGCCCGCGTGGACGCGCTGGCCGGCCCCCTGACCATAACGACCAACCAGGATGGGACGGCCCCCGCTCCCTTCGCCCTCTTCCTGGCCTCGATCGGCACCTGTGCCGGTATCTACGTGCTCGGTTTCTGCCAGCAGCGCGGCCTGCCGACCGATGACCTGCGCATCGTCCAGCGGATGACCCTGGACCCGGTCACCCGGATGGTCGCCGGGGTCGAACTGGACATCCAGCTCCCCGCCGGCTTCCCGGAGAAGTACCGGGAGGCGGTGATCCGGGCCGCCGACCAGTGTGCGGTCAAGAAGCACCTGGAGCATCCGCCCCGTTTCGACGTGCATACCTCTGTGTCGTCGGAAATGGTCACCAGCCGCTGAACAGAATCCTCACGCGCACGGCGGGCGAGTCGATGCCGACCGCAACGCGTCGGTGAGTACGTCGGCGAGCGAGGCCTCGACCAGAGTCTTCGGGCGCGGCAGCTTGTGGTCGTCGGGCCAGCGCACCAGCCGGATCTTCCCGTCGGCCACCTCCAGGCCGGTCACGTCACCATCGCGGAACGAACAGCAGCCGGTGTTGAAGTAGCAGGGGGTGAGCGGGCGCAGTTCCTCCTCCACCTCCTCGCACTGCAGTCGCTGCTCGGCCTTGATCCATTCGATCTCGGCGCGGGAGCGGGCGAGTTCGGAGGGGGGCCAGCCGGGCTCCTGCCGCCGCTCGGCCAGCTGCTGCTCCATCCGCTCGGTGTTCTCGCGGGTTAAAAAGACCGGCTTGTGGGTATGCCCGGCGATCAGGACGGTCCCGGGGTGGCGGAGGGCCCACAGGTACATGGCGATGTTGTGGCGCTTGCGTAAACGGTTGTCGCTGGCCGGCGTCACCGAGGGGGCGCGGGTCACCCGTTTCCACGGCCGCAGGAAGGTCTGGGAGCCCCACTGACCGAGCCGACCGTACCGGTCGCTGAAGAACTCCCCCTGGTGCCCGTGGGTGAAGAAGAGCGTGCCGAGTGTCTTCCCGGCGGCGGTGATCTCGATCCGCATCCCCTCGATCATGCGCAGCTGGGGCCCATACACGGGCTCCAGCCAATGGGCCACCGCGCCCGGATGCTGCCACAGGTCGTCGTGATTCCCCCAGAAGCGCCAGAGGCGATCCCCCTCCATGAAGGCGCGTTCCAATTCCATGACCGTCCGGTAGGAGCTGAGTACCCGGTCGGGATGAGTGGTCCAGAGCTCTTCGACATCCCCCAGCAGGAGCAGCTGGTGTCCCTGTTCCAGGTACCAGCCGAGAGCGGCACTGTAGGCCGGTTCGCAGATCCGGAAATCGTCGGTGCGGCCGCGATCGGTCCGGTGATGGTCGCTGAAGACGATGAGGCGGATCTCGGAGAGTTCCGACGGACGGCCCGGGGTCCAGGCCTGTCGCAGGGCGCGGTCGAGCCCGGCGGCGATCTTGCGCTGGTATCGGGTGGCCCGGAGCGGTGGTTCCATGGATCCCGCTACCGCAGGTAGGGTGCGATCAGGGAAGGATATCCGTCCCGTCCCAGCGCTCCCACTCCGAGGACCACCTCATCGATATCGAGGTGGGGCAGGGTGACCTGCAGCCAGCTCCGTTCTCCGCGGCTCATCTTCTCCGGTTCGGCCACCCAGTAGAAGCGCTCCCAGCGCGGGGCGGTGGTCGCCCGCACGGCCACTACATAGCCGATCACTTCCCCCGTGGAAGGCTGGAACTGGAGTTGGGCATCGTAGCCTCCACCGCGGCCCAGACGCATGGGGATGGGCGCGGAGGGTGCATCGGCCAGGGTGGCTGCGGTGGCTGCTTCGATCCGCGCGTTGCGGATCAGGTAGTCGGGATCGAGATGAGCGAAGGTGTCATCGTAGGAGTGCTGCTTGTCGTAGTCCTCGTTGGCCTCGACCAGGCGCACTCCTGCGTATCCTTCGCGGTTGAAGGCGGTGTGGTCCCCCCCGCGGCCGAAGCGGTCGAGCCTGCAGACCAGGTCAATATCCATGTCGGGTACGTAGCGCTCTCCGATCGTCTCCAGGTAACGGGCGATCTGGCGGGAGGGGGAGTCCATCGGATCCTCACTGAAGACGCGCACCAGGCGAGGCCGGCTGGGCGCCCCCCCACCCCGCACGCTGTTGCCGATCATGTCCATGTTCAGGACGGCTTCGATTCTCTGGCTGTCCGCCTTCGCCCGGCGGGCGTAGAGTGCGGCCCCCAGCAGCCCCTGCTCCTCAGCTACGAAAGCCACGAAGACGAAGGTCTTGTCGAACTCGTACTTCGAGCAGACCCGGGCCATCTCCATGGCCGTGGCCACCCCACTGATGTCGTCGTTCACTCCGGGGGCCGGACGGTTGGCGTCGCGCTGGCCCCAGGTGTCCCCCTCGCGCGGCGGATCGAGGTTGATGCTGTCGTAGTGCCCGCTGATGACGATGTGCTGCTCCTTCAAGACCGGGTGGGTCCCCGGCAGCACCGCCACGACGTTGACCAGGGTGGTGCCCCCGGGCAAGCGGCCGCGCGCTTCGGCCGGGGTCGTCTCCGACTGGAAGAAGACCTGCAGGCGGGGGGAGTAACTCCGGAACTTGCGGTGGATCCAGCGGCGGGCGGCCCCGATCCCGCGGATTTCGCTGACTGTGTCGGAGAGCGTGTTACGCGTTCCGAAGGCTTCCATCCGTCGCAGGATCACAGCCATAGAATCGATCGACATCTCATGGAGGATCCGGCTCACCTTCGGACTCTTCGCGGTGTAGCCGGGGGGCAACTGAGGGGTCTGATGCCGGCCGGCACCCCCGGCGAAGAGCATGATTGCGCCGGCCAACGCGATCGGAACCGGGCGCAGATTCGCGGAGATGGCGGCGATGGTTCCTCGACGGTTCATGCGGCTCCTCCCTGGGTTCGGTCCACGCTCATCCTATCTCCTTCTGCCGGTGGTACGACCGATATCTTCAGCGCCCCCCGACCGGGGATCCCCCCGGGAGGTCAGTGTGATGCGCACTGCGCTGGCCGCCCAGGCTCCCGAGGTGAGGTCACGCACCACCACCAGGAGAATGACCGGGCCCTCGTAGTCGGTGCGCAGACTGGTCAGGTCGAGCATCAGGCCGCGCTGCACCGGGATGCGGATCTGGTTGTTCCGGTCGGGACTGGGGATGCGTACGACCCCCTGCCCTGCCTTCTCGGGCACGATGTAGTACGATTCCTCCCAGACGTAGTCGCCGACATCGGAACGGGCCAGGTCGTGGATCTCGAAGTAGATCGCGAGCGGCTCCTCGTAGAAGAGCGTGCGCCCCGGGTAGGGGACGACCCGCCACCCTCCCCGGCTGTACTGGTCGGGGGGATCCGGACTGTCGCCCAGCTCACCGGCCACCACCACATCACTCAGGCGAAGGCTGGAACCGTTGGGGGCGCTCCGCTCGGGCAGGAAGATCACCACGCCACCCGATCGGTCGCTCCGGGGATCGAGGGCCGAGAGGTAGAGGGTGCGCCGGCCCCGACCGGTCCGGAAGGAGAAGACGTCCACCAGATGGGGGAGTTCATTGAGGTCCTTCCACTCCTCCAGCACGCTCGCCCCGCTGTGGGTGGCGGACTCCAGCTCCCGCCCGACCTCATCGATCAACGTGCAGCGCGTCATCAGGTCGGTCTCCACCCGGCCCAGGTGGCGGACCGCCTGCACATCGGTGACGAGGATCCCCAAGCTGACCAGGATATCCACTCCCTGGGCGGCCGGGAAGAGGACCGCATCCGCCTGGATCGGGATGCCTCTGGCCCGCCCCGGCAGGCCCACGTCGTAGACCCCCGGCGGGAGCAGGCTGGTGAGCTCGGCCAGCATCCCCTCGGTGACCGGCAGATCGGTCTCGGTCCCGCTCCGCTCCAGGATCCGGCCGAGGCTGCGGGCCAGGGTCTCGGCCTGGGTTCGCCGCCCGCTCCCGCGACTCGGGTCCTCACCGGACCACTGCCGGACCAGGTCACCGACCTGGACGGCCTCGACCCTGCCCTGCTGGGCGGAACGGATCCGCTGGACCTCCGCCCGGCCGAAGAGGAAGTAGGCATCCCCGAGACCGGGGGTCGTTCCCCGGATCGCGATCCGCCCGAAGAAGGCCGGCGGCCCGAGGGCGAGCGCGACATCCCCCTCCCAACTCCAGCCGGTCGGACTCTCCGGTTCCGGATAGCGGGCCGCCAGCGCGGCGAAGAGGGAATCGGGCTGCGTCCAGATCCGTGGATGGGGGGCCCGGAGGCTCTGGTACGAGCTGGTCTGCCAGCGGCGCTGCGCGCCGCGCAGATCGGTGCGGAAGAGTGCCTCGCTGTAGGCCGGAGCAGCGGCCCGCCGCAGGATGAACTCGGGGGGCTCCTGCAGGGCGGTCATGGCCGCCAGGCGGCGCACCCCCGCCACCCCCAGCCGGAGGCTCATCCGCTGGGCCAGTATCAGCAGCCGCCGGTCCCAGGCCGGGCCCAGCTCGGCGGCGATCGAAGCGGGCAAGGCGAGCAGTTCCTGACCGATCACGGGCAGCTCGTACCAGGTGATGGCTTCCAGCGCACGGATGCGGCGCACCTCGTCGGCGGAGGGGTCCTGCAGCGTCTCCCAGGCCTGGTCGAGGGAGGGGATGTCCTGACTCCGGTTGCCCGGGGGCCGTTCCCCGGGCTGCAGGCTCCTCCGGCGGACTCCCCCCCGGTTGAAGCTGAGCCAAAGCAGGTCGTCCGGCCCGCTCCGGTAGCGGTCGAGCTGGTTCCACAGCCCTTCGTAGAAATAGGAGGCCCACGGTTCGGTGACCTCGGCCAGGGGAGTGCCGGGGAAGCGGGTGGCCAGCACCGCCCCCCGCTGCCGCAGCACCTCCCGCAGTTCGTTGCGTTCGGTGCCCGGTGAGGGGTCCCACAGCCGCCAGTAGTGCTCGATCCAGGCGCCGGGGTCGGGGGCCTGGATCAGTTCGCGCCGCTCGGCCGGGGAGGCCCACTGGACGGTGATCTCCAAATCGGGGGGGGGAGCCGTCTCGATCCATAAGGGGGCGAGCCGCCGGACCGTCCGGACCGGCGTGGTGCGCACGCAGGCGGCGAGCAACCCGAGGAGGACCGGGAGCAAAGCGGCGACCCAGGCACCCGGCCGGCGGTGAGAGAATCGGAGATCGCGCCGGTATCCGGCGCCCTCCCGGTGAACCGTGGGCATCGTGCTGGGTACCTCCCACCCCTCTGCGACAGCCGCCGGCCCGGCTTCCGCCGCCGGCGGCGCCGATCGGCGGCAGACCCCTCTCCCGCCCGGAGACTCGTGTCCTGAGTCAGGACACTAGCACAAGCGCGCAGAGCGGGAAAGAAGGGGTCGCGGGAAAGAAGAGGTCGAAAGAAGAGGCCGCCGGTGAAACTTCCCCTTGACGCTCCCGTAATTCATGGTAGATTGGCAAATGACTTTGTAGTACAAACTACTTGGCAGACGGCCCGACGGCGCCCGGGGACGGGACAGCCGAACGAGACCCGGCCAGACGACCGGCGGCGACCCGCCGGGGAAAGTCCGAGGAGGGTTACGATGTCACAACCGATCGACCTCGACCGGCTCGAACGGCGGACCTTCACCAGCCAGTTCCGGGACGGACTCATCGACATCGAGATGGGACTGCTGGTCGGGGCGGTCTGGCTGTTCGGCTTCTTCGATCCCACCCGGGAGCACGCTGCGCTCGGCCTCCTCTTCATCGCCTACTTCGTGGCCGCCTGCCTGATCCCGATCGCGGGCCGGCGGTGGATCACCCGTCCCCGCCTGGGGACCTTCAAGCCGAGCCCGGCCCGGCGCAGCCGAATCCGGACCGCCCGGGTCGCCCTGGGTGCGATGGTGGTGCTGCAGGCCATCCTCGTCCTGATACCCCTCGGGGGAGCCGCCCCGATCAGCACCACCCGGCTCGCCTTCACCGTGGTGGGCGCCCTGGGCATCTCCATCCCCACCCTCTTTCTCTTCTGGTTCATGGACTTCACCCGGGGCTACCTCCTGGCCATCCTGCTGGGCGGGGCGATCAGCTCCGGGATCTACCTGGAGAGCGGCCTCCCCTTCCTGGTGGCGGGCGCCCTTATGGTGGCCATGGGTCTGGTGGCCCTGGTCACCTTCCTGCACGATTACCCCCTGCCCCGGGAGCGGGACGATGTCTCCGCGGCCTGAGGTGACCGGGGGGGAGAACCCCCTCACCGGGCTCGACCGGCTGATCCATGAACCGGCCCGGATGCTGATCATGGCGCTGCTCGCCGTGGTCGAGAGTGCCGACTTCCTCTTCCTGCAGCGGCAGACCGGGCTGACCGCCGGCAACCTCTCCTCCCACCTGACCCGGCTCGAGGAAGCCGGCTACGTCCGGGTGGCCAAGCAGTTCGTGGGTAAGAAGCCCAACACCCTGCTCAGCCTGACCCGGGCCGGACACCGTGCGTTCGACCGTTACCGGGAGAATCTCACCCAGGTCTTGGAGGTCCACCCCGATGAGCAGGGATGAAGAGCGCGCGCTGCTCCTGCGCTGCCAGGCCGGCAAAGGAGCGGCCTACGGACCGGTGGTGCGGGCCTACGAGGGACGCATCTACCGGATGATGCGGGCCCTGACCGGGGACGAGGAGGAAGCCCGCGACCTGACCCAGGATGCCTTCGTGAAGGCGTGGCGCCGGATCGACCGTCTCGATCCTGACCGGCCCTTCCTCCCCTGGCTGACCGCCATTGCCCGCCACCTGGCGCTGGAAGCGCTGCGCACCCGCCGGCGCCGTCGGCGCTGGCTCCTCTCCCCGACCGAGGGAAGGGAACTGCCCGAGGTGGTCTCCGGGGAGGACCCCGGCCGGCAGGTCGAGATCACGGAACGGATGCGGCAGCTGCAGCTGGCCCTCGACCGGCTCTCGCCGACATTGCGCGAAGCGGTGGTGTTCAAGGACGTGCTCGGACTAGCCTACGACGAGGTGGCGGAGATGCTGGGCGTGCCGCGCGGCACCGTGGCCAGCCGCGTCTTCCATGCCCGACGGAACCTGGCCGGCCTGATGGCCGATCACTCCTCCAGTTCCATCACCGGTGCCTCCACAGTCAGCAGTCCGATCCGGGTGCGGGCACCGAAGATGGTGGCCAGCCCTCTCTCCGCCTCCTGAACCGCCAGCCGGACCACCCCCTCCCCGACCTCCCCCAACCCGTCCACGGGCACGAACACATCAGACGACTCCGGGCGCATCCGGTCTTTGTGGCTCTGCCGCCAGACCCAGTGGCGGGTCAGCACTTCCGCTCCGTCCAGGTAGGCGACTTCACCCGAGGCGACCTGCTCCACCTCGTCGGAGAACATCGCCTGAAAGGGCTCGTTACCGGCTGTGTAGCCGAGCCGGATGTCTCCCTCCAGAGTATCCAGGTCGTGCCCTCCCATCGGGATACGGTGACGCAGGGAGACCGCGTTGTAGAAATCGACCAGCGGCAGCACCCGTGGAGCCCCCTTCCCACCCAGCACCCGCCGGGCGAGGGCTTCGATGGAGCTGTGCATCTTGTTGGCCGACAGACCCATCGTCCGGAAGGCTTCCCGCCAGGGGGCGATGCGGGGGTGTTCCTGGGCAGGCTGCTCCTTCCACTCGGCCGACAGGTCGGCTTCGGCCTCCGCCAGCATCTTCTCCACCATCCCCGGATCGGCCGGGGTGGACAGCCCCCGTGCCACCACTACCCCGATGACCAGTCCGGGGAAGTGCTCGAAGAGAGCCTGATCCACTGTGAACCGCATAACCGCCTCCCGCTGCCGGGGTCCGTCACTCCTCATACTCCGTTTGGAGGGGTCGGGACAACCACGGTCGTGGGGTCGCCGGTTCTGTCCGCCACCCGGCTGTCGGCGACAACCCCTTCACGGTGCAGGAGCAGACCAGTACACGGACTGTTCGTTAAGCGTCTTTGCGGGAACCTCCTCCGGCATCGATCCGGTATAGTGACAGCATGGAGCGTGAAGATCCTCAGGCCGAGTACCAGCGACGCTTCCGGGAGCATGACCAGGTCTGCCGCGCGGCGGAACGGGAGAGCGCACGGCTGGCCGATCTCCGGCTGGCGGCGGCCGGGCTCGGCCTGGTCACCGGGGTGCTGGCCCTCGCCCCGGTCAGGCTCTCCCCCTGGTGGCTCCTGGTCCCTTTCCTTCTCTTCTGCGCGCTGGTCCTCCTCCACCGGCGGATCGACCGCCGGGCCCAGCGGGCACGGCTGGCCCGAGGGCATTACGAGCAGGGGCTGCGCCGGCTGGGACACTGCTGGGCGGGTACCGGACGCGACCGGGCCGGGCCGATTCCCGCCGACCATCCCTACGCGGTCGACCTCGACCTGTTCGGAACCGGTTCGCTCTTCGAACTGCTCTGCACCGCCCGTACCGAGACGGGAGCGGAGCGCCTGGCCGGGTGGCTGCTCGAGCCCGCCCCACCCGAAGAGGTCGCCCGGCGGCAGGAAGCGGTGCGCGAGCTCGCCGGGCGACTCGACCTGCGTGAGGAACTGACGGTCGTGGCCGGCGGGACGATGCCCGACATCCCCTCCGGCCGGCTCCAGCGCTGGGCGGGGGCCGGGGCCGGGCTCGATACGCGTACCCGGCGGCTGCTGCGGGCCGGGGGGGTGGCCGGGAGTGCGCTGCTGGTCGCCGGCATCGCGGTCTGGGACCTGGGTGCCGGCCCCCTCCTCTTCTGGACGGCCGCCTTCCTGGCCTGGGGGATCGATACCCTGGCCCGCCGCCGCACCGCGATCGTGCGGGCCGACCTGGAGCGGGTGCGCATGGGCTTGCGCGCCCTCGCCCGGCTGACCGCCCGGATCGAGGCCGAGGAAGTGCTCACACCCCGGCTGGTGCGACTGCGGAGGGCGCTGACCGCCGGGGGACGGCCCGCCTCACAGGTGGTAGCCCGGCTCGACCGGCTGTGCGGCTGGCTCGAATCCACCCGCAACATGCTCTTCGCCCCCCTGGCCTTCGTGCTCTTCCTCCCTCTCCACCTCACGCTGGCCATCGAACGCTGGCGAAGGCGCTGCGGTCCTGCGGTGGCGGGCTGGCTGGAGGCGCTCGGCGACTGGGAGGCGCTGGAGGCACTGGCGGCCTACCACTGGGAGCATCCGGACGATCCCTTCCCGGAGCCGGCCGAGACCTGGGCCGTCCAGCTGGAGGCGGAGGGGATCGGTCACCCCCTGCTGGATCCGGCGGTGTGTGTGCGCAACGACCTGCGCCTGGTCTCCCCCGCCCCGGCCTGCCTGCTGGTGAGTGGTTCCAACATGTCGGGCAAGAGCACCCTGCTCCGCACGGTGGGGGTCAATGTCGTACTCGCCCGGGCGGGGGCGCCGGTCCGGGCGCACCGGATGCGCCTTTCCCCGCTCGGGATCGGCGCCACCATCCACATCGAGGATTCCCTGCAGGACGGCCGGTCCCGTTTCTACGCCGAGATCGAACGGCTCCACCGGATCACCGACCTGGCCGCCCGGGATCCTCTCCTCTTCCTGCTCGACGAGATCCTGCACGGGACCAACTCGCACGACCGGAAGATCGGTTCCTGGGTGGTCGTGCGCGGGCTGCTCGAGGCCGGAGCGATCGGACTGGTGACCACCCACGACCTGGCGCTGGCCGGCATCGAGCGCGACCTGCCCGCCCAGGTGGTCAACGTCCACTTCGAGGACCGCCTGGAGCAGGGACGCCTGCTCTTCGATTACCGGCTGCACCCCGGGGTGGTCGGGCGCGGCAACGCCCTCGATCTCATGCGGGGACTGGGCTTCGCCGTACCTCCCGACCCGACGGAACACTGAACACACTCCCGGCGGACCCGGCATTCGGATCGGTTGCAGACCTCCCGACCGCCCGGGATAATGGCGGAAGAGGTCCCGTCGCCCCACGTCCCATCCCGGAGGGAGACCGCATCATGACGACCCGCCGTGCCGACACCGCCGCCGTCCTGTCGTTGGTCCTGGGCCTGATCCTGGCGACCGCCTCACCGCTGGCGGCCCAGACCGAACGCCTGATCGGCGGGCGCTACCCCGCCCTCTCCCCCGACGGGAGCACTATCGCTTTCTCCTACCTGGGGGATATCTGGACGGTGCCGGCGACCGGGGGACGGGCCACCCGCATCACCGGCCATTCCGCTTACGAGCGGGAGCCGGTCTGGAGTCCGGACGGGAAGTGGCTCGCGTTCACCTCCGACCGGTTCGGCAACAATGACATCTTCATCGTCGCCGCCGGCGGCGGCGAGCCGCGCCAACTGACCTTCCATACCGGCAATGACGTGGCCGGGGACTTCTCCCCCGACGGCCGGTGGGTCTACTTCACCTCCGGACGCACCTCCAACGCCAGCACCTGGCGGATCGCGGTCGCCGGGGGCAACCCTGAACCGGTGCTCGATACCTACTGGTCATGGCCTTACGACCCGCGGATCAGTCCCGACGGGCGAAGCCTGCTCATCTCGCTGGGCATGGAGAACGGCTCGAAGTGGCGGCGCGGCTATCGGGGGGCCAACAGCGCCAAGCTGTGGGTCAAAGCCCTGGATGAGGCGCGCGCCCGGCAGGTCTTCGGCGACGAGGCGAACGCCTTCTGCCCCGCCTGGAGCCCGAGGGGGGATCGCGTCTATTTCACCAGTGACCGCCAGACGGGGATCGGCAACGTCTGGAGCGTGGCGGCCGACGGTTCCGACCTGAAGGCCGTCACCCGCTTCCGCGAACAGGACGTGCGGGCCTTCCGGGTGGCCCGGAACGTCCCGCAGGGGGTCTTCGAGCGCGATTTCGGGATCTGGACGGTCGACCTGGAGAGTGGACGCACCAGGGCGGTGCCGATCGAAGCCCCGGCCGAGCTGCGTGAGAACCGCTCCTTCTTCGTGGAGAACGCTCCGGTCAGCGAATACGCCGTCGCCCCCGACGGCAAGAAGGTCGCGGTGGTGGTACGAGGCGAGGTCTTCGTGCTCTCCAGCGAGGGGGGGTACGCGCGCAACATCACCCACACACCCGGTCGGGAGCGGGACATCACCTGGGACAAGGAGAGCACCCGTATCATCTACGTCTCCGATGCCGGGGCCAATCCTGACCTCTTCATCGTCTCCGCGCTGGGGGAGGAACCGCCCCGGCGACTCACCGAGACGAGTGAGGATGTCCTCCACCCTCAGGTCTCCCCCGACGGGAAGTGGATCGCTTATGTCCACGGCAAGCGGGAGATCCGGATCGTCGGCCTGGACGGCCAGGGGGACCGGTTGGTGATCCGCGACGCCTTCGGCGGCCGTTTCGGGTCGGGCAGCGAGTGGTCTCCCGACAGCCGCTACCTGGCGGTCGTCTCCGAGGCGGGGGCCGAGCAGAACATCCTGGCGGTGGACGTCCAGAGCGGGGAGAAGACCCCCCTGACGAACACGGCCTGGGATGAGAACGCACCGGTGTGGTCGCCGGACGGGAAGTCGGTCTTCTTCCTCTCCAACCGCTACGGCCACTCCTTCCCCGAGTTCACGGGCAAGAGCGACGTCTACCGGGTACGCCTGCTCCCCCGGCCGGTCGAGTTCGACGAGACCAAGTTCGAAGAGCTCTTCACCCCGGCGGAAGCCTCGACCGAGAAGAAGAAAGAGGAAGAAGTCGCCGTCGTCCTGCGATTGGAGGATATCGACCGCCAGACCGAGACGGTGGCCGACACCCCGGTGGACGCCCGCAACCTGGTGGTATCCCCCAAAGAGAGCGAGACGGCCTACTGGATCTCGAACCTGGACGGTACGGGCCGGATCTGGAAGGCGACCTACAAAGAGGGGCGCTGGGGCCGGCCGGAGCGCTTCGCCGAGAGCGTCTCCAACCCCGGCAACCTGCAGTTCGATACCGCCGGCAAGTACCTCTACTATACCAGCGGCGGGAAGCTCTCGCGCATCGAGGTCGGCAACGGGCGTTCCAGCGCGGTCTCCTTCGACACCCGCATCGAGGTGGACCGCACCGCCGACTACCGGCAGATGCTGGCCGAGGTCTACTACGTGCTCGAGCACTACTACTACGACGAGACCCACCACGATCTCGACTGGAAGAAGACCTACGAGTCCTTCCTGCCGGTGCTGGCCCAGGTGCGCGAGGACCGCGACTTCTACGACTATGCCAACGAGATGATCGGGCGGCTCAACTCCTCCCACACCGGTATCAGCGGGCCTCGGGGCGGCCAGAGTATCGACAAACCGAGCGCCCACCTGGGCGCCCGGCTCCAGTTCACCGGCGGCCGGGTCACCATCGGGAAGGTCTATAAGGACGGTCCCCTCTGGCAGGTCCGCGACCGGATCGGTGAAGGGGACGTGCTGCTGGCCATCGACGGCGAACGGGTCGATCCACAGCAGAACATCTGGCCGCTGCTGAACGGCAAGGTCGGCCGGCGGGTGCGCCTGGAACTCCGCAAGGCCCGGGGGGGCGATCCCTTCACGGTGGACGTGGCCCCCATCTCCGAAGGGGCCGAGAAGAACCTGATCCGGGAAGAGTGGATCGCCGGCCGCAAGGCCTACGTGAAGGAGAAGACGGGGGACCGGGTCGCCTACCTCTGGATGGCGGCCATGGGCCAGGGGGACCTGACCCGCTACCTCAAGGAGCTGGAACGGGACGCCGTCCCGCGCGCCGGCCTCATCCTGGATGTGCGCTGGAACATGGGGGGGAACATCCACGACAAGGTGCTGGACGCCCTGACCCGCCCCGTCTACGCCAAGTGGCGGGTGCGCGGCATGCCCGAGACGCGGCAGTCCACCTTCGGCTACTCCGACAAACCGGTGGTGCTGGTGACCAACGAAGTCACCCTGAGCGATGGTGAGATGACGGCCAACGGGTTCAAGGCCCTGCAGCGCGGTCCCATCGTGGGCAACACGACCTACGGCTGGCTGATCTTCACCACCTCCTCGGGGCTGCTCAACGGCGGCTCCTTCCGGCTCCCCTTCTGGGGCTGCTACACCCTGGACGGGCAGGACCTGGAGCGGATCGGGGGGGTCGTACCCGACGTGCCGGTGATCAACGACCTCAACCACGAACTGGCCGGGACCGACCCGCAGCTGGACAAGGCCATCGAAGAGGCCTTGAAGCGGATCCGCTGATCGAGAAAGGGACCTGGACGTCAGCCTGACCCAGGTGGAGTTCGGCTATTCGGAGAGGCAGAAGGTAAGGTGAAGCAGCAGAGTGGCGCGTCTCAGCAGGACGACAGGTTCTAGAAGACCGAGGCTGCTTCCCACATCAGTCCCACACTGATCCCGAAGGAGAGGTCCCACTCGGTGACCCGAGCGAAGGCGCGCACCAGGGTCGAGCGGGGCCGGGTCCGCCCCCCCTTGAAGGCGAAGGTGAGACCCGCCTGGTAGGTGATCGTCGGGTCCCAGATGTCCATGTAGTTGTCGCCGTTCTTGATGTGGACGGTCAGATTGTAGCGCTCCAGGGAGCCGTCGAACCAGATGTCCCTCGCGTCGGTACGGTCCATGAGCTGCTGGAGCATCACTCCCAGAACCGGCCCGTTCGTCTTCAACTCACCCTCGGCCGCGGTGATCTCAGGATGGGTGATCTCCTGCCCCTCCCAGCCCCCGATCGCCCAGACCTGCAGGGCACGTTCGCTCCCCCGCCGACTCAGCCGGACACCCAGCCGCGGTCCGTAATACGTCTCACGGGGGTCCTCGCCGGCAAACCCGGAGGATATGGGGACGGTCTCAATCGTCCCGGCCCCGCCCGTGAAGGCGAGGATAAAGGGACCCCGCGGGCAGACCAGCAACTGGGCAGAGATCATCTGCGGCCCCAAGTGGGTGCCGTACTCCCCCAGCACACCGATCCCGACCGCCTCCTCGGAGACATAGCGGACCTGGGCGGCGGTCGGATCGGACGTACTCAGTACCGCGATGGAGAGCGAGAACGCGAGCAGGGTCTGGGACCGGTGACCGGGCATGGACGGTCCGCTAGAAGTCCCAGATGAAGGTACCCAACAGTGCGTAGGCAGTGGCCTTTGAATAGAACATCCCCTTCCCGGCCATCCCGAAGCCGACTTTGCGTGAGATCCACCACTCCTTGCCGATGATGACCTGGAACCCGAACCCACTGTCGCCGTAGGCGAACGTGGAATACTTCTTCTCGGTGCCCGTCCCGTCCTCCTTGGGGACCTCTTTATACTCTCTGAGGTCCCATCGGGAGCCCCCGGCCATCACGGACACGTACAGGCTGCGGGGGACCAGGTAGCAGGTGACACCCAGCATGCCCCCCAGCACGAACACGGAGGTATCCGGGGCCGGACTGACGACCCGGTCCCCGTAATCGAACTTCAGCCCCAGCGAAGTGACTCCCGTGATCCCCATCAGGAGAGAAAGCCGGTCCGAGATGGCCACTCCGATCTCTACATCATTCGAGACCGCACTGCCGACCAGATTGGCATCGAAGCTGCCCTTCGTCACTATGGTGTATGAGGCTCCACCGATGTTCCAGCGCAGGTGCCATCCGTTGGGGTAGCGGACGGGTCCGATCCGGCCGCGCAGTTGGGCCTCTTCACTGAGCAGATCCTCCGACGGAGGCAGGCCGAGACTCACGCGTACCGCCTGGATCAGCTGGAGCGCGGCCCGGAGTGTGCCCTCCTGCAGAACATTCCCGATATCCCCCCCGGTGTCCGCGAAGGCCGTCTGCTCGATCCGGCCCGTGGTCACATCCACGATCCGGACCTGGAGACTGTAGACGATGCCGACCTTGGACACACTCCCGGCGATCATCTTACGGGCACCCAGGATCTTCCCGACATCGATGACGCACTCGTCGGTGTCACAGGCCCCGGAGAGCTGGAAACCCTGCTCTCTCAGGATCCCCTCCATCTGCCGGCGTTCCAGGACCTCGAAGACCTGACTCCGGTTCAGATAGATGCGCAGACGATCGGCGATGGAACGGGCCTCGGAGACGCTCACACCGTTGGCCTCGAGTTCCATGACCCCCACCAGCATCGGCAGCTGGGTCTGCGACTGGGCGGACCCCGCGATCGGTGAGAGCAGGACAAGGAACAGGCAGAGGAAAAGGAGGCGGCTCAGATCGTGCCGGAGGGTCATGGCAGGCTCCCGGCCTTCCCGGTCAAGTCGCTGCCATGCTGCGGCAGGAGGGCGTATCGGGGACAGGCTTCGGTTCACCATGGTTCGAGCGGTCCTCTCAGAAGTCCCAGATGAAGGTGACCTGCGCCCCGTAGGACGACGACTTCGTGAAACGCATCCCCCTCAAGGCCATCCCGAATCCGATCCGGTGCGAGATCCAATACTCCTTGCCGAGGATGAATTCGAGACCGTAATCCATGGCTCCACTCGCGATCGTGAAGCCGTAGGTCGATCCCGAGGCCGATTCATCGATCGGGACGCTGGTCGTCTGGAGAGACCATGAGGCGGCACCGATCATCAGAGAGACGTACCAGCTGCGGGGGACCAGGTAGTAGGCGAGGCCTACCATTCCGCCGAACTGTATCATGCTGGTATCCAGGGCAGCACTGGCGATCCGGTCCCCGTAGTCCAGCTGCAGCTCCCCCAGCGAGGCGACGGCCGAGAACACCAGCAGGAGGGAGAGCCGGTCGGACAGGGTCATTCCGACCGCCATTTCCTGTAATACCCCGAGACCGCCCAGATCGGCGTCGTAGTCATTCCCGGTCGCTATCTGGTAGGGACCGATGCCGGCATGCCAACGAAAGTGCCACCCGTTGGGGTAACGGACGGGGCCGGTCCGGCCGCGCAGTTGGGCCTCTTCGCCGAACAGATCCTCCGACGGCGGCATGCCGAGACTCACGCGTACCGCCTGGATCAGCTCGAGTGCGACTTGAAGCGCGCCCTCCTGCAGGACATTGCCGAGGTCTCCCTTGGTGTCGGCGAAGGCGGTCTGCTCGATCCGGCCCGTGGTCACATCCACGATCCGCACCTGGAGACTGTAGACGTTGCCGACTTTCGATACGCTCCCGGCGACCATCTTGCGGGCCCCCAGGATCTTCCCGGCCTGGACGACACATTCGTCGGTATCGCAGGCACCGGAGAGCTGGAATCCCTGCTCTCTCAAGATCCCTTCCATCTGCCGGCGTTCCAGGACCTCGAAGACCTGACTCCGGTTCAAATAGATACGCAGGCGGGCGGCGATGGAAAGAACCTCGGAAGAACGCACATCGTTCGCTTCGAAATCCAGGACTCCTACCAGCAACGGCAACTGGGTCTGCGACTGGGCGGATGCCGGAACCGGTGCCGGCAGGAGCATGACCACGAGGAGGTAGAAGAGGAGGATCGGAGCAGGGCGGGAAGTCATGGCATGCTCCCATCAACTGCCGTCGTGTCGCTACCGGGCCGCGATCGGAGCGGCGTACCGATGCGTGAGATGGAGATGCTCGACCGGCTCGGGCGGACTGAGGCAGGAGCGTAGATACCTCAGCCGGATGTCCGGAGACTAGATAGGCGGGGTGGATGTGTCAATTCCGTGCATATAAGCAGTCCTAAGTATTTCACCCTGGCCATCTCGAGACTGCTCGGCTCTGCGCCTCTCACCCCTTCCGGTGACCGGCGATCTGCTGCTGCAGGAACTGCAGGACCGCGGTCTCGTCGGCCCGGAGGGCGGCCGTCGGCCGGCGGGCCTTCCGCTTCCTGGGGGGCGTCGGCAGGGGCCGGCCGCTCGAGTACGCCTCGATGATGGCGGGATGGACGTAGTACTGCCGGCAGACGGCCCGGGTGTTGCCCAGGCGGGCGGCGACCTGGTCGAGGGCGGTGTTGATGTTCTGCCGGGTCTGCCGCGGGTCGGCCGGCGGACCCAGCTCCCAGAGCGCGCGGGCCACCAGCATCGTCCCGCTCCAGGTCCGGAAGTCCTTGGCCGTGATGTCGCGCCGTGTGACCAGCCGCAGGTAGTCGTTCACATCATCCGAGTCGACGCTGTGACGCCGGCCCTCCCGGTCCACGTACTGGAACAGTTCCTGCCCCGGCAGGTCCTGGAGCTCCCGGACGATCCGGGCCAGGCGCGGATCGGTCACGTCGATGGAGTGCCAGACACCGCTCTTGCCGCGGAACTCGAAGTGGAGGGTATCCCCGCTCACGGCGACATGCTGCTGGCGCAGGGTGGTCAGGCCGTAGGAGCGGTTCTTGCGGCGGTACTCCTCGTTGCCGACCCGGATCAGGGTCTGGTTGAGGAGCCGGACCAGGGTGGCGAGCAGTTTCCGCCGGGGGAGGCCGGGGAGGGAGAGGTCACGCTCGACGTGCTCCCGCAGGTGGGGGAGCGCTTCGCTGAACATCAGGATCCGACCGAACTTCGACTCGTCCCGCATGGCCCGGAACCGGTCGTGGTAGCGGTACTGCTTCCTTCCCTTGGCGTCGCGGGCGGTGGCCTGGATGTGGCCGCGCGGGTTCGGGCAGATCCACACGTCGGTCCAGCCGGGGGGGATGCCGAGCGCATCGATCCGCCGCCGCTCCGCCCGGTCCCGGATCAGGGCACCACCAGGACGGTAGTAGGCCCAACCCCGACCGACTCGCCTCCGGGTGATCCCCGGATCGGTGTCGGTGAGGTAGACCAAGCCGGCGGCCTCGGCGGCGGCGACATGTTCTGCCTGCGGTTCGGTCTCCACGCGATCTCCTCGGTTCCGGATCTGCGCCGGTCCGGGGTGGTGGATCGGACGGCCGGTCCCCCATCGTCACGCCCGATCGGCCATCTGCACCTGTGCTTCCAGGAATCCCGCGACCAGCTCGTCCATGAGTTCCTGGACGGAGACGATCCGATTCACCCGGTAGACGTTGGCTCCGCAGAAGATGAGCCCGTTCTCGACATCGCCCTGTTGCGATTTCACCAGCGCCTCGGCGATGCAGTACTGTGCCTCCTCGACCCCGCAGGTGTTAAGGCACTTGTAGGGGCAGGAGAAGGGCATGCGCACCCCCGACTCGACCTCCTCCAGGAAGGGGTTCCGGATCGCCCGGCCCGGGAGACCGACCGGGCTCTTGATGATCCAGACATCCTCCTGGCGCGCATCCAGATAGGCCTGTTTGAACCGGGGATCCACGTCGCACTCATGGGTGCAGACGAAGCGGGTCGCCATCTGGACGCCGGATGCGCCCAGGGAGAACATGCGCGCGATGTCCCGACCGTCGAAGATCCCGCCGCCGGTGATCACCGGGATCTTACGACCATGCTTCTCCTCGAACGGTATCAATACCCGCAGCAGGTCGGGCATCAGAATGTCCAACGAGTACTTCTCGGGTTCCATCAACTGTTCTACCGAGAATCCGAGGTGCCCCCCGGCCAGCGGTCCCTCGAGGATGAACGCTTCCGGGATCCGGTTGAATCCCCGGTCCCATTTCTTCAGGATCAGTTCGGCGACCCGGGCCGAGCTCACGATAGGGAGGAGGTTGGCCGCGCCTTCCTCCACCACGGCGGGGAGGTTCAGGGGCAACCCGGCGCCGTAGACGATGTTGGGGACCCCTTCCTCCACGGCCGCCCGGACCAGCGTGTCGACCTTGGTTACGGCACCCATGAAGTTGACCGCCAGCGGGCCCTGCGTCTTCTCCTTCGCCCGGCGGATCTCCTCGACCAGGGCTTGCCGACCTGCACCCTCGAAGTCCCGGATGGACTGCGTCAGGTCCCCCAATCCGGTACTGGCGATGGTCCCGATTCCCCCGGCCTCGGCCACCGCAGAGGCCAGTCCGGCCATCGAGACCCGCACCGCCATCCCCCCCTGGATGATCGGGATCCGGGCGGTTACGCTGCCTATCGTGAGGGAGGGCAGGACTGTGTCATTCAACATGTCGCGCCACTACCAGGCATGAGTTACCACCTCCGAACCCGAAGGAGTTGTTGAGGGCGATCCGTGGTTCTGTATGGATGCAACCTGTGGTCACGTAGTCAAGAGGGCAATCCGGGTCACGGTTCTGATGGTTGATGGTCGGGGGGAGGTCCCCGGTGAAGACGCTCAGGACCGTGGCGACGAACTCGACCGCGCCCGAGGCGGCCATCAGGTGCCCGATCATCGACTTGATCGAACTCACCTTCACATCCCAGGCATGCTCGCCGAAGACCTTGAGGATGGCTTGGCTCTCGATCCGGTCGTTGAGGACCGTGGAGGTCCCGTGGGCATTGATGTAGTCGACCGCGCCGGGCTCCACGCCCGCATCTTCCAGGGCACCCCGCATCACACCACTCATACCCCGCCCTTCCGGATCGGGAGCGGTCAGATGGAATCCATCGGCCGTGTTGGCATAGCCGACGAGCTCCGCGTAGATCCGGGCGGAACGCTCCCGGGCCCGGTCGAGCCGTTCCAGCACGACGATGCCGCCCCCCTCCCCCATGACGAAGCCGTCCCGGTCACGATCGAAGGGTCGGCTGGCCCGCTCCGGGTCGTCGTTCCGATTGGAGAGGGAACGGGTGGCGCAGAAACCGGCGAAGGCCAGGGGCGTGATGCAGGCCTCGACACCGCCGGCCAGCATGAGGTCCGCTTCGCCGAGCTGGATCGTCCGGAAGGCCCGGCCGATGGCGTCGGTGCCGGTCGAACAGGCCAGGGAGAGGGACGACATCGGCCCCCTCAGTCCATAGCGGATCGACAGCATGCTGGCCGCGGTGTTGACCAGCAGTTTCGATACGAAGAGCGGTCCGATCGCCCGGGGGCCCTTCGAGGAAAGGAGCCGGTACCCCTCCTCGATCGTCTCGGAGCCCCCGATGCCGGACCCCACGATCACCCCCGATCGCTCCTGGTCCACTCCTTCGGGAGTCAGCCCCGCGTCGGCGAATGCTTCGTCCCCGGCCGCGACCGCGTACTGGGTGGAACGGTCCATCCGGGCCACATCCCGGTCCTGCAGAACAGCGGCTTGCTCCCATCCCTTGACCTCGGCGGCGATCTGGGAACGATAGTCCGTCACGTCGAACCGGGTGATCCGCGACACCCCGCCCCGGCCGCGGCAGAGGGCGTCCCAGAAGGAGGGCCGGTCGTTCCCCACCGGGGAGACCACTCCCAGGCCGGTAACGACGACCCGGTTATCGCTCGGTACCCTCATCCGGTCATCCGATCCGGTCCCTAGAGATCACGGGTGGAATGGTCGGCACGATGGTAGAGAAAGGCCCGGGACGTGTCAAATCAGGGCTGCCGGCCTGGCCGGCGGCCCGGGTGGACCCGCTCCGGGCGCTGCGGGTGGAGTAGGTACGGAGCCGTGGGCAGGGAGGTGGCTCGCGCCCCTCAGACCACCGTCTTCTCGGTGATCCACCGGGTGTATCGCAGGAAGTCCTTCTCGTCCGTGAATCCCGGCTCCAGGACGCCTTCCGCGCGAAACCGGCGCGACATGTCGGTCCAGTAGGCCTTCCCGGCGAAACGGGCGAGGTCGTCCAGGAAGAGGTGGAAGTTCTCCACCAGGGTGCCGGCGATCCGGTCGCCGAGGTAGTGATAGTCGAAGCGAGCCGGCCGGATCTCGAGAACGAGGGCGGGTTCTTCCCGGACGACCAGGTGGACGAGGATCCCCTCGTCCTTGACCGTCTCGAAGCGGGTCACCAGCCCGGCCTTCTTCTGCCGGAGTGGGATCCCCGTGGTCAGCAGAACCGCCTTGTTCACGCCCCGGGTCTCCTCCCGGACCCGAACCGCTTTCTCCCTGGTCACCGGGACACTGCCGATAGCGACCACCGCCAGAGCATCCCAGGGCACGGCCCTCAGCGATCCCGCCAGGTTCTCCTGGATGAGCAGGGCATCCTCCCGCAGCTCTCCGTTGGCCACCACGAACCGGTGTTCCACCCCGACCAGCCGATCCTCGCTCTTGGCGAGCGCCGGATGCCCCTGCTGTTCGAGCAAGGCGACGAGACGTTCGGCCACCGGCTGCTCGATCCCGCGGGCGATCCATCCATGCTGGGTGCGGAGCGTGTGGTGGTAGTCGAAGGCGACCCCCCCTATCGCCTCCTGCAGGAGCAGGCTGAGGGACTCGACTGGCAGCGGGAGCTTCTCCTCGAGCAGGAAGACGGACCAGGTCATGTGGGGATGCTCTCCGCCGCCCGTTCCCGGCGCATGGCCCGGTAGCCCTTCCGCAGTTCCCGGTTCATGAACAGCAGGGTAGCGGCCAGTTCCAGGTCGGGTACGGCGGAGCGCCTCAGGATCCGTGGCCAGCTGCAGAGCCGGCCGTAGAGATCGAGGAATCGGGTCTCGAGCTCCCGGGCGGACATACCGGCGGGCTCGAAGAAACAATGGCTGCTGGCGATGCTGTAACGGGCGTTGTTGCGGAGGAGTTCCTCCTCGTCGGAGATCAGTAGGCGCCCCGCCCGGGTGAGCTGGTCGAAGAGAGGTGTCCCTGGAGCCGGGAGGAGGATATTAAGGATGGGGACCGCGATCGCGGAGGTATCGATGAACTCCCGGAGCTCATCGAAGGTCGCGGGGGTGTCCCCGTCCAGGCCCAGCACGAAATAGCCCCCGACCGCGATGCCCGCCTCCCGGATGCGGTGGAGGCGATCGCGGTGCCGCTCGGCGCGGACCTTCTTGTTGACCGCGTCCAGGCTCCCCTGGCTGAGGGATTCCAGTCCGACCATGAGGAACCGGCAGCCCGCCCGTTGGAGCGCGGTGAGCGCCGCCGGATCGTCGGCCACCTCGAGCGTGCACTGGGCGCCCCAGCGCAACTCGAATCCTTCGGTGTCCATCCGCCGGCAGAGCTCGATCAGGTGATCCCGCTCGTTGTAGATGTTGGGATCGTCGAAACAGGCGTGCCGGTTCCGGTCGTAGAAGGTCCGGATGTCGGCCAGGACGCAATCGATCTCCCGCCGGTGGAAACGCCCCCGGTAAGCGGCGGCGGTGCAGCAGAAGGTGCAGTGGTTGCGGCAGCCGATACTGCTCAACAATGGCATGAACATGATCTCACGCCCTTCGAAGAGCGTGTAGTCGAAGGGGAAATCGACGTTCATCCCGAACCGGTATTCCGGCTTCAGCCGTCCGGCCGCTGCATCTTCCAGCAGCTCCGCCATATCCTCCCGGTCGGGGTGTCCGTGGACGACCGCATCGCAGACATCCCGCAACCGCGGGGCGCTGAAATGGGCCTGCTGTCCGCCGATGATGACCGTCTTGCCCCGGCGTTTGAACTCGGCGGCGATCTCCTGGCCGTGCAGCAGGTCGTAGCCCATCGAGGTGATCCCAACCACCTCGGCGTCGGTCTCGTAGTCCACCTCATCGAAGTACTCCAGACAGAACGACTTCTCCCAGTCGTCGGGGACCGTGGTGCTCAGGGCGGGCAGGGCCAGCGAGGCATAGAGGAGCTTTTCACCCCGGTGCAGCTGTCCGGCCGGGTTCCGATACGTCGGCTGGACGAGATAGATCCCGCGCTTCATCCGGCCAGCACCCCGTTGACCCGCAGTCGGGTGCGGTAGCTCAGATTGAGCGGGATCGAGGCCCGCAGGATCGTCTCCGGGCAGAGGTAGGTGAGTTGACGGCGCCAGCGCCGCAGCACGCTCGGCCAGGCATAGAAACGGTCGAGGACGCGGGCATGTCCCTCGGCCAGTTGCCGCCGGCTCATCCCCCGCGGTTCGAAGACCACGTGCTTGAAGTCGTAGTGGGCCCAGTCGGTGTCGACCACCCGCCCCTCTCCGATCATCTCCTCCCGCAGCGCCGTGCCCGGGAAGGGGGTCAGGATGGTGGCCTGAAGGGCGTCCACCCGGGCCTCGTCCAGGAATTGCAGCGTGGCTTCGAAGACCCCGGGGCCGTCGAAATCGTTCCCGAAGACGATCCCGGCGTAGACCGCGATCCCCTGGGTATGTATGCGCTCGAGGTCGCACAGGTAATCACAGGCCCGGTTCGTGTTCTTGCGCCACGCCTTCAGGTTCTCCTGCGAGAGCGACTCCAATCCGATGAAGAGGCCCCGGCAGCCGCTCCGCCAGGCAAGTCGGAGCAGTTCGGGGTCCCGGGCGATACCGATGCCGCACTGGCTGAACCAGCGCTTGCCCAACGGCGCCATCGCGGCGAAGAGCTCCCGGGCGTAGGCGCGGTCGCTGATGATGTTGTCGTCCATGAACATCAGGAAGCGGCCCAGTGGGCGCAGTTCGGCCACCACCTCCTCGACCGGGCGGTTGCGGAAGGTGTGGTCGAAAAAAGGGGCGATGGAGCAGAAGGAGCAGCGGTGCGGGCAGCCCCGGGTCGCCTGGACGGCGTCCGCCTCGATATAGGCGCCCCGCCGGATGAGCGTCCGGTCGGGCACCGGCAATCCGGCCAGGTCGGCCAGCCCCCCCCGGTAGAAGGGCTTGAGCCGGCCGGCCCGGAAATCGGCGATCAGACCGGGGACGCTGGTCTCGGCCTCCCCGATGCAGACCGCGTCGGCGTGCGCAATGGCCTCCTCGGGCATGAAGCTGGGGTGGAACCCGCCCAGGACGACGGTCCGGCCCCGCTCCCGGAAACGGTCGGCCAGGTGGTAGGCCCGGGGGGCGTTGAAGGTCATGAAGGAGATCCCGACCAGGTCGGTGGGCCTCTCGAGGTCGAGGGGTTCCACGTCCTCGTCCACGATCGTGGTATGCACACCGGGGGGCATGGCCGCCGCCACGTAGAGGCTGGAGAGCATGGAGAAACGGAAGACGCGGGTGCGCCGGCGGGGAGGGTGCCCGTCACCGGCCCGCCACTCCTCGGCGGTGGGATTGATGAGGAGGAATTCGATCGGACGATCCGGTGTCGCTGGGTCCACAGCCGTGTTCCTCGCCTGCGCCCGTTCGCTCCCGGGGAGGGTCGACCTCGACGCACGGGGTGAACGGATCCCCCGCTCTCCGGGCGGGACCCGACCATGGTACACGAACCCCGGCGATTTCGACAGCTCCCTGCCCCGTCAGGTGACCTTCGGCCGCGGTCAGCCCTCCGGGCGGTGGAGCAGCCGGTCGAGTGCGGTGACGTGCGAGCGCAGTGCCGCGCGCCCCTTGCGGGTCAGGCGGTACCAGGAGACCGGCCGGCGGCGCACGAACTCCTTGCGTACGGTCAGGTAGCCCTCCTCCTCGAGCCGCCGCAGGTTGGCCCCCAGGTTGCCGTTGGTCTCGCCGGTCAACTCCAGCAGCCGGGTGAAAGGGAGTTCGTCGTGCCGCACCAGCAGCACGCAGACGACCAGCCGGACCCGATGTTCGAGCAGCCGGTCGAGTCCCTCCAGTCCGTCCCGGAAAGCCTCCCCTTCCGCGCCCGGGTCAGACGGGCTCACGCCGGCCTCCCAGGAAGGCGGCCGCGACCAGGCTGACCGCCAGCGCGCACCCGGCGATCGTCCAGACCGGCCCGGTGACCAGGCTGGGCGCGATATAGGCCGCCACCAGCAGCAGCCCCAGCCAGACCATGGCTCGCTCCTGGTAGAGCCCGGCCGTGAAGTAGCCGAGCGCCAGGACCAGCAGGATGGCCCGGGCCATGCCGTGATAGTCCAGCTGCCCGTCGGCCACCAGCAGTCCGGTCAAGAAGACCGCGACCAGGGTGCCCAGCCAGTGGAGCATGTAGCGGATCCCCTCGCGACTGGAATAGAGACCGGTGGTTCGGGAATACCACCAGCCGATCCCGGCGCTGGCCAGGAAACCGGCCGGACCGGCGATCATCCAGAAGGTCCCGACATGGCGGGGAGCGAAGTCGACCAGGGCGAAGCCGACCAGGCAGAGCGCCGCCCAGAGGAAGTAGATGGCCTTCGGGGCGCTCCGCCGTTCGGAACTGTGGATGACCTCCTGCACATAGCGGAG
The DNA here is from genome assembly GCA_964519015.1 of uncultured Gemmatimonadota bacterium. Lineage (GTDB taxonomy): Bacteria > Blakebacterota > Blakebacteria > Blakebacterales > CAYUVJ01 > CAZFHZ01. The sequence continues at coordinate 20,466 of CAZFHZ010000010.1, read as the reverse complement.
GTCGCCGGCGAGGTTACGGGATTCATCCATAGGAATCTCCTTTCCAGACTTGTCTAAAATCTAGACTGGTCTGGTTCTGATGTCAACAGCTTTCCCGATGTTCGCCCCGGCCTGGACCCCGGCGGGGAGTCCCCGCTCCCGTTGTCCACCCGATCACGCAACTTTCGGCACTCCTTGGCGGTATTCAAGGGAAGTGCTGCCTATTGGGGGGGACGTCCATGAAACGAACGTTATCGCTGTTCGGTGCCGGGCTGCTGCTCATGGCGACGAGCGCGACCACCGCCCGGGCCAACATCGGTCCCGCCGCGTCGATTCGATCCGGCGCCATCAACGGGCAACGGATGTCCACCTCCACGGTCCGGGAGATCCCGCCGCGGAGTGAACTCCACCCCACCCGACTGAGCGCGCCCCCGAGCATCGACGGGATCCTGGACGAGGCGGCCTGGCAGGAGGCTCTGGTCTCCGGTTTCTTCCGGACCTACCACCCGAACTATGGTGAGGACCTCCCCCAGCAGACCGAGGTCTGGCTGGGTTACGACGACGACGCCCTCTACTTCGCCTTCCGCTGCCGGGACACCGAACCCGACCAGATCAAGACCACGGTCACCCAGCGTGACGGGATGTTCGGCGACGACTGGGTCGGGCTGTCGCTGGACGCCCAGGGAAACGGTCAGACCGCCTATGAGTTCTTCGTCAACCCCAGTGGCGTCCAGGGAGACATACTGCGCTCGGCCGGCCGGGGGGAGGACATCGCTCCCGACTTCGTCTGGGAGAGTGCCGCACGCGTCACACCGGACGGCTGGGAGGCCGAGTTGCGCGTACCGCTGCGGAGCATCCGCTTCCGGAGCGGGGATGAGGTCGTCATGGGGGTCCTCTTCTGGCGGCGGATCAGCCGGCTGAGCAGCGCCGGTTCCTGGCCGGAGATGACGCCCGGACAGGGCGTGGTCAACGCGCAGGCCCGGGCGTTCTATCGCGACCTGCGCGCCCCCCTGCTGCTGGAAGCGCTTCCCAGCTTCACCTGGGGGGGGAGCCGCTCCCGGGAGGAGACGCAGGCCTGGAATAGTAACGGTGACCAGGGGGACCTGGGGGCCGGTCTGAAGTACGGACTCGGTTCGGGGGCGACCGTGGAGGCCACCTGGAACCCCGATTTCAGCCAGGTCGAGAGCGACGCCTTCCAGGCCGAGGTCAACCGCCGCTACCCGGTCTTCTACCAGGAGAAGCGCCCTTTCTTCATGGAAGGCTTGGACCTCTTCGACTTCGCGGTCATGGGGCACGGGATGATCATGGCACCGGTCCACACCCGCCGGATCGTGGACCCGATCTGGGGCTCGAAACTGACCGGCACGGTGGGACGGAGCGCCTTCGGAGTGCTGGCGGCCTCCGACGAGTTCCCCGGTTATGCCTGGAGCGAAGAGACCAACCCGGACGAGGGGAAGCGGGCCACCTTCCTGATCGGCCGGGCCAAGTACAGCCTGCAGGGAGATGACTACCTCGGCACCCTGGTGACCGACCACTCCTTCGCGGGCAGCGGCAACCGGGTGGCCGGAGCGGACGCGGCCCTGCGGTTCGGCAACGGTCACCGGACGACCTTCTCGGTGCTCCACAGCCGGACCTCGCAGTCCGATGCCCCCGACCGGGTGGGGACCGGGATCAACACCACCTGGGGATACGGCAGCCGGCCCTTCAACGCGGCGGCCGCCTTCGAGCACTACGATCCGGGGTTCCGCATGGATACCGCCTTCCAGTACCGCACCGGGGTGGATAACGGCTGGGTCTGGTTCAGCCCCAACTTCTACCCCGATCCGGAGCGCTATTACTGGCTGCGGCGCATCAGCCCCGAGATCGTCCTCTCCCGGACCTTCGACAAGGTCACCCGGCTGGGGGATGACTACTTCAACCTGGCGGTGGGCGCCTTCTTCACCCGGCAGGGACAACTCCGGCTGGAGCACAACCGGACGGCGGAGGGGTGGCAGGGGGAGGTTTATCCGCAGCGGATGACGAGTCTGAACGGTTCTGTGCAGTTGCTGCGCTGGCTCAGCTTCGGTGGGTATCTCGGTCTGGGGCGCATCCTCTACTACCAGGGGGAACCGCCCTACGTGGGTGATGGGCGGCTTGGAACCCTCTGGTTCCTGCTGCAGCCCAGCGAGCGGTTCTCCCAGTACGTCGAGTACTTCCACGAGGATCTCCACCACCCGGCCGACGGGCACCGCGTCTACGCCGTGAACATCCTCAACACCCGCACGACCTACCAGTTCAACCGCTGGTTCTTCCTGCGCGGGATCCTGCAGTACAACGGGTACGATGAGCGACTGCTGACCGACCTGCTGGCCTCCTTCACCTGGATCCCGGGCACGGTGGTGCACCTGGGTTACGGCTCACTCTACGACCGGCGGGAGTGGCGGGAGGATGCCTGGGTGGTCGGTGAAGGCGCCTGGACCGAGGTGCGCCGGGGGATCTTCTTCAAGGTCAGCTATCTCTGGCGGTTCTAGACCGTATCACTCCTTGTCCCGGGCGGGTTCGATCCTCAGCAGGAGCTGTCCCTTCTCGACGATCTCCCCCACCCGGACGGCGACCTCCCGGACCGTTCCTTCGGTATCGGCGCACACTTCGTTGTACATCTTCATCGCTTCGAGCAGCAGGAGCACCTGCCCCCGGCTCACCCGGCTGCCGGGCTTGACGGCGACCTCATGGATGACCCCGGGGATGAAGGCACGCACCGTGGAGTGGTCCACGGGTCCGCCGTACGGCATATGCCAGTCCTCGGGCACCTCGGTCTCGTAGAGGGCTCCGTCGATGTTCAGGCGGCGGTATGCGCGCATGACGGACCGGCGGCCTCAGACGGGGAAATTGCCGTGGCGGCGCGGCAGGCGGCCGTGCTCACGATTGCGGGCGTTGGCCAGGGCCTGGATGAGCACCGCGCGGGTCCGGGCCGGTTCGATGATCGCGTCCACATACCCCCGAGCGGCCCCCACGTATGGGTTGGCGAACTTCTCTTCGTACTCCCGGATCTTCTCCTGGCGGGTCCGTTCCGGGTCGTCGCTCGACTCGATCTCCCGCTTGAAGATGATGTTGGCCGCACCCTCCGGACCCATCACCGCGATCTCGGCGGTCGGCCAGGCGAAGAGCAGATTGGCCCCGAGATGGCGGCTGCACATGGCGATGTAGGCGCCGCCGTAGGCCTTCCGGGTGATGATCGTGAACTTGGGCACGCTCGCCTCGCTGTAGGCGTAGAGCACCTTGGCCCCGTGCCGGATGACACCGGCGTGCTCCTGGTCCACCCCGGGCAAATAGCCGGGGGTGTCCACCAGGGTGATCAGCGGGATGTTGAAGGCGTCGCAGAAACGGATGAAGCGGGCCGCTTTGTCCGAGGAGTCGACGTCGAGCACCCCGGCCAGCACCCGCGGCTGGTTGGCCACCACCCCGACGGGTCGGCCGTCGATGCGGCCGAATCCGATCACGATGTTGCGGGCCCAGCGTTCCTGCACCTCGAGGAAGTCGGAATCGTCGAGCAGGCCCCGGATGACCGTGGTGACGTCGTAGGCGCGCTTCCGTTCGGCCGGGAGCACATCGTTGCGGACCGGTGTCCGGGGCGGGTGCGCTTCCCGGCGCGGCGGCTGTTCGCGCCAGTTGGCCGGCAGGAACTCCAGCAGGCGTCTGACCTGGTCGAAGGCCTCCTGCTCGCTCACCGAGTAGAAGTGCGCGTTGCCGGTCACAGCGGCCTGCACCCGAGCCCCTCCCAGCTCCTCGAAGGTGACCTCCTCCCCCAGCACCGTCTTGATGACCTGCGGGCCGGTGATGAACATGTGTGAGATCCGGTCGACTACGAAGACGAAATCGGTCAGAGCGGGCGAGTAGACCGCCCCGCCGGCGCACGGTCCCAGGATGACGGAGAGCTGGGGGACCACGCCGCTCAGCTGGGTGTTGCGGAAGAAGATGTCACCGTATCCGCGCAGCGAATCGATCCCCTCCTGGATGCGGGCGCCACCCGAGTCGTTCACCCCGATGAGGGGACAGAGCCGGTCACGGGCTCCGTCCATCACCTTGGTGATCTTCTCGGCGTGCATGCGCCCCAGGGAACCGCCGGCCACCGTGAAGTCCTGGGCGAAGATGGCCACCGGCCGGCCCGCCACGGTGCCGAAACCGGTGACGACCCCGTCCCCGGCCAGTTGCTTTTTATCCATGCCGAAATCACGGGCGGTGTGCTCGACGAACAGGTCGGTCTCGAGGAAGGAGTCGGGATCGAGCACATAATCGACCCGCTCCCGGGCGTTCATCTTCCCCTTCTTCTTCTGGGAAGCGAGTGCCTCGGTCCCGCCTCCCTTCAGGAGGTTCTGGACCCGGCCGAGGAATTCGTTGATCCGTCTCACGATCGACATGCGGGACTCCACGTCTGCGGGTTATTCATGTATAGTCCCCCCGGAACGGGTCCGACCACCCGGAATTGCGAGGTGGCTGATGTTCTGTCCGGAGTGCGGTGCCGAATACGTCGCCGGGATCGATACCTGCGCCGATTGCGGTGTGCCGCTGGTGAATGATGCAGAGTGGGCGCGGCGCCGTAAGGAGCGGGAGGCGGAACTGGAGGGACTGCGTCACGAAGAGCTGCTCCTCGTCCATGAGGCCCAGGGGGAAGTGGAAGCGGACATCATCCGCTCCCTGCTGGACGCCCACGGTATCGCCACCCTCGCCACCGGGATGTCTACTCAGAGCGTCTATCCCTTCACCATGGATGGGCTGGGGAAGATCCGGATCATGGTCCGGGCCGACGACCTGGCCCGAGCCCGGGAGGTCATCGTCGAACACCTGAAGGCGGACGCCACCGACGAAGAGGAGTGAGCCGGCTTAGAGCAGCGTGTCGAGCGCCTGCTTGAGGTCGGCCAATAGATCGTCGCGGTCCTCGCAGCCCACCGCCAGCCGCACCAGCCCGTCGGTGATCCCCGCCGCCAGCCGGTCCTCGGCCTTCATGGCCGCGTGCGTCATCGAGGCGGGGTGCTGGATCAGGCTTTCCACCCCGCCCAGCGAGACCGCCAGCGCCGGCAGTCGGACCGCTCCCAGCACCTTGCGGCCCGCCTCGATCCCCCCCTTGAGCTCGAAGGAGATCAGGGAACCGGGACCCGCCATCTGCCGGGCGATCAGATCAGCCTGCCGGTGGCCAGGCAATCCGGGATAGCGCACCTCGGCCACGGCCGGGTGGGCGGCCAGCAGTGCGGCCAGTGCCTGGGCGTTGTGCTGGGCCTGGCGCACCCGCATGGCCAGGGTCTTGACGCCGCGCAGCACCAGCCAGGCCTGGTGCGGGTCCATCGTGCCCCCCAGGTAGTGGAGGACCTTGCGCACCTTCTTCATCAGGTCGTCATCGCGGAATACCAGCACCCCTCCGACCACATCGGAATGCCCGTTCAGGAACTTGGTCACCGAGTGGAGCACGATGTCCGCTCCGAACCGGAAGGGCTTCTGCAGTACCGGGCTCATGAAGGTGTTATCCACCACCAGCATGGCCCCCGCATCGTGGGCGATCTCGGCGGCCAGGGCGAGATCGGTGATGGCCAGGGTCGGGTTGGCCGGGGTCTCGATGAAGACCACCCGGGTACGGTCGGTGATCGCGCCCCGCAGCACATCCGGGTCACTGGTGTCCACCATCGAAGCGCTCACCCCGAAGCGGGAGAAGTCGCGCTCCAGGACCACCCGCGAGGGGCCGTAGACCGAAGCACTGCCGACCACGTGGTCCCCGCTCCCCAGGAGCGCGAAGAACACGGTCGAGACGGCGGCCATGCCCGAGGCGGTGGCCAGGGCCGTCTTCCCCTCCTCCAGGGCGGCCACGCTCCTCTCCAGCATGGCGATGGTGGGATTGCCCATCCGGGTGTAAATGTAGCCGGGGTCGGTACCGGCGAACCGGGCCGCCCCCTCCTCGGGAGTGCGGAAAAAGAAGGTGGAGGTCTGATAGATGGGCGGAGCTACGGATCCGTAAACGGTATCGGGCTCCTGGCCGGCGTGGATGCATTCGGTGTCGATGTTCCAGTGAACACTCTCGTCGTGGCTCATGGTTCTCTCCCGGTGGGTCGCGGGGGGTGGCGGCGGCCGACTGCAATATGGCCCGGCCGGCCGAGGGGGGGCAACTCACGGTTGGCGGTGTCTGGTATCCCGAATTTCTGACTCGGGAGACTGAGCGGGGGTGTACATATTTCACGCCATGGCCCGCCGTCCCTTCGACCTCTCCCTCTACCTGGTCACCGACCGGCCGCTGGCCGGTGGCCGTGACCTGGTCGGGATCGTCGGCCGGGCGCTGGTCGGAGGGGTGACCTGTGTCCAGCTGCGGGAGAAGGAGGCCGATTCGCGTACCTTCTTCGAGTTGGCGCTCGAAGTGCGCCGGTTGACCCGGGCGGCCGGTGCGGCCTTCATCGTCAACGACCGAGTAGACCTCGCGCTCGCTGTGGACGCCGACGGAGTGCATGTGGGGCACCAGGACCTCCCTGCGGACATAGCCCGCCGGCTGCTCGGGTCGGAGCGCATCCTGGGCGTTACCGCCGCCACCCCGGACGAGGCCCGGGCGGCGGTCGCGCAGGGAGCGGACTACCTGGGCTGCAACGCGGTCTTCGCCACCCCCACCAAGACCGACACGGGCACTCCGCTCGGGGTGTCCGGCCTGAGTACCCTGGTGGCCTCCTCCACAGTCCCGGTTGTGGCCATCGGGGGGATCAAGGCCGCCAACGCCGCCGAGGTCCTCTTCAGCGGAGTGGCCGGGATCGCGGTCGTATCGGCCATCGTCGCGGCCGCCGATCCCGAAGGGGCGGCGCGCGAACTCCGCCGCATCGTGGAGGCCCATCGCCAACCGACGGGAGCAGGGCATGCCTGAGACGAACTGGAACCGCAGCGCCGCCGATGCGCTCACCTGGATCCGCCGGCAGCATCCGCTGGTGCATCAGATCACCAACTTCGTGGTGATGAACACCACAGCCAACATCACCCTCGCCGTCGGCGCCTCGCCGGTGATGGCCCACGCCCACCAGGAAGTGGCCGATATGGTCGCACTGGCCGGCGCGCTGGTGCTCAATCCCGGCACCCTGGAACCCGACTGGGTGGAGGCCATGTTGATCGCCGGCCGGCGGGCCAACGAGCTGGGGGTGCCGGTGGTGCTCGATCCCGTCGGGGCCGGTGCCACCGCCTACCGGACCGATACCAACCTGAAGCTGCTTGAGGAACTGCGCATTGCCGTGCTGCGGGGGAACGCCGGGGAGATCGGCGCCCTCACCGGCGCGGGGGGCGCGGTGCGGGGGGTGGACAGCGTGGAGGGGGTGACCGACCCGGCCGGGGTGGCGGCCGCCGCCGCCCGGCACTGGCACACCACGGTAGCCATCACCGGAAAACGGGACTTCCTCTCCGACGGCGAGCGGGCAGTGGCGGTCGACAACGGTCACGAGCTGCTGAGCGCGGTGACCGGGACCGGCTGCATGGCCACCAGCATGATCGCCGCCTTCTGCGCCGTCGAGGAGGACCGTCTGGTGGCGGCCGCCGCGGCCCTGGCCGTCTACGGGCTGGCCGCCGAGCGGGCCGCCGCTCAGGCCCGGGGTCCGGGCACCTTCCAGGCCGCCCTCTTCGACAGCCTCTGGGCCCTCACCCCGCCGGAGGTGGAGGAGGGCGTGCGCATCATCCCCCTGAGCCTGGCCTGAACAGGCGCATGGGTGGGTCGGGACTAATGGTCGGAGTGCTGGCCGGGGGACGCGGCCGCCGCCTGGGTCGGGACAAGGCCGCCCTGCGGATGACCGGCGAACCGCTGCTGGCCCGGACGGTGCGGATCGCGCGGGCGGCCGGTCTGGAGGTGGCGGTCTCCGGCCGGACCACCGGCCAGGTCGGCGGACTTCTGGGTGGCGCGGCGGCCCCCCTCCCCTGCCTGCCCGACGAAGAGCCGGGCCTGGGGCCGCTGGGCGGGATCCTCACCCTGCTGCGTGTGCTCGACCGGCCGGTGCTGGCGGTGGCGGTGGACCTGCCCCGCTTGTCCGCGGAAGCCTTCTCCTGGCTGGCGGAAGAGGCGCAACGGGGCATCTACGCCGACGGGCTGGGGGTGCGTGACGGCGAAGGCGTCCTGCAACCCCTCTTCAGTATCTACACCCCCCTGGTGCTGCCGTTGGCCGGGCGCCTGGTCGCGGAGGGCCGCCGGGCTCCGCGGGACATATTGATGGCCGGGCGGTTCCGGCTGGTCACCCTCCCCGAGCGCTTCCGGGATGCCCTGGTCGGGATCGACACCCCGGAAGACCTCGAGCGCCTGCGGCTCATCCCCTGAACCGGCGGTAGCCGAACCCCCTTGGGAGAGAGCGGCGGCTGCGGCTATCGTACCGGCCATGAGCACCGAGCAGGTGATCCGCACCGTCTGCCCCCGCAACTGCTACTGCACCTGCGGCATGCTGGTGCGGGTGCGCGGCGGTCGGATAGTGGGGATCGAGGGGGACCCGGACAACCCCGCCACCGCCGGCCGGGTCTGCCTCAAGGGGCTCAGTTACATCGAGCGGGCCCACCACCCCGACCGGATCACCACCCCGCTCCGACGGGGTCCCGGCGGCCGGTTCGAGCCGGCCGGCTGGGACCAGGCGCTGGCCGAGATCGCCGCCGGGCTCGCGCGCATCCGCGCCGAGCACGGCCCGCAGGGGGTCCTCTACTGGGAGGGTTCGGGGGGACACGGCGCCCTCTCGGCGATGGCCGATGCCTTCTGGCACCCCTTCGGGGGCCCGACCCGCCTGCACGGCGACCTGTGCTGGCCGGCCGGCCTGGAGGCCACCCGGCTGACCTACGGCGCCAACCTCCACAACCACCCCGCCCTGACCGTCGAGAGCCGGTTCATCCTGCTCTGGGGGCACAACCCGGCCGAGACCAACATCCACCAGATGCGGCTGATCCAGCAGGCGCGCGAGCGCGGGGCCCGCCTGGCGGTGGTCGATCCGCGCTCGACCGACACCACCGACGCCGCCGACCTGCACCTGCAGCCGCGCCCCGGCACCGACGCCGCCCTGGCCCTGGCGCTGGCCCATACCATCGCCCGCCGCGGCCTGCTCGACCGTCCCTTCCTGGAACGGTGCGCGACCGGCTGGGAGGCTTACCTGGAGCGGGTCCGGGCCTGGACCCCGGAACGGGCGGCCGGAGTGACCGGCCTGGCGCCGGAGGCGATCGAGGAACTGGCGCTGGCCTACGCCTCCACCCATCCCGCCCTGCTGATCGCCGGATTCGGGCTGCAGCGGCACCGCCACGCCGGGCAGACCATGCGGGCGGTGGCCCTGCTCCCCGCCCTGACCGGCAACCTGGGGACGGCCGGCGGGGGGTGGCAGTACGCCAACCTGGCCAGCCACCGGCTACGCCCTCTGCCGTTGCCTTCCCCTCCGCCCGGACCGGGCCGGTCGTGGCCGGTCGCCCGCCTGGGGAGTGAGCTGCTCGAGGCGGACGATCCCCCGGTGCGGGGGGCCTGGTTCGAGAAGGGGAACCCGGCCAGCCAGCACCCCCGCACCGGCCGGGTGAAGCGCGCGCTCGAGGGATTGGACCTGCTGGTGGTGGTCGACCAGTTCCTGACCGACACCGCGCGGCTGGCCCACTGGGTGCTGCCGGCCAAGACCCTGTTCGAGGAGGAGGACCTGGTCACCGCCTACTGGCACCCCTACCTGCAGCTGCGGCAGCGGGTGCTGGAGCCTCCCCCGGGCGTGAGGACCGAGACCGAGATCTGGCGCGCCCTGGCCGAACGCTTCGGGTTCGACACCCATTGGTTCGACCTCCCTGCCCGGGAGCGGCTCCGCGCCATGCTCCCGGCCGATGAACCCGACCTGCTCGAACGCCTGCGCGAGGGGCCGGTGGTGCCGGGCGGCCAGCCCGACGTGGTCTGGACCGACGGGGTCTTCCCCACCCCCGACGGGCGGATCGCCTTCACTTCCGGTGAGGCGCAGCGGCTCTGGGGGGTGGATCCGCTCCCCGGTTACACGCCCCTGCCCGAAGGGCACGAGGGAGAGGGGGTCGGCACCTGGCCGCTGCAGCTGCTGACCTGCAAGACCCGCGCCCGCATCCATTCCCAGTTCGGCAACCTCACGACGATCGGCGAAGTGGACCGCCCGCGCCGCCTCGACCTGCATCCCGACGACGCGGCGGCCCGCGGGCTGACCGAGGGCGCCCGGGCGCGGGTCCACAACGCCCGGGGGGTGGTGGAACTGACCGTGCACCTCGACGCGGGGATCCGCCCCGGAGTGGTACACGTCATCGAGGGACGCGGCACCCCCGACGACCCCTTCCTCAACCTGCTGACCGACGACGGCGTCACCGACATGAACCACGGCGCCGTCTTCTACGAGTGCCGGGTGGAGGTCTCCCCGCTGTGAGCCGGGCCGGCTTCCGCCTCGATCTCGACCGCTGCACCGGTTGCGGCGCCTGCGTGCTGGCCTGCCGGATCGAGCACGGCCGGCTCGAGGGAGGTACCTGGCGGCGACTGGTGGTTTTCAACCGGGGGCGCTGGCCGGCCGGGCCGGTCTGGCAGCTCTCGCTGGCCTGCCATCACTGCGAACGCCCGGCCTGCGTGGAGGCCTGCCCGTCTCAGGCCTACCAGGTCCGCGCCGACGGGGCGGTGATCCTCGATCCGGCCCGTTGCCTGGGTTGCCGCTACTGTGAGCTGGCCTGCCCCTTCGACGCCCCCGCCTGGGACGAAGCGGCCGGGGTGATGACCAAGTGCGATTTCTGTGCCGACCGCACCGCCCGGGGACTCGAGCCCGCCTGCGTGGCCGCCTGCCCCATGGACGCCCTGGGCGTCCTGGAGGCCACCGGGCCGGGAGCGGGCGAGCCGGAGACCCTCCCGGTGGACCTCCCCGGGTTCACCGACCCGGCCGGTTGCCGGCCCAGCCTGCGCCTGGTCCTCCCCGCCGGAGGGCTGCGCGGGGAGCGCCGGCGCCGTCTCCAGGAGCTATTGGGACCATGAGCATCCCGAATCTGCATCGGCGCGTCATCCCGACCCGCCCCGGTGCGGCCGGGGCCGCCTTCCGCCGCCAGATGTTCCCCCTGGTGGCCTTCAGCGGCCTGGTCGTGCCGGCCGCCGGGACCCTGATCGGGCTGGCCCTGCTGGTGCCGGTGGGAGGAGCCCGGCCGGGGATGGTTCAGGCGGCGGCGTTGGGGGCGGCGGCCGCCCTGGCGGTCGGCCTGATGCTTTCGCTGGGGCACCTGGGACGCCGGGAACGCATGCTGCTGGCGCTACGGGGCCTGGGTCGCAGCCGGCTGAGCGCCGAGGTCGGACTGGCCGGCCTGACGCTGGCCGCGGCCCTGGTGGTGGCGGTGAGCACGGGGAGCGGCGAGGCCGCGCCCCCCCTGCTCCCCCTCTATCTCGGCGGAGCGGCCGGCCTGCTCCTGCTGGCCGCCCTGGCCTGGGTCTACGCCCTGCCGGCCCAGCCGGCCTGGAACGGTCCGGCGGTGCCGGCCCCGATGCTGCTCGGGCTCGCCTGGGGCCTGCTGACCACTCCGGAGCTGCTGACCGGGCCACGCCTCGATCCTTCGATCCCATTGGCCGCCGTGCTGGGCGCGGACCTGTTCTTCTTCCTGCTGCGCCTGCGCCGCATCCGGCGGTCCTTCCCCGGCGCCACCGCCGCCTGGCCCCACCTGATGCGCCGGCGGGCCGGTCTGGCCCCTTTACGGCTGGTGATGGTGGATCTCCTCCCCCTCTCCCTGGCGGCGGCGGGGGCGACCCGTCCGGCGATCCTCGTCCTGGCTGCCGGCATCTTCCTGGAGCGGGTCCTCTTCTACGGGTTCGCGCTGAAGCAGACCACCGAGGCCGAGGTAGACAGGATGGAAGACCTCATGCAAGGAGCCTCGGATGGCCGCGTCGCGCCGTGAATTCCTGGAACAGGCCGCCCTGGGTGCGGCCATCCTGGGGTTGGCTGCCTGCGCCTCTCCCCCCTCGGAGGAGGAGATCCCGAAAGCCGACCGGCGGCTGCGCCTGTTGATCCTGGGCGGGAGCGGCTTCATCGGCCCGCACCAGGTGCGCTACGCCCTGGCCCGTGGGCACGAGGTCTCGATCTTCAACCGGGGGCAGACCAATCCGGGGCTCTTTCCGCAGGTCGAGAACCTGATCGGTGATCGGACCGGCGACCTGGAGTCACTCAAGGGCCGCACCTGGGATGCGGTCATCGACAACTCCGCCTCCACCCCGAGCTGGGTCAAGCTCTCCGCCGAATTGCTCAAGGACGCAGCCCAGGTCTACCTTTTCACCTCCACCCGCTCGGTCTATTCCGATTACTCGAAGATCGGGATGCAGGTGGAGGGGCCGGTCTACACCATCGATCCGGCCGAGATCCAGGACGAGAATCGGCTCCATTACGGACTGCGCAAGTCGCTCTGTGAGCAGGAAGCCCGGGCGGCCTTCGGGGAGCGGGCGCTGATCGTGAGGCCCGGCCTGATCGTGGGGCCGGGGGACCCGACCGACCGGTTCACCTACTGGCCGGTGCGGATCGAACGGGGGGGGGAAGTGCTGGCGCCGGGGGACGGGAGCGATCCCTGCATGTACATCGACGCCCGCGACCTCTCCGAATGGTACATCCATCTGCTCGAACAGGGGATGCGCGGCACCTACAACGCGGTCGGCCCCGACGGGGGGCTGCCCATCATCGGTCTGCTCTACGGGATCCGCTCGGTGGTGACCTCCGATGTGGACTTCACCTGGGTGGCCACCGATTTCCTCCGCCGTAACCGGGTACGCTCCTACACCGACCTGCCACTCTTCATGCCCGCCCGGGGGAGCGATGCGGGTTTCGCCCGCTTCGACATCCGGCGGGAGGTGGAAGCCGGTCTGAAGTTCCGGCCGCTGGCCGTGACCGCCCGGGAGACCCTCGACTGGCATGCCACCCGCCCGGAGGAGGAACGCCGGGAATTGAAGGCGGGGCTGCGCCCCGACCGGGAGGCGGAACTGCTGGCCGCCTGGAAGACCCGGGGCTGAGGGAACCTCACCCCCTCAGCAGGCCCTTCTCCCGCAGCCAGGGGACACATCCCGCCACCCCTTCCGCCAGACCCACCCGCGGACTCCAGTCCAGCACCTCCCGCGCCCGGTCCATCGGCCAGCGGGTCGATTGCACGAACATCCGGGCGATAGCCGATGCCTCGCGGAGCACCGATCCGGGCCGGGCCATCCCGGCGGCCAGTCCAGCGACCAGGTAGAGCAGCGGGGCCGGCAGAGAGATCGTCCACCGATTACCCGCCAGGTCGGCCCAGGCCTTCAGCACCTGCCGCAGGGTCGGCGGCGGGTCCATCACAACGTTGAAGGTCTCCCCGGCCGCCGCGGAATGGAGCGCGCAGAGCAGGCTGAGTTCGACCACATCATCCACGTGGATGTAGGGGATTGTACCGGTGCCGCCTCCGGGCAGCACCAATGGCCGGCGCCGGGCCCAGCGGAAGAAGCGGCCGGTCCAGGTACGGGCCCGGGGACCGTAGATCATGCCGGGGCGCACGATGGCCACCTCCAGGCCGGTCCGGGCCGCGGCCGCGCGCACGGCCCGTTCGGCCTCCGCTTTGGTCCGGGAATATGTGTAGCGGGCGGGGTCGGGACCCCTCGCCTCAGCCAGGACCGCCCCGGGACGGAAACCGTAGACGGCCACACTGCTCACGTGGACCAGCCGGCGCACCCCCGTTGCCGCGGCGGCCTCCACCAAACCGGCACTTCCTGCGACGTTGACCTCCTGCTGCAGCTCGGGGGGGCCGGCCAGGGCGGCGGCGGCATGGATGACGGACCGGCAGCCGGCGCAGACCTCCCGCATCCGCCCGGTATCGGTGAGTTCCCCGGCCACCGGTTCGACTCCGGCCAACCCCTCGATCCGCTCCCGCTTGCGCTCGGTCCGGTAGAGGGCCCGCACCCGGGCCCCCTCCCCGGCCAATTGCAGCACCAGAGCCCGGCCTAAGAATCCGGTCGCCCCGGTGACCAGGACCGGTCCCTCCGACCATCGATCCATGCCCGTTGCGACTTCCATCTCAGGACTCCTGATCCTTGTTCGAGGACGACGGGATCGTCATCGCCCGCGGGAACAGCCTCAGCAGGGAAACCATAAGGTTCAGGGCCGGTCGGCCACCACCCAGGCGGAGAAGCCGCCGCCGGAGACCACCCGGGCAACCAGTCCCGCCCGCTCGGCCATCGCGCGAATCTGCTCCGGAGGGTGGAAGGTGCTCTCCATCCGCAGCAGCCGCTCCCCCAGTGCCACCAGCCGGACGGTGAGGCGCCGCACATCGGGTTCCTCGACAACCAGCCGCCCGCCGGGGCGGAGCACCCGGGCCATCTCGGACACCGCCCGGGCCTGGTCGTGGAAATGATGCAGGGCGTCCACCACCAGGACGCGGTCGAACGAAGCGTCGGGGAAGGGGAGCCGCTCGGCAGCGGCCCGAACGGGGCAGAGCCCCTCCTTGTTCATCGCCTCGCGCAACATGGCCGCCGAGTAGTCGGCAATGACCAGGGGATGGGCCTGGTCTCGGAGCCGCTCCAGCACCCGGCCGGTCCCCCCTCCCACCTCCAGCAGGGAACAGCCGCAGGGCAGCTCGAGCAGTTCGACCTGCCGCTCGACGTGCGGCCGCCCGATCAGCCGGTCGTAGAAGCGGGCGAGGCCCCGGAAGTGGTCTTTCACGACGCCGCCAGCCGACTCTGCCGGGCGCCCAGCCAGAGACCCACGGCCAGCCAGAGCAGGGAGACGGGGACGGCCAGGAAGGCGATGGCGGCCATCCCCCACCCCAGGGCGTTCAGCCCCAGCTGGGCCATCCCGCTCAGCCAGTCCCCCACCCGGTAGACGACTGTGTCGATGAGGTTCTTGGCCTTGTACTTGTCCTCCCGGCTGACCACGGTGTAGAGGGTCTCGCGGGCCGGGCGCACCAGGGCGTATTCCCCGGAGCGGCGCAGGACCTGGAAGACCGCGAACACCCCGAAAGTGCCGTAGAGCCCCAGCGCGGTGAAGCCCACCGCACTCAGGATCGGCAGCAGGGACAGGGTCAGCCCCACCCCGAGCAGCCGGATGACCCGGCCGGTGAAGTAGAACTGGGTCAGGACGGTCAGCAGCTGGACGGCGAAGTCGAGCCGGGCGAACACCGCCGTGCGCACCGCCCGGTCGATGAAGGTGCTCTCCACCAGGGAAGCCTGCTGCAGGTAGAGCACCGTGGAGAGCATCGTGTAGAGGAAGATGAAGAGGGCGATCCCCAGCAGGTAGGGGGAGCGGAAGGTCCGGGTGATCCCCCCCCACATGCTCCCGCCGATGCGGCGCTCGCCGGCCGGCGGTGTGCCCGCCGGCTCCGGGGAGGCCGACCGGTCGCCGGGCGTCCCGCCCCCGCCGACCACCGGAACCGCCGGGACGCCCCGGCGGGCCGAGAGCGCCCCTCCGGCGGCGCGGTCGAGCCTCAGGACCGCCTGTACCGCCCCCTCGAGCAGGAGCAGGGAGAACAGGAGCATCGGCCGGGTCCCCAGGGGGACGGCCAGCAGGGCGGTGAGTCCCGAACCGGTCAGCCCCCCGAGAGTGCCCCCCATGCCGATGAAACCGAAGAGTCGCTTCCCCTGCTCGGTCGAGAAGACATCGGCCATGAAGCCCCAGAAGACCGAGACAGTGAAGAGGCTGAAGATGGCCGTCCAGATGTAGAAGACGCGGCCGATCCAGATGTTCAGCGCCGGGCCGGCCAAGCCCAGCGCCAGGAAGAAGAGGAGCAGGCAGAGGGCGAAGAAGCGGTAGACGATGGTCACGAAGCGGCGGCGCACCAGCCGGGAGACCAGCCAGGCGAAGGGGGGATGGACGACCAGCATCGTGACCAGGGTGCCGGTGAAGAGCCAGGGGAGGTTCCACACCCCCCCGGCCACGCCCATTTCCTCACGCAGCGGCCGGAAGATGTAGTAGGAGGCGAGGATGCAGAAGAAGAAGAGCCAGGCCCAGCCGAGCACCTTGAGTTCCCCGGGCTGCACCTCCACCACCCGCAGGATCAGGCGTGTGAATCGGTCCGTCGGTCGCGGGCCGGGTGGCGGCGCGTCGATGGCGCTGCTCAAACCCTACCCGCCCCGGCGACCGGGCGGGCGTGCCAGGCGGCCAGGACCTCGGCCTCCCGTTCGGCGGTGAGCCCGGCCCGCATGCGCTGGCGCTGCTCGGCCGGCTTGGCGTTGTACCACTCCAGCGTCTCGCGGGCCGTCTCGGGCAGCGGACGGAAGGTCAGCCCCTTCGCCAGGGCCTTGGCGATGCTGAAGCGGCTGAAGCCCTCGTTCCCCTCGGTCGGCGGATACCACACCGGCATGTGCGACCAGGGCTGGACCCGCTGGGAGCGCAGGAACTCGTAGTTCACCCAGGTGAAACGGGCATTGCCACCCACCCCCTCCTTGATGTCGGTGAGCATCTCCCCCATCGGCAGGGGTTCGATCGGGCCGGTGGCGTTGTAGATTCCGACCGCGCCCAGCTCGACCATCCGGATGATCCACTCGGAGAGGTCGCGCGCGTCGATGATCTGGACCACGTCGCCGGGGTCACCGGGGGAGAGGACCTCGCCCCCCCGGGCCACCCGCACCGGCCAGTAGGTGAAGCGGTCGCTCGGGTCGCCCGGTCCCACGATCAGCCCGGGGCGCACCACCGTGGTCATCCCCGGGAACCATTTCTCCCCCTCCGCCTCACTGAGTGCCTTCAACCCGCCGTAAGTGTTGCCGTCCACCACCTCGGTGGTGAGATCCTCCACCGTGGCCAGCGGTCCCGTCTCGTCCTGGTCGATGATGCTGTTGTCGGAGTAGACCGAGAGGGTGGAGACGAACAGGTACTGACGGGTGTGCCCGGCCAGCACCTCCCCCGCCTGCCGCACCCAGCGCGGCAGGGAGGTCGGGTTATCGATAACCACATCCCAGTCGCGCCCCTTGAGCGACTCGTAATCCCCGGTCGCCCGATCGCCGATGAGGGTTTCCACGTCGGGGAAAAGCCCCGGGTTGGTGCGCCCCCGGTTGAAGAGGGTCAGGGTGTGCCCCCGCTCCAGCGCGTAGCGCACCTGGTAGGGACCGATGAAGCCGGTCCCGCCCAGGATCAGGATGCGCAGTTTGCGCGGGCCCGCGCAGCCGGCCAGGCCGGGCAGGCCCAGACCGATCGCACCGGTGGCCAGGGCGGAGCGGACGAGGAAGTCACGGCGGGTGGTGGACATCGTCTTCTCCCGGCTCGGTGTTTCCATCACGGCCGATACGGGGCCGTACGCGACCCATTTAACCTCCGGCGGCCGATGGTCGCAATAAGAAGGGCGGGCGACCCCTGCCGCCCGCCCCGTGGAAGCGCCGCCCTCTCCCCTCGGCGCTACTTCAGGATCACCAGTTTCTTCGACTCGCGGTGCGTCCCGGCCTGGATCAGGTAGATGTAGATCCCCGAGGCCACCGGCCGGCCCGCGGCGTCCCGCCCGTTCCAGCTCACCCGGTGGTAGCCCGCTTCCCGCCGCTCGTCGAGCAGGGTGGTCACCAGTTGGCCGCGCATGTTGTAGAGCTGGATCTGTACCCGCTGTTCGGTCGGCAACTGGAAGCGGATCACCGTCTCGCCGTTGAAGGGATTTGGGTAGTTCTGCAGCAGGGCGAACTCGGTCGGCCGCAGGGTCGCCTGCACACTTCGCTCGTAGTCGCCGGCGGCAATCGCCTCCGCCCGCCGGTCGCGCAGGTCGTAGGTCACCCGCACCACCGAGTCATCCCGGCTCAACTTCTCGAACCGCGCCACGGCCAGCATCCCGCTCCCGTAGATCGACGGCCGCTCGGGATCGATCCGGCCCAGCAGGAGCTCGATCCGCCCCTCCTCCTCATTGACCCGTTTGAGCTGCACCAGGCTCGGCTTGGCGCCGCCGGTGGTCCCCAGCATCGGACCGGGCACCACCTCGCGCAGCCTCAGGAACCGGGTGTCGTACTCCAGGGTAAGGCCGGCCGAGGTCAGGCCGCTCACCCCGCTGGCCTGGAACCGCAGTTCCAGGATCCCATCGTCGGGGGCCCACGGGTCGTCCGGCATCGGCTGCTCGAGCCGGACCGGGTGGTCATCCTTCTCGGCCGCCTTCCGTCCCGCCGCCCGGGTGGAGACCGGAGCGACCACAACCCGCGCGGCGGCCGCCGGCGGGTTGGCGTCCGACCAGGTCCACATCATCGCGTAGACGGCCAGGTCCTCGAAGTCGATCTTCCCGTCGTAGACCGGCACCAGGTCGGGCACCGTCCCGGTGGCTGGCCCGATGTCGTGGTAGGTGTCCTGGGTGTTCCAGGCACTGACCAGGGTGGCGAAGTCGGCGAAGTCGACCGCGATGTCGCCGGTGTAGTCGCCGACGTAGTTGGCCAGCGAGAAGGTCCCGGTGAACGCGTTAGGGCCGATATCGTGGTCGAACGGGACGACCCGGATGGTGACCTGGTCGCTGTGCATGTAGCCCAGGTCGGCCATGCTGTCCCAGATCACGTTATGCGCATACCCACCCGGCAGGATGTCCACGATGCTAGTGGTGACCGTGGCCGGGAGCCAGACGCCACTCCCCGCATCCAGCGAGTACTCGATGTTATAGCGGAGGGTGTCGCCCTCGGCGTCGCTGAGGGTGACCGGGATGGTCACGTTCCGGGACACCGTCCCTGAAGGCGTGCCCACCGTCACCGTCGGCGGAACGTTGTTGTCCAGGTGCAGGCTCACCGTCGTGCCGATACCCTCCTGGGTGGCGTCCCAGGGACGCACCCGGAACTCGACCGCCTCCAGGTCAAGCCCCGGCAGGTCGTCCGCGGAGTGCCAGACGAAGGAACCGGAGTAGACCGAGGGACCGCTCAGCGTGATCTGCTGTGGAGCGTGGACTACCGCCCCCCCAGTGATCGTCGCGTAGTACCAGTTCCCGTCCGGGTGGTGGTAGTCGAAGTAGAGGGTGAGCGCTTCCAGGTCCACGTCGTCCGCCACGTAGTCGAAGGCGATGTCCCCGCTCTGCTCACCCGACCAGCTCCAGGTGAGTTGGGTCGTAGGCAGGCCGAGCGCGTTGTGGAGCAACTGTTGGGTGGCGGGCATGCCCGGATCGTGGTCCCACGGCGTCAGGCTGAAGATCAGCTCCTGAACCGTCTGCGGGATGTCGATCTCGGAGCGCCAGATGATCTGGTTGACGTAGTCTCCCGGCAGCAGGGTATCTCCCCGTCCTTCTATGGTTGCCGCGAGGAGGCTCGACCCGCCGTCCAGGCTGTACTGCGCGACCAGCTTCAGGGTGTCGTCCTCGGCATCGGTCAGGGTGTAGGAGAAGGTCCAGAGCGAGTCGGCCCGCGAGTAGACCGCATCCGTGATCACGATCTCCGGCACCAGGTTGTTGTCCAAGTGGAAGGTGATCTGGTCGGAGCCGCCCGTCTCGATGGTGTTGTCGAAGGTGGTGATGCGGAACAGCACGCCAGGAAGATCGTAACCAGGGAGGTCTTGGGCCGCATGCCAGAGAAGCGATCCGCTGTAGTTCGAAGGTCCGATGTCTACCAGTGTCCCCACCACAGCGGGAGGCAGCCAGGACGTCCCGGCGTCGATCGAGTACTCGGGTTCGATCCGGATCAGGTCCCCTTCGGCGTCCGCGATCAGGTAGGAGATGGTCACATCTCCGGAGACCTCGTCGGGGATGTCATAGACCGTGATGGTCGGATCGCTGTTGGTGTCCTGCGGCACCCAGTCGAGGGTGAGCTCGGGAGCGACGTTCCCGTAAAGGTCGGCGATATTGTTCGCGGTCAGGGTTAATGTGGCGAAGGGAAGGGTCTGACCGGAACTCAAGTTGCACACGAAACGATCCGGCCATGCCGTATAGACCTCTAGTGTACCAGTGTCGTCGGTGCCATCGTAACCACCAGTAACATAAAGGGATCCACGGATGACTCCCGCTGAGAGACTTCGTCTCCCAGTGGGCATTGGGGATTGGGTCATCCATGAGTCTGCAACGGGGTCGTAGACCTCGAGCAAATTCAAACGGCCGCTGCCATATTCACCACCGACAACATAGAGCTTCCCGTCAATTACTCCAGAAGCAACAGCGTATCTTGCCGTAGGTGAAGGTGCTTTGGTCGACCAGGTATCGGAAGTCGGGTAGTAGACTTCTAACGTGTTTAGATAACCGCTGTTATTGAAGCCATCAACGATGTAGAGATTCCCGTTGATTTCTCCAGAGGCA
>CAZFHZ010000010.1:0-356 GCA_964519015.1 uncultured Gemmatimonadota bacterium | reverse complement strand
GTTGTCCATGAATCGGTTGAGGGATCATATACTTCCAAAATGTCGAGATTAGTCCCATTATATCCACCTACAACATACAGCTTCCCGCCAATGACTCCGGCAGTTGAATGATGTCTGGCAGAAGGCATGGCGGCACCGCTTGTCCAGGTATCGGATACTGGATCGTAGACCTCCAGAGTGTTTAGGTAGTTAAAGCCATCATAGCCACCCACAACATATAGCTTCCCATTGATGACTCCGGCCGCTGCATTACCTCTTACGGTCAGCATGGGGGTCTTGGATATCCATGTGTCAGTCGTGGAGTCATAAACCTCCAGTGTGTTCAAGTAGCTGGTACCACTAAATCCGCCCACAAC
>CAZFHZ010000009.1:25971-55758 GCA_964519015.1 uncultured Gemmatimonadota bacterium | reverse complement strand
TGGGGGAGGTGGGGGAACTCACCCGCCGGCTGGAGCGGATCCGGCTCAACACCTCCGACGTCCTGGCCAACATCGAGTCGGGGATCATCACGGTCGATGCCGACGGCATCATCATCTTCTTCAACCCGGCCGCCCGGGAGATCCTGAGGATGGGGGAGGAGGAGCCGGAGGGGCGCCTCTACAGCCTGGTCCTGACGGGACGGCTGGAACCCTTCTCCCGGATCGTCCAGCAGGCCCTGGACGGCCGGCGTATGGAGCGCCGGAACGAAGTCACCGTGGAGATGGCGGACGGCCGCCGGGTCCCTCTGGGTGTGACCCCATCCATCCTGCGCGGGTCGCACGGGATCCGCGGCGTGGTGCTCATCTTCCAGGACCTGACCGAAGCCAAGCTGATGGAGGAGCGCATCCGCCGCCAGGACCGATTGGCCGTCATCGGGGAACTGGCAGCCGGGATCGCCCACGAGCTGCGCAACCCGCTGGCCAGCATCAGCGGTTCCGCCGAGGTCCTGCATGACAGCCTCGACCTGGAGGGGGACGACGCCCGGCTGCTCGGTCTGATGGTCAAGGAGTCGCAACGGATCAACCGGATCATCGAGGATTTCCTCAACTATGCCCGGCTCCAGCCATCCGACATCCACCGGATCGACCTGACCGCCCTGGCTGGTGACGTGGTGGGGCTGGCCCGTAACCACCCCGCCCACCGCGGGAACCGGAGTATCGAGGTGGACCTGGCTGGCTGCCCGTCGGTACGCGGGGACCCGGCCCAGATGAAGCAGGTCCTGCTCAACCTGCTCCTGAACGCCCTGGAGGCGATGGAGGAGGGGGGCCGGGTGCAGATCCTCCGTCCCGGTCCGGGGGAGGAGCGGCCGCGGGGGTCCGGACTGGTCGAGGTCTGGATCCAGGACGAAGGACCGGGGGTGCCCCAGGGGGAGGAAGTTCGGATCTTCGAACCTTTCTTCACCCGGAAGCAGGGTGGAACCGGGTTGGGTCTGGCCGTGGTACAGCGTATCGTAGAAGCGCACGACGGTCAGATCGTGTACGCACCCTCCCGGGACGGTCGTTCGACGTTCCGGCTCTATCTTCCGGTGGGGGAAGAGACGTGACCCAGGCCAGGGTACTGGTGGTCGACGACGAAGCTTCGGTGTGCGAGATGCTTACCATCGCGCTGGGGCGCCTGGGCTACCATGTCGAAGCCGTCGCTTCCGCCCCGGAGGCGCTCAAGACGGTGCGTGAGGGCGGGTTCGATGTGGTCCTGACCGACATCCGGATGCCTCGCGGGCCTGACGGGGTGGAACTGCTCCAGCAGCTCAAGGAGGAGGATCCGTCGCTCCAGGTGGTCCTGATGACCGCCTACGCCTCGCTCGAGACGGCCGTGAGTGCCCTCCGGTCGGGCGCCTCCGACTACATCACCAAGCCCTTCCAGATCGAGGATGTGTGCGCACGGATCGACCGGGCCTTCGTCCAGCGCCGTCTGCTCAGCGAGAACCGCTACCTCCGGCAGGAGGTCCGGCGGACCACCGGCCCCTCCGGGTTGCTGGGGGAGAGTGCACAGATCCGGGCGATCCGGGAGATGATCGAACGGGTCGCCCCCACCACCAGCACCGTACTGATCACCGGGGAGAGCGGCACGGGTAAGGAACTGGTGGCCCGGGCCATCCACGACCACAGTCCCCGCAATACTGGCCCCTTCGTGACGGTCAATTGCGGCGCCCTCCCCGAGGGGCTGCTCGAATCGGAGCTCTTCGGGCACAAACGGGGTTCCTTCACCGGGGCGATCCGGGACAAGGAGGGCCTCTTCCAGGTGGCCGACGGAGGCACCCTCTTCCTCGACGAGGTCGGGGAAACCTCACCGGCCATCCAGGTCCGTCTGCTCCGGGTCCTCCAGGAGCGGGAGATCGTCCCGGTCGGGAGCACCCGGCCGATCAACGTGGACGTCCGGGTGCTGGCAGCGACCAACGCCAGCCTGGAGGAGCGGGTAGCCGCCGGCACCTTCCGTGAGGACCTCTACTACCGGCTCAACGTCGTCCCCATCCATGTACCTCCGCTGAGGGAGCACCGGGAGGATATCCCCCTGCTGACCGCCCACTTCCTGGAGCGGTACGGCGGACAGGGGCGTTCCTTCCGTCCGGAGGCGATAGAGCGCCTGAGCGGCTACGACTGGCCGGGGAACGTGCGGGAGCTGGAGAACGTGATCGAGCGCACCCTGATCATGGACGATGAACCGGCCATCGGACTGAAGTCCTTCCCCGAGGGGCTCACCGGAGCGGTGCGCGAGCGGCTGGGCGCCCTCCGCCAGGACGGCACCCCGCCCGATCTGGAGACGATCGAGAAGGCCTACATCGCCTGGGTCCTCCAGAAGACTGGAGGGGTCAAGACGACGGCCGCCGAGATCCTCGGCATCGATCCGAGCACCCTCCACCGCAAGATGGACCGCTACGGTCTGCGGGAATCGGGACGGGAGACCGAGGGTGCCGCCGGTGCCTGAGGCCCGTGGCCCGCTCCTGGTGCTTGTTCCACTCCTGCTTGCCCTCCCGGCACCGGTGCAGGCCCAGGGGTTCCGCGAGGCGCTCGCCGCCTCCCTGCGCGGAGAGCGGGCGGAGATCTCCCCGGCCGGCTCCCGCGCCGCCAAGTGCGGGTTCGGACCGGCGGTCCTCACCCTGACCCGGCTCGGACGGGGGGCCTCGACGAGCCAGGATGCGCGGCCTACCGGACTGGATCAGGAGTTCCGCAGTCCGGGGGAGTTCTTCCTGCTCCACTACACCACGACCGGGGTGGACGCGGTGCCGGCCGCCGACGGGGATTCCGACACCGTACCCGACTGGATCGAGGCGGCCGCGGCGGCTTACGACAGCCTGCTGGCCCGCTACCGCGAGCTCGGCTGGCGCGATCCGGTCAGCGACGGAGATGAATACGACGTCTACTTCACCAACACCATCCAGGACCTGATGTACTTCGGTCTGACCGTGCCGACCGCCCCCTACCAGACCACTCCTCCCTACCGGGCCGCCAGCTGGGTGGAGCTCGACAACGACTACCCGGCGTGGTTCTACGGGCACGACCCGCTCACCTCCCTGCGGGTGACGGCCGCCCACGAGTTCCACCATGCCATCCAGCTGGCCTACAATCTGAACGTCTTCGACTGGGCGGGCTACCAGTCCTACGGCTGGTTCGCGGAGGCCTCGGCCGTCTACCACGAGGACGTCCTCTACGACGGGATCAACGACTATTACAACTACCTTCCCAGCTACCTGAGTTATCCCGACCTCTCGCTCGCCACCCTGAACGGGGCGCACGAGTACGGCGCCGTCCTCTGGCCCCTCTTCCTCCAGGCCACCCGGGGGGAGGAGGTCAACCGTTTGCTCTGGACCGCAATGTCGGACCAGGGGTGCAGCCCCCGGCGCGCCCACGACCTCTGGTTGGGAGGCCAGGGGCTCTCCTGGATCGAACTCTGGCGCGACTTTTCGGTCTGGATCCTCCACACCGGATCCCGCGCCGATCCCGCCCGCTACTTCCCGGAAGGGGCCGGCTACCCGGGCGTGAAGATATTGGCCGCCCCGACCGATCCGGCTTCGGTGACCCTGCCCGCCCTGGCCGTCCGTTTCTGGCGTGCCCTGCCCGACACCACCCGGGCCGGGGTGGCGGTACGGGTCTCCCCGCAGGACCCGGCCGCCTGGGGGGTCGGGGTGGCCGGGGAACCCGCAACCGGTCCCCCCCAGCAGGTGAGCGCCTCGGCCGGAGTGGCCACGGGCAGCGGGGCGGGGGCCGAACTGCTCGACTGGGGGACCTACACCGGGGCGCTGGCCTGGGTCTTCACCGGCCCCAACTACCAGGGGGGGGACCCCGACTCGCTGCGCAGCGGGACGGCCACCTTCGAGTCACGGGCCAGCGACCGTCTCGGCGCGGCCCGGCTCGACGGGGCCTCCTTCCGGCTCCTCCAGAACTACCCGAACCCCTTCCGGCCCGCGTCCGATACGCGGACCTGGTTCGTCTTCCGACTCGAAGAAGCCTCCGATGTGACCCTGGAGGTGCGCAGCCTGGGCGGCGCCCGGCTCTGGAGCCACCGCTTCACCGACCTGGAGGCCGGGCTGCATTTCAGCGCCGACCTGGGGGTGGGTTGGGACGGCCGGGATGAGTCGGGGCGCAGCGTCCCCTCCGGTGTCTATCTGCTGCTCGGCCGGGCGGGGGGTCGGACCGGGAGGCTCACCTTCTCGGTGGTCCGATGAGGAGGGGGTGGCGGCTCCGCGGGGCCGGTCTGCTGTTCGGGCTGCTGCCGCTGCTGCTCCTCTCGGCCTCTCCGGCTCCACAGTCGCCGCCGGACCGTACCGCCCGGCTCGTCTCGGTCAAGCCGGACGAGCCGACCAGTCTGGTCTATCCGACCTTCCTCCATACCTGGGGACTGCAGCGGGCCCGGTCGGCCCACCTGCGGCTCTTTTTAGGCGGGCGGGTGCGCTTCGATGATCCGCAGGGGATGGCCGCCACCGTGCTCGACACCTGGGACGACCCCGCCCAGGAGGGGGACGACGACGAAGTCACGGTCTACGGGATCAACGCCGGCCGTGGTGAGATCATCTACAACACGAGCATGTTCACCCTCGGGGTCTGGGGGAGCCGGGGGAGGGGGGAGGGCCAGTTCCGCAACCCGCACGGGATCGATGCCGACCCGGCCGGGAACGTGGTGGTGGCCGACACGGACAACGACCGGGTGAGCGTGCTCTTCAACGACGGTCGGCTGCTCAGTCATCGCCGCCAGTTGACGGAGGTCGCTCCCGGGGACAGCCTGAGCGAGCCCTACGATGTGGCCCTGACACCGGACGAAGGGGTCTGGGTCTCCGACAGCGGGAACTCCCGGCTGGTGCTCTTCGGGCTGGACGGTTCGGTCCGTCGGATCATCGACACCGCCTCCCTGCTGGGCCCCCCCGGTGGGATCGCGCTCGCCCATCCCGACCAGCGCTGGACCTATTTCCGCGAGTACGGGCTCTATGTGGCCTCCCGGGACGGCTCCGCGCTCCTGCGGCTCGACCGGGACGGGGCGGTACAGGCGAGAGCGGAACCGCCTGGCCCGGGGGGTCCCCGCGGGATGAATCTGCGCTACCTGGCCCTCGATTTCTACGCCAATGTCTGGGCCACCGACGGGCGCGGTTCACGGGTGCTCAAGTTCGACCGCAACCTGGCCGGGCTGGACGTTTTCGGGGAGCGGGGCAGGGGGGACCGCCAGTTCGAGAGCCCCCGGGGGATCGCCATCTGGCGGCGCTTCGGGCAGACCTTCATCGCCGAGGAGGAAGGGGCTCAGTACTACTGGATCGGGTCCGACGCCCGCGCTATGCAGGCCGTCCAGTCGGAAGACCGGTTGCTGCTCGATTACCGGCTGACCGAGTTCAGTTACGTCACGGTGCGGGTGCGCTTCACCAACGGCGGTTTCGAGGAACTCTTCCGCCGGCGTTTCCGAGCCGCCGGCCCGCGCCAGGAGACCATCCGGCTTGATGGATCGCGCCCGGTCGCCTGGATTGAGGTGGTGGTGGAGCCGACCTACTCCTCCTTCACCTACCGGGAGAAGGTCTTCGAACTGCGTTTCACGGTCGAGGAAAAGCGTTGACGCTCAGGCGGCCCGGGGACAACCTTCGAGACGCCATGACGAGTACGCTACGGGGGAGAAGGTCGATGTTGGATGGGCAGAACGGGGCGTGGGGGCTTCCCCCCCACGAGATTCAGCGTAAGGTCATCCATCTCGGCTCCAGTATCCTGCCCCTCCTGCTCTTCTATCTTCCCCCCGAGACCGGCATCACGGTGGCCGCGGCGGCCCTCATCCTGGCCATCGCGGTGGATGTGGTGCGCCTGAGGGTCCCCTCGGTCCAGGCCTTCTTCCACGAGGCACTCGGGACCGCCCTGCGGCCGCATGAGGCGAGTGAATTGACCGGCTCCACCTTCCTCTGCCTGGCCGCCCTGGTCTGTATCGTGCTCTTCCCGGTCCCGATCGCAGTGACGGCGCTCTTCTTCCTGACGATCGGCGACACGGCGGCGGCCCTCATCGGGCAACGCTGGGGGCGCACCCCGCTCATGCCCGGCAAGACGCTGGAAGGCACCCTCGCCTGTCTGGTCACCTGTCTGCTCGTCTCCATCGCCGTGCCGGGGGTGCCCTTCCTGGCCGGATTCGTCGGAGCCCTGGTGGCCACCATTGTGGAGTTGTTCGGGACCGCCGCTGTAGACGATAATTTCGGTATCCCGGTCCTGTCCGCACTCGTCATGTGGATCGTCGCGTCACTGGTGGGGTGAGACGATGCAGCGCACACTCGAGAGCACCGACATCGAACGCATCGCCGACGTGCTGGGTGTGGAGGCCCGTCAGGACGCCGACCACTGGACGCTGATGCTCGAGGACACCGAGCAGCATCGGCACGTCCGGCTCGAGGTCTACCCCCGGATCCAGATCGGTCGCGAGCAGGGGGCGCTGGTCAGCGTCTACACCCAGGACACCCACCTCCAGCTCCACCACGTCTCCGGCTACGTGCTCAGCACGCTCCTGGGTGAGGTGACCTTCATCGCGGAACGGGACAACGCGGTCAGCGGACTTACCGTGGAGCGGGAAGCGGCCTGCTCACTCTACGCCAACGTCGACCGATCGGTTTTGAGCGGTGACTTCACCCGCCTCGGCCCTGAGGTCATGCTCTCCGGCATCGCCCTCTGTCTGACCGACGAACTCCTGGAGGACCTGGAAGAGGAGTGAGCCCGAACCCCACCGCCGGCCACCGCAGTGGTCGGGTCGCGCTCGCCGGAGCCCCCAACGTCGGCAAGTCCACCCTCCTTAACGCCCTGCTCGGGGTTCATCTCTCCATCATCACGGCGCGCCCGCAGACCACCCGCCGCAGCATCATCGGCGTCCTCAACGGGCCCGACTTCCAGGCCGTGCTGGTGGACACCCCGGGCCTGCTCGACCCGGCCTACCGGCTCCAGGACGTGATGCGCCGACATGCCGTCCAGGCCATCCAGGAGTCCGATGTGCTCGTGCTGCTGGTCGATCTGGTCAGCGTGACCGGGGCCGGGGCCGACCCGGACGAGGCGACCGCCGACGCCCTGCGCATCGGCGCTGGTCAGCGGCCGGTCGTGCTCGCCCTCAACAAGGTCGACCGGGTGCGCAAGACGCTCCTGCTTCCGCTGATCGCCCACTATCACGGGACGGGGGCCTTCCGGGCCGTGGTGCCGGTCAGCGCCCGACAGGGGGAGGGGCTCGACGGATTGATCCGGGAGACCTGCGCGCTGCTCCCCCCCGGCCCTCCTTGTTATCCCGCTGATGTGTTGACCGAGCACACGGAGCACTTCTTCGTGGCCGAGTTCGTACGGGAGGCGATCTTCGACCGTTACCGCCAGGAGATCCCCTACGGGGTGGCCACCCAGGTCGAGGAGTTCCGACGGGGTCAGGGGAAGACCTTCCTCCGGGTGATCATCTGGGTGGAGCAGGAACGCCACCGCCCCATCCTGCTGGGGCGGCAGGGTAGGGGGATCCGGTCAGTCGGGACGGCCGCCCGGCGGACGATTGAGGAACTGCTGGGGGAGCCGGTCTACCTGGAGTTGCTGGTCAAGGTCCGCCCCGGCTGGCGGCAGCGCGACGACCACCTCCAGGAGCTCGGTCTGCTCTGACCTTTTCCCTTTCCGTACCCGGACGCTCCCTCTAGATTGGACCCTTCGAACCGCGTGACCAACCTCAGGCCCCGGACCCGTGATGCTGCGCCCGAAGAAGCATATCACCCGCCAGAAGCTCAAAGAGGACAAGTTCATCACCCGGACCCTCCAGGTCGTCAACTGGACCAAGCGTCACCAGCGGGAGCTGACCATCGGCCTGGTGACGGTGGTGGTGATCTTCCTGGTGGGGAACGGGCTCCGCTCCTCGGGTCGGGCGGCGGAACGGGAGGCCTCGCTGCTGGTCCTGCAGGCCGGTTACGCCCAGGATGAGGGTCGGACGGAAGCCGCCCAGGCCCACCTGGAGTTCGCCCTCGACCACTACGGGCGTTCCCGGAGTGGCGGCCGGGCCGCTTTTCTGCTGGCCGGAAGCTACTTCCAGAGCGGGGCAATCGATTCTGCTGCCGCAACGTACCAGCTCTACCTCAAGAAATACGCCAAGGACCCGTTGTTGACCGCCGCGTCCCGGGCGGGTCTGGCCGCCTGTCGCGAGAGCCGGGGGGAGTACGAGCCGGCCGCCCGAGCCTGGCAGGAGGCCGGGGCCTCCTACCGCAACGATGCGACCACCCCCCAGTACTACCTGCAGGCGGCCCGCTGCTACCGCCTGGCCGGCCGGATCCCGGAGGCCCTGGCGCTTTACGACCGGATCCAGAACGAGTTCCCGGGTCGGGCCGAAGCCGACCGGGCGTCCATCGAACGGGCCATCCTGGCACGGACGGGGGGTGAACCGAACGGGTGAGCCACCCGCGGTCACGCGCCACGCTGCTGGTCCTCCTGCTGGTGGGAACGCTCCCGACCGGGACCATCTTCGCCCAATCTTCACCCCTCGGCGAGCCCGCTTCGGCCCGTCTCGAACTCCTCCGGGTGAGACTCGGTGCTTACCTCGATTCGCTCCACGCCGCCGGGGTCGAGGAGATCTTCACCCTCGGAACCGGGGGTAACGCACCCTCCGACCCGATCGAGAAGATGGACACGATCTTCCGCGGGGGATTCCGCAATCCGGAGGCCCTGCGGATCTCTGATGCTGTCCGCGCCTGGGGACGGAGCCTGCGGTGGACGTTCCGTGACCTGGGCGAACCACTGGCCGACCGGATCGTGATCGAGAAGTCCACCCATACGGCCCGCATCTACCACGGAGACACGGTCCTTCTGGAGACGGTGGTGGCCACCGGGGACCCCAACATCGGCAAGGAGACGCCCGAGGGGGACTACCACGTCCTCTACGTGGACTGGCGACCCTTGAGCCGCTGGAAGAGGGGGAACGTCCCGTACGGTCACGATTACAACCCGTACGGCGCCCGTCAGATACCGTTCTACAAAGATTGGACGATGCACGGGAACAACGACCCTACGGCATTGGGTTTGGACATCTCGAAAGGGTGTGTGCGCTTCCACAACGCCGAGATCATGGTCATCGCCGAGCTCATCCAGGCGGTCCGGACGGCCGTGGAGGTGCGACCGTAGCCGTATGAGGACGTCTGTCGTATAAGATATATTATGTAAACTAGCGCCCGCCATCGAAGCCGGAGGCCCGTTACGCGGTATTGTTCATCATGCTAGCCCGTCGGATCGGCTTGCTGGTCCTCACTCCCCTGCTGCTGGCCCCCTCAAGGGCCGGTGCCCAGGCCCAGGCCGAGTTCACCCTGGCCGAGCTGCTGGCCCTGGCCGAACGGTCCAACCCCTCCCTGGCCGCTCTGGTCGCTTCCTCAGAAGCCGCCCAGGCGCACTATCTCGACGCCCGCCTTCTGCCGCCCCCCGAGTTCGAGTACACCACGGGACCAGGCCGTTCCTGGGACGGAACCGTGGAGCGCACCTCCGTCGGGCTCCGGCTCGCCCAGGCCGTGGAGATGCCCTGGACCCGCTCTCCCCGCCTGGCCTCTTATCGGAGCGTACGGGAGGCCGTCCGGCTCGACCTGGAGGAAGAGCGGCTCGAGCTGTGCTTCGAGGTCAGCCGCCACTACTACCGGATCCTCTACCTGCAGGACCGGGTGGCCGTGCAGCAGCGCAATCTCGAGAGCCTGGAGCGCACCGTCACGGTGGTGAACGCCCGCGCCCGCCAGGGAGAGGTCCGGGAACTGGAGCGGCTCAAGCTCCAGGTGGAGGCAATGCGAGCCCATAACAACCTGCATGAGACCGAGGGGGAACTGGCCGGTGCCCGCGCCGCCCTCGACCGCTGGCTGGGGGATGCCCTGCCCGACGGGTTCCGCCTGAGCGGGGCCCTGGAGGCCGAGCCGGCCCCCCTCGATTCCCTGGAGCTGCTGGCCCGCCTGCGGGCCGAACGCCCTGCCCTGCACCGCTCCGCCCTGGCCGTCGAACAGGCCCGCCAGGAGCTGGCCGCCGAGCGCGGTGGCCGCTACCTCCCCTCTGAGTACCTCCTCACCGCCTTCCACGAGGAGGGGTTGCACGGCCGGGTCACCGGGCTGGGGATCAGCGCCACCCTCCCCTTCCTGTGGGATGCCCGCACCCGCCGGATACGCCAGGGACTGGCCGAGGTCAGCCGGCGGGAGCAGGAGCAGCGGGCCCTGGAACTGGAGCTCGTGGGCGCACTGAACGACCAGCTCCGGCGCCTGCGCTTGGCCGGGGAGCACCTGGCCTTCTTCCGTGAGGGGCTCCTGGAACAGGCGGACACCGCCCTGCGCATCGCCCAGACCACCTATGATGCCGGAGAGCTCTCCCTGATCGACTACCTGGACGCCCGGCGCACCTGGGAGAGCATCATGAGCGATTATCAGGCTTCCCTGCTGGAATGGAACGTCGAACGGGCCGCCCTGGAGCGGGCCACCGGAGGTCGCTGAACATGAGACGCTGGCTGGTGATGCTGACGCTCGGGGCCCTGGCGGGCTGCACGCCGGCCGCGGACCGCGGCCATGCCGAGGCCGCTCCCGCCGCCGAGACCCACCAGGTCCATCTCGAACCGGGGATGCGCGAGCGCTGGGGTATCGAGACCGCCCCGGTCACCCTGACCGATCGGACGGCCGAAGCCGTCCTGCCCGGCGTGGTCGCCCTCGACCTCGACCGGACCGTCCAGATCACCCCCCTGCTCTCCGGGCAGATCGCCTCCATCCACGTCGATCTGGGGGACCATCTGGCCGCCGGCGATTCCCTGCTGACCCTGAACGCCCCCGAGTTCACCCGCGCCCAGTCGGAGTTCCTCGACCTGCTGGCCCGGGCCACCCTGGCCCGGCGGGAGTTCGACCGGGCCCAGGCCTTGCTCCCCCAGCAGGCCATCGAGGAGCGGGAATATCAGCGCCGCCAGGCCGACTACGAGAGTCTGGCCACCGAACTGGGGGCGGCCGAGTCCCTCCTGCACGCCTACGGGCTCGACCACGATCGGATCGACGCCATCCGGCGCCTTTGCGCCGACGCGCTGACCGGCGGTATCGACTGCGAAGTGGCCGCTTCCCGGCTCCCCCTGATCACCCCCCTGGGGGGTACGGTGATCCAGCGGGATGCGATCCTGGGGGAGAACGTCGGCCCCGAGCGGGTCCTCTTCACCATCTCCGACCTGAGCCGGCTCTGGGTACTCCTGGATGCCTATGAATACCAGCTGGAGGCGCTGCGGGTCGGGGCCGAGGTCGCCCTCCTCAGTGACCTCCACCCCGACCGGCCGCTGGTCGGCCGGATCGCCTGGATCAGCGATAGTGTGGACGAACGCCTGCGCACGGTCCGGGTCCGGGTAACGGTGCGCGACCCCGACCGGCTGCTCAAGCCGAACCTGTTCGTCCAGGGCCTCGTGCTCGGCTCCTCCGACCATCCACAGCCGGCCGTGCCCGACGAAGCGATCCAGTACCTGAAAGGGGCGCCGGTGGTCTTCGTGCTCTCCCCGCCGGAACCGGGGGAGGAGCACGAGGTCTTCACCGCCCGGCCGGTGCGCCCGGGGGCATCGGTGGGTGGCCTGCGGATCATCCTGGAAGGGCTCCAGGCCGGCGAGACGGTCGTCATCCGGGGCGCCTTCACCCTCAAGACCGAACTCACCAAGGGCACGGCCGGGCACGAGCATGTCCACTGAACCCCGCCCCGAGTCCCCGGCCCGGTCATGATCGAGCGTCTGCTCAACCTGGCCGTCCGCCAGCGGCTCTTCATCGTGGCCGCCAGCCTGCTGGTCTGCGGGCTGGGGGTCTTCGCCTTCCAGCACCTGACCATCGATGTCTTCCCCGACCCCTCCCCCGCCCTCGTGCAGGTCTATACCGAGGTGGAGGGGATGGCGCCCGAGGAGGTGGAACGGCTGGTCACCTTCCCGGTCGAGGCCGCCATGTTCGGATTGCCCCGGGTCGACCGGGTCCGCTCCTTCTCCACCTACGGCCTCTCCCTGGTCAACATCTACTTCCGCGACCGGACCGATATCCACTGGGCCCGCAGCCTGGTGGCCCCGCGCCTGCACGAGATCCAGGGGCAGCTCCCCCCCCAGGCGGGCGAGCCCTTCCTGGGGCCGATCGCCACCGGTCTGGGCATGGTCTACCTCTACTACCTGGAGGGACCCGACTACTCCACGCTGGAGCTGCGCACTCTCCAGGACTGGCTGGTCAAGTATGAGCTGAAGTCGGTCCCCGAGGTCTCCGACGTGCTGAGCATCGGCGGGGAGGTCAAACAGTACCGGATCGAGGTGGATCCCCAGGCTCTGCTGAAGTACGACCTCACCCTGGCCGACCTGCTGGCGCGGGTCCGGGAGGGGAACCGCAACACCGGTGCCGGCTTCATCACCCGGGGCCGGACCGAACTGATCGTGCGCGGGCTCGGCCTGATCACTTCGGTCGAGGATCTGCGGGCTACGGTGGTGGCCGTCCGGGAGGGCACCCCGATCCGGCTCTCCGAGGTCGCCCAGGTGGCGGTCGGACCGGCGGTGCGGCGCGGGGCGGCCTCGGTGGACGGCCGCGGGGAGCATGTGGTCGGCAACGTGCTGAAGCTCTTCGGTTCCAACACCGCCCGGGTGATCCGCAACCTCGAGCAACGCATGGCGGTGGTCAACCGCGCCCTCCCCGAGGGGGTGCGCCTGGTCCCCTTCTACAACCAGGCCGCCTTCATCCGCGCCTGCTACGGCACGGTGGCCTGGAACCTGGCCGTCGGGGTGTTGCTGGTGGTGCTGGTGCTCGTCCTTTTCATGGGGGAGCTGCGCTCCGCCCTGGTGACCGTGCTGGTGCTCCCCTTCTCGGTCCTCTTCGCCTTCATCGTGATGGACCGGGTCGGACTGGCCGCCGACCTGATGTCGTTCGGGGGACTGGCCATCGCCATCGGGCTCATCGCGGACGCCGCCATCATCCTGGTGGAGAGCATCCACCGGCATCTCTCCGAGGGGCAGACCCGCCGGGAGGCGATCCTGTCGGCGGGCTCCGAGGTGGCCCGCCCGCTGGTCTACGCCATCCTGATCATCATCATCGTCTTCCTGCCCATCTTCACCCTGCAGGGGACCGAGGGGATCATGTTCCGCCCGATGGGCTACACGATCTCCTCCGCCCTGGCCGGTTCGCTTCTCTTCGCCCTGCTGACCGCCCCCGCCCTGGCCTGGTTCCTCCTCCGGGGGCGGGTCACCGAGAGCGACCCCCGGCTGGTACGGGCGATCCGCGGCCGCTTCCTCCCCTTCTTCGAAAGCTGCCGGCGCCGGCGAGGGACCGTGCTGACGGCCACCGCCGGCCTGATCGCCCTCGGGCTGGTCCTGCTCCCCTTCATGGGACGGGAATATCTGCCCGCCCTCCACGAGGGGACCATCCACCTGCGGGTCACCGCCGACCCGAACATCAGCCTGGAGGAATCGGTCGCTACCTCGGGCGAGATCGAACGCCGCCTGATAAGTATGGAGGATGTGACCGGCGTGCTCACCCGGATCGGGCGCGGCGAGACGGGGGGACACGCCCATTTCGTGAACGACCTGGAGATCCTCATCCAGCTCAAGCCGGCCCGGAGCTGGGCCACCGGGCGCCGCCTGCAGGCGGTGCAGCAGAGAATCGAAGAGCGTCTGGCCGACCTGCCCGGCCTGCGTCTGAACCTCACCCAACCCATCCAGCACAACCTGGACGAGCTCCTGACCGGCTCCAAGGCCCAGCTCGCCGTCCGGCTCTATGGTGAGGATTTCGACCTGCTGGCGGAGGGCACCGCCGCGGTGGCCGAAGTGCTGCGGTCGGTCCCCGGCGCGGTCGAGGTGCAGGTCGAGCAGACCACCGGGGTGGCCAGTATCCGGATCGACCTCGACCGGACCCGCCTGGCCCGCTACGGGCTCGACGTGGATGCCGTGCAGGAGACGATCGAGGCCGCCGTGGGAGGGGTGACGGTCGGACAGGTCTACGAGGGACAGCGCCGCTTCGACATCTTCCTGCGCTACGCGCCGGAGCATCGCGACACGCCCGACAAGATCGCGCACCTGCTGATCCCCCTCCCCGACGGGGGGCGCATCCCGCTCGGTTCGATCGCCACCGTCGGGGTGGTGGAGGGCCCCCGGCTGATCAACCGGGAGAACAACCGGCGCTACATGACGGTGGAGTGCAACGTGCGCGGCCGCGACATGGGGCGCTTCGTCGACCAGGCCCGGGCGGCCGTGGAATCGGGGGTGGCCCTTCCCTCCGGCTACATCCTCCATTGGGGGGGGCAGTTCGAGCTCCAGGAGCGGGCCCGCGCCACCTTCCTGGTCATCACCCCGCTCACCTTCATCCTGGTCGCCCTGCTCCTCTTCAGCTTCTTCGGGGCGCTGCGCGAGGTGGGGATCATCCTGATCAACATCCCGCTCGCCCTGACCGGCGGCCTGCTCGCCCTGCGTCTGACCGGGCAGTACATGAGCGTACCCGCCTCGATCGGCTTCATCGCCATCTTCGGGATCGCCCTGGAGGACGGCCTGGTGCTCATGGAGGCGCTGGGGCGTCTACGGCTTCAGGGGCGCACCCTGGGGGAGGCGGTTCGGGAGGGGGTCGCGCTCAAATTGCGGCCGGTGCTGATGACCAGCTTCACCACCATCTTCGGGGTGCTCCCCCTGCTGCTCGCCCGCGGTCCCGGCGCCGAGATCCAGCGCCCCCTGGCGACCGTGGTGGTGGGGGGGCTGTTGAGCAGCACCCTGGTCACGCTGATCGTTCTCCCGATCGTCTACGAACTCCTCATGGGGCGCCGCCGCGGCGCCCCGGAGACCACGCTTTGAAACTCGCGGGCGCAGCCGGATTGCTCTATCTTCTCTGGGTGCCCCGCCCCATCCGTCCGGCCCCTGCCCATCGGCGGGGCTACCGGGACCCCATCCGGAAGGTCGTGAACATGCGCAACCTGAAGATCATCCCCCTCATGGTCCTGGCCCTTTTGCTGGGCGCTTCGGCGGTCTCGGCCCAGCTGACGACCGGGGACCTGGAATCGTTCGCCTGGCGCAACGTGGGCCCCTGGAACTTCTCGGGCCGCATCACCGAGTTCGCCGTTCCCGGCGGCCAGAGCCAGGCTTATTACGTGCTGACCGCTTCCGGCGGGCTCTGGAAGACCGTGGACGGCGGCATCAGCTTCGAGCCCATCTTCGAGGACTACGGCGTGCAGTCGATGGGCTACCTGGGCATCGCCCCCTCCAACCATGACATCCTCTACCTGGGGACCGGCGAGGCGATCCACTCCCGGGCCGTTTCACGCGGCAACGGGGTGTGGAAGTCGACCGACGCCGGGAAGACCTGGACCCATGTCGGGCTGGAGAAGAG
The DNA here is from genome assembly GCA_964519015.1 of uncultured Gemmatimonadota bacterium. GTDB lineage: Bacteria > Blakebacterota > Blakebacteria > Blakebacterales > CAYUVJ01 > CAZFHZ01. Next base: position 40,438 of record CAZFHZ010000009.1, on the reverse strand, counting down.
CTTCTTCATCAACAAGGTCCAGGTGCACCCGACCAATCCCCAGATTGTCTGGGTGGCGGCCGAGGGAGCCCTCTACGACAACGAGCCGACCAGCCAGCGGGGACTCTTCAAGACCACCGACGGCGGCCAGACCTGGACGAACCTCTGGCCGGTGGCCGACCACCCGCCGGGTGACTTCGTGATAGACCCGAACAACCCGGACATCATCATCGGCGCGGCCTACAAGACCTTCCGGCGGACCTGGACGTTCATCGACCGCCAGGAGGGGAACTGGCTCTACAAGACCACCGACGGCGGGAAGAACTGGAAGCGGCTGGAGAGTGGCCTCCCCTTGGATGTGGCCATGGGCCGCCCCGGGCTGACCATCTTCGAGAAGAACCCGAAGATCATCTACGCCCGGCTGGATGAGCCGGTCAACCTGGGCCACAGCCAGGCACCCGGCCGGTTCGGGTTCAACGCCCGCAGCCTGTGGCGGGGGGACTACGACCTGGAGAAGTTCAAGGCCTTACGGCCCAACAACACCATCCGCCGGCTGGTCAAGTTCGAGCCGGTCGCCTTCACCGATGAGCGCGACCTGGTGCTCAACCTGAACAGTCTGGTCACCGACGATGACTTCCAGACCAAGCTGGGGGTCGACCTGGCCGCCTTCAACGCGGCGGTCCGCCGGGCCTACTCGGGGGACGCCGACATTATCAAGAGCGTGGCCGAGATCGAGAAGACGATGGCCTGGCCGGCCTCGACCGATGACGTGAAGAAGGCCCGTACCCAGGCGATCAACCGCTACCTGCTCGAGGTCCTCTACGCCCCCGCCCTGGCCATCAACGGCCCGATTACCCGCGACGGTGCCGTCTACCGCAGCGACGACCAGGGGGAGAGCTGGCGGAGGATGACCGTGTACAACGCGGACGGCAGCGGGAGCATCGTGGTCAACGACACCGAGGCGGGCTACTACGGCCGCGTCTACGTCGACCCGAACAACGCCGACGTGGTCTACCTGGCCAACACCACCCCCAAGATCTCCACCGACGGCGGCAAGACCTTCACCAACCTGCGCTGGAACAATGAGATCCACGTCGACCACCGGGGCTTCTGGATCGACCCGCTCAACTCCAAGCACATCCTGAGCGGCAACGACGGCGCGGCCAGCGAGACCTGGGACGGCGGTGAGCACTGGTCGCAGAAGGCGACCATCCCGGCCCAGCAGTTCTACGATGTCTCGGCCGACGACGAGTTCCCCTACAATGTCATGGGTGGCACCCAGGACAACGGCTGCTGGATCGGGCCCTCCCGGAACCGGAACAGCTGGGGCGTCTTCTCGGCCGACTGGAACTACCTGCCGACCGGGGATGGATTCTACGCGGTGCGCGACTGGTGGAACTCCGAGTGGATCTACTTCGAGAGCCAGTTCGGGGGCTCCAGCCGGAAGAACCTGAAGACCGGTGAGACCACCAGCCTTCGGCCGCGCCAGGAGGCACAGGGGCTGCCCGCCCAGCGCTACCAGTGGGACGCCCCGATCGTGCTCAGCCCGCACAACCCGGGGATCGTCTACGTCTGCTCGCAGTACGTCTGGCGCTCCCCCGCCCACGGGGATGCCGGGACCTGGGAGCGGGTCAGCCCCGACCTGAGCCGGGCCGATCCGCAACGGATCGCCCAGTCGCGCCTGACCAACCTGCAGTATGCCACCGTCTACACCTTCGCCGAGTCCCCCGTGCAGATGGGGACCTACTGGGCGGGGACCGACGACGGCAACCTGCAGGTCTCGAGCGACTTCGGGAAGAACTGGACCAACCTGACCTTCCAGTTCTACGAGACCAACGGCCGCCTCAAGCGCGGGGTGACCGGAGAAGTCATACCCTTCGACCGCTGGGTGACCCGGGTCACCCCTTCCAAGACCGACGTCAACACCTGCTACGTCGCCTTCTCCGGCTACCGGACTCACAACGAGGACACGTCCTACCTCTACGTGACCCATGACCTGGGGAAGAGCTGGAAGCGTATGGCGGCCGGCCTGGAAGCCACCATCAACGACGTGGTCGAGGACCCCGACAATCCCGAGGTGCTCTACCTGGCCGCCGACTACGGCCTCTATGTCTCGATCGACACCGGGGCCAGCTTCGTCAAGATGTCGGAGGCCGCTCCCGACGTGATCATCTACGACCTGGACATCCAGAAGCGGGAGCGGGACCTGGTCATCGGCACCTTCGGGCGCGGCATCTACATCGCCGACATCTGGCCGTTCAAGGAGTTCAAGACGGCCACCTTCGAGAAGGACGCCCACTTCTTCGAGCCGCAGCGCGTGGTGGCCTGGAACATGCTTGAGCAGCGCGGCGACCAGTACGGTGAGTACGCCGTGGTGCCCAACCCCCCCACCGAGGCGGCCTTCTACTACTGGCTCAAGGCGGATGTTCAGAACGTCAAGCTGGTGGTGAAGAACCAGGAGGGGCGGGAACTCGGCACCCTGAGCGAGGAGACCGACCCGACTCCCCCCGGGACGAAGGGGCTGCACCGGGTGGCCTGGAACGGCCGATTCCAGCGCCGGGACCAAGGGGGGCGGCAGTTCGGGGGCGGCGGCGGGCGCGGCTTCGGCGGCGGCCTGCAGGTCGGCACCTACCGGGTCACCCTGATGATCGGCGACACCGAAGTGGCTACCCAGTCGTTCGACGTGATCCCCGACCCGATCAACCCGCCGCGTATCCGCTGAACGGACGCGATCGGATCGGTCCGATGTTCGAAGGGCGGAGGCCCCACCGGGGCTTCCGCCCTTCTTCCGTCGCCTCGGTCTGCTTCACGGGGATTAGAGGAGGCTGCGTCCGTTCCAAATACTCCCCCTCCGGACTCAGCAGATAGTAACCGATCTGGGGGATCTCGTTCACGACCATCGGGATCCCCCAGGGAACCATGAACCAGAAGTAGCCGGCATCATCGATGAAGGGGTCCTGCCAGACCGGCTTGGTCGCTGCGAAGGTGGTCCCCTCGATCCGATCGCGCATCCCCTGACGGCTCTCCGGTGGCAACTCCGCGCGTTGCTCGATGGCCTCCCGTTGCTGCGACAACCACTCCCGGCGGTCTTCGGCGGTCACTTCCTCCAACGGGAGGCCGACGCGGATGCGTCCCTTCAACCGCCCGTCCAGTCCGTAGACCTCGATGATCGGCCGTCCTCCCCGAAGACGGCGATCCGATCATCGCCGAAATCGGCCACGTAGACCCGGCCATCCGGGCCGACCCAGGGCATATCCGCCCGAGCTGATGGCCGTGGGGATGCCCTCCTCGATGACCACCTCGAAGGTGTGACCCTCCGGGCGCGCCTCCGGTCTCCCGCAGGCCGCCAGGCCAAGGACGGCCACGCCGACCACGGCTGCGATCCTCTTCCTCATCGGGTCCACTTCACCTCCCTTGGTCCATCAGGGTATTGAAGAGCAGCTTGAAGTCGGCCACGGTCTGAGCCCGGTTGTGCAGGTTGAAGCCGACCAGCACCAGCCGGCCGCGGCCGTAGGGGACCTCGACCACAACGGCTTTGCCCAGCACGGTCTCTTCCCCTTCCAGGTAGCCGCTCAAGAGGAGCGGCCCCGTCTCCGGGAAGCGGCCCACGACCACCGGGGTGCCCACCTCCCCCTCCCCCGGGCCGGTGACCTCGAAGAGGGCCGGCCGGGAGCCCACGAAGGCCACCCCGTCGGGGTCCATCCCCCGGGTAAACGGGCTGGCCGCTTCCCAGGCCAGGCGGAGGATGGAGCCGGCCGAGTAGTAGCCGGCCCGGGTCGCCTCGCGCGAGACGTTCCGCAGCGGCAGCCCGAAATCGGCCAGGGCCAGCTCGCACGAGGACTCGTGGAAGAAGATCGTCCCCCCTTCGCGGGCGAAGGCCTGGAGTGCCGCCAGCCCCTCCGGGCCGATCCCGCCGGCATACTCGGGGGGGACCGAGCCGGCCCGGCTGCCCTCGACCACCGCCGAGCGGCCCAGCGAGGGGATCACAATCACCTCGAAGTCCCGCTTCAGATTTCCGGCCCGGACGCGGTCGTTGCGCAGGCCGGTGTAGGCGAAGTCGTAGTGTTCCAGGATCCAGCGCAGCCACCCCTCGTCCATGCTCCCCTGCCAGGGCTGGTAGAGCGCGATGCGGGGTTCCGCCAGACGGTCGGTGGTGATCCGTTCGGTCGCGGGGCGGGCCCGGGCCCCCACCTCGCGGGCGATCGGCTCCAGCCGAGCCCGGTCCCGGGCGGCAACCACGAAGCGCCCCATTCCACCCCTTTCGCGCTGGACGCCCACCCCGGCGGCCAGCAGGCGGTTGACCGCTCGCCACGAGGCACCGTCGGCCGGCTCCAGCAGCAGGTCCCCCCGCCCCTCGGCCACCGGCGGACGTGGAGGGAGCGGGGCCGTCAGGGGTGTCAGCTCGAGGACCGAGGCGGGCCGGTCCAGTTCGATAGCCTCCAGGCCGAGCTGGAGGGGCAGGGTCCAGCCGGCCACATCGTAGGGGCGGAGCGGCCCCCCGGTGATCTCGACCCGGCTGGGGATCCCCTGCCAGAGCTGGGTCTGGGTGCGCAGGTCGGGGTAGTCCTGGCGTTCCAGCAGGGTCTTCACGAACCCACCGAAGGGCTGGGCGGTCGGGACGACGATGGTGCCGGCCGGCAGGATGCGGTCCCCGATCCTCACGTCCCGGCGGGTGGTGGCGACCTCCACCCCCAGCAGGGCGAACTTGTCGAGCAGTTCCGAGAGGGCGAAGGGGTCGGCCTGGAGGGTCGGGAAGGCCCAGCCGAAGGGGGCCCGCGCCTCGTACCGCTCCAGGTTGGCGGTGGCCAGCCGGTACTTGGAGAGGAGCATCTCCTCCCGGTAGCGGGCGCAGACGTCCAGGACCGCCTTGGAGGCGGTCAGGCAGTAGGCCACCGCGTCAGAAATCCGCCACCATCCCCCTTCCCACGGGGTGGTGTAGAAGGCCGACTTGGTGAAGTCGCGCCACGATTCCGGGATCTCCCGGAGGGTGTACTCGTGCGGGGTGGCCAGGTTGTAGAGGGCTGTCTCGGTCAGGATAGAGGGGATGTTGTGATGGGTCACCACCTGGGTCATGAAACCGGGATACCAGGCGTCGAAACCGGTCCGGGAGATCGCCCCCGGCTTTCCCTCGGCGTCGAAGGCCATGCCCATGGCCGCCCCGATCAGGTTCTCCCAGCGGATGACCTCCCCCGGCTTGTTCGGGTTGGTCGGTTCCCCATAGGGGGGGAGCCAGATGCGGGTCGGGAAGGGGGCGGTCTGGTGGTGGTTGTAGACCACGTTGGGGAACCACTCCCGGTTCTGGAGCCGGCTGATGTTGCGCACCTCCGCCTGGGTGACGTTGTAGGAGTCGCGGTTGTTGTCGTGCCCCACGTAGCGGTTGTAGAGCCAGGGCATCCGGCTCCGCTCGTACTCGGTCCCGACATGCCCGTTGTACCAGTCGGCCACCGCCGTCATCCCGTCCGGGTTGGGGAAGACGATCAGGGTGACCACGTTCTCGCGGATGCGCCGGGTGCGGGCGTCCTCCCCGGTGACCAGGTCGTAGGCCAACTGGATGGCATGCTCACTCGGGGCGCACTCGGTGGCGTGGAGCCCGACATCGATCCAGGCGATCGCCCGTCCCTCGACGGCCAGCCGGGCGGCCTCCTCCGGGCCCAGGCCGCGGGCCAGGCTGAGCCGGCGGGCGATCTCGCGCCAGCGGTCGAGCCGGGCCAGGTTCTGCTCCGAGGAGACGACCAGGTAGCGGTGGAGCCGTTCCATCCCGGTGGTCCCCATCTCGAGGACCCGCATACGTCCTCCGGAAGCGGCCGCCAGGCGGTCGAAGTAGCCAAGTGCCTGTTCGTAGGTGGTCAGGCGGTAGTCGGCCCCCACCGGGTAGCCCAGTACGGACTCCGGGGTCGGCGGAGCCTGGGCGGCGACGGTGGCGGCGAGCAGTAGCGAGAGGAGCGGGACGACGAGGCCGAGGCGGCGCATGGGACCTCCGGTTCGGTTCGGATGGGCGGCCCGATTATGTCGCCGCAGGCCCGAACGGAGCAACCGTGCCAACGCCGCCTTGACGAACCTCCGCTGGCGTCAGATATTGGCCGAGTACCGCACCGGTGGTGATTTGCGGCCGCTTGCAGCCACCGTAAAAACAAATCGCTAAATCGCCCGTCCCGGATCGGTGCCGCTGCCGGGACGCCCGCAGAGAGGTACCCGATGGCCCCGCACCGTGCCGCCGCGCGTTCCCGCGCGGACCGACTCGACGAACTCGACGCCCTGCTCCGGCGACGCATCCTGGTGCTCGACGGTGCCATGGGTACCCAGCTCCAGCAGCTGCGCCTGTCGGAAGAGGATTTCCGAGGTGAGCGTTTCGCCGACCACCCCCGCCCCCTCAAAGGGGATTTCGACCTCCTCTGCCTGACCCGTCCCGAGCGGATCGCCGAGGTCCACCGGGCCTACCTGGAAGCCGGGGCGGACATCATCGAGACCAACTCCTTCAACGCCAATGCCGTCTCCCAGTCCGACTACGACCTGACCGCGGTGGTGCGGGAACTCAACCGGGCGGCGGCCGCCCTGGCCCGAGGCGCAGCCGACCAGGCGGAGGCCGCCGAACCCGCCCGCCCCCGTTTCGTGGCCGGGGTGCTGGGACCGACCAACCGGACCGCCTCCCTCTCCCCCGACGTGGTCGACCCGGGCAAGCGCAACATCACCTTCGGTGAGCTGGCGGCGGCCTACGCCGAGGCCGCCCGGGTTCTGATCGAGGGGGGCGCCTACCTGCTCCTGGTTGAGACCATCTTCGACACCCTGAACGCCAAGGCCGCCCTCTTCGCCCTCGAGGAGGTGTTCACCGAGAACGGGGAACGCCTCCCGGTCATGGTCTCGGCCACGATCGTGGACGCCAGCGGCCGCACCCTCTCCGGGCAGACGGTGGAAGCCTTCTGGACCTCCATCGCCCACGCCCGCCCCCTGAGTGTCGGCCTGAACTGCTCATTCGGGCCGGAGGGTCTGCACGCTCCCCTCCAGGCACTGGCCCGCCTCGCCCCGGTCTACACCAGCCTGCATCCCAACGCCGGACTGCCCAACGAGCTGGGGGCCTACGACCAGAGCCCCGAGCACATGGCCGCCCTCCTGGGGGAGTTCACCGCCCAGGGCCTGGTGAACATCGCCGGGGGGTGCTGCGGCACCACGCCCGACCATATCCGGGCCATCGCCTCATCGGTGGCCCCCCATCCGCCGCGCCGTCCCCCCCACCCCCTCCCCCGCTGCCGCCTGGCCGGGCTGGAGCCGCTGACCATCGGGCCGGAGAGCAACTTCGTGAACGTAGGGGAGCGCGCCAACGTGACCGGTTCCCGCCGCTTCGCGCGCCTGGTGCGCGACGGGGACTGGGAGGGGGCCGTGGAGGTCGCCCGCCAGCAGGTGGAGAGCGGCGCCCAGATCCTCGATGTGAACATGGATGAGGGGATGCTCGATGCGGCAGCCGCCATGCGCTCTTTCCTCAACCACCTGGCCGCCGAGCCCGACATCGCCCGCATCCCGGTGATGCTCGATTCCTCCCGCTGGGAAGCGATCGAGGCGGGGCTGGAGTGCCTCCAGGGAAAGGGGATCGTCAACTCGATCAGCCTCAAGGAGGGGGAGGCGTCCTTCCTCGACCACGCCCGGAAGATCCGGCGCTACGGGGCGGCGGTAGTGGTCATGGCCTTCGACGAGGAGGGGCAGGCCGACACCGTGGAGCGCCGGGTGGCCATCGGCCGGCGGGCCTTCCGGTTGCTGACCGAGGAGGCCGGCTTCCCCCCCGAGGACATCATCCTCGACCCCAACGTCTTCGCCATCGGGACCGGGATGCCCGAGCACGACCGGTTGGCCCTCGACTTCCTGGAGGCGGTCCGTCGCCTCAAGGCGGAACTGCCCGGGGTGCTGATCAGCGGTGGGATCAGCAACCTCTCCTTCGCCTTCCGCGGCAGTGATGCCCTGCGGGAGGCCATGCACGCCGTCTTCCTCTACCACGCCGTGGCGGCCGGACTCGACCTGGGTATCGTCAACGCGGGTGCCCTCCCCGTCTACACCGAGATCCCGGACGACGTGCGGGAGCGGGTCGAGGACCTGGTCCTGGCCCGCCGCCCCGACGCCACCGAGCGGCTGCTGGAGATCGCCGGGCAGGTCCCGAGCCGCGAGTCGGCCGAGGCCCCCGACGCTCCCTGGCGCCTCCTCCCGGTGGCCGGGCGGCTGGAGCACGCCCTGGTGGAAGGGATCGACCGCTTCATCGTCGAGGACACCGAGGAGGCGCGCCTCGAGACCCTCTCCCCCATCTCGGTCATCGAGGGGCCGCTCATGAAGGGGATGGACCGGGTCGGGGACCTCTTCGGCTCCGGGAAGATGTTCCTCCCCCAGGTGGTCAAGAGCGCCCGCGTCATGAAGAAGGCGGTCGCCCACCTGGTCCCCTTCATCGAGGCCGAACGGCTCGCCCGGGCCACCGGCGCCAAGGGGAAGGTCGTGCTGGCCACCGTGAAGGGGGATGTGCACGACATCGGCAAGGGGATCGTCCGGGTCGTGCTGCAGTGTAACGGCTTCGAGGTCGTCGACCTGGGAGTGATGGTGCCCAGCGACACGATCGTGGCCGCCGCCCGGCGGGAAGGGGTGGACCTGATCGGCCTGAGCGGGCTGATTACCCCTTCCCTGGACGAGATGGCCCACGTGGCCGCCGAGCTGGAACGACAGGACCTCGCCCTGCCCCTGCTCATCGGCGGGGCCGCCACCTCCCGCCTCCACACCGCGATCCGGATCGCCCCGCGCTACTCCGGCCCGGTGGTCCATGTCCCCGACGCCTCCCGGGCCGTCTCGGTGGCCGCGGCCCTGACCCACCCGGAGCGGGCGGCCGGTTACACCGAGCAGACCGCCGCCGACTACCGGCGGATCCGGGCCGAATACGCCGAACAGCGCGGTCCGGTGCGCCTGCTCGGTTTGGATGAGGCCCGGGCCAACCGCCTGCGGCTCGATTGGGAGAGGACCGTACCCCCCGAGCCGGCCCGGCCCGGCGTGCACGTGCTGCGCGACTACCCGCTGGAGGAACTCATCGAACGCATCGACTGGACCCCCTTCTTCCACGTCTGGGAGCTGGGTGGCCGTTACCCGGCCGTGCTGGAAGACCCCCGGGTCGGTGCGACCGCCCGAAAGCTGTGGGCGGAAGCCCAGGAACTGCTGCGCCGGATCGTGTCGGAGGGTTTATTGACCGCCCACGGCGTGTGCGGCTTCTTCCCGGCCAACCGCACTCCCGACGACGACATCCTGGTCTGGTCCGACCCGGCCCGGACCCGGGTAAGGGCGGTACTCCACACCCTCCGCCAGCAGGCCGAGCAGCCCCCCGGACGGCCCAACCTGGCCCTGGCCGACTTCATCGCCCCGGCCGATGGGGGGCCGACCGACTGGGTAGGCGCCTTCGCGGTCACCGCCGGGATCGGAGCCGACCAGGCCGCCGCGGCGCTGGAGGCCGGTCACGACGACTACGGCTCCATCATGCTCAAGGCGCTGGCCGACCGGCTGGCCGAGGCCTTCGCCGAGCGACTGCATGAACGGGTACGGCGGGAGTTGTGGGGCTATGCCCCCGACGAGGCGCTTTCCAACGACGAGCTGATCAAGGGGCGCTACCAGGGGATCCGCCCCGCCCCGGGCTACCCCGCCTGCCCCGACCACCTGGAGAAACGCACCCTCTTCGAGCTGCTCGGGGCCGAAGACGCAGCCGGGATCACCCTGACCGAACGCATGGGGATGCACCCGGCCGCCTCGGTCTCCGGCTACTACTTCTGGCACCCCGAGGCGAGCTACTTCCGGATCGGCCGGATCGGGGAGGATCAACTCGCCGACTGGGCCCGGCGCAAGGGACTCGACCGGACGGAGGCCGCCCGCTGGCTCGCCTCCCTGCTCCATCACCCCGAGGGAGGAGAGGCGTGAAAACCCTCCTTGAGCTGATCGAGGATGGACGTGTCCACCTCCTCGACGGCGCCATGGGCACGATGATCTATGCCCGCGGCGTGTTCGTGAACGTCTGCTACGACGAGCTGAACCTGGCCCGACCCGACCTGATCCGCCAGATCCACCGGGAGTACGTGGAGGCCGGGGCGGAACTGCTGGAGACGAACACCTTCGGGGCCAACCCCTACAAACTGGCCCGTTACGGGCTGGCCGCCGAGACCGAGCAGCTCAACGCCGCGGCCGCCCGGCTGGCCCGGGAGGCGGCCGGTGAAGAGGTGCTCGTGCTCGGGGCGATCGGTCCGCTCGGGATCCGGATCGAGCCCTTCGGCGAGACCGCCTTCGAGGAGGCCCGGGACGCCTTCGCCCGCCAGGTGGCCGGCCTGATCGAGGGGGGCGTGCACGGTTTCATCGTCGAGACCATGTCGGTGGTGGAGGAGCTGCGGGCGGCGGTGGAGGCGGTCCGGGGGGCCAGTCCCCTCCCCCTCTTCGCCCAGATGACGGTGGGTATCGACGGCAAGTCGGCCTACGGGACCGAGCCGGAATCGTTCGGACCGCGGATCGAGGCGATGGGGGTGGACGTGGTGGGGGTCAACTGCTCGGTCGGGCCGATCGGGATGCTCGAGACCGTCGAACGGCTCCGCCGGGTGGTCACCCTGCCGGTGAGCGCCCTGCCCAACGCCGGGCTCCCCCGGGAAGTGGACGGCCGGAGGATGTATCTGGCCTCCCCGGAGTACATGGCCGAGTACACCCGGCTGATCGTCCAGGCGGGAGCCCGTTTCGTGGGTGGCTGCTGTGGGACCACCCCCGACCACATTCGGGCCATGGGCCAGTTCATCCGGAGCGTGGTGCCCCGCCGGGTGGTGGTCACCCGGCCGGTCCGGGTCACCGGGGAGGGCACCACCCCCGTCCCGCTGGCCCAGCGGAGCGACTTCGGAGCCAAGCTGGCCCGGCGGCAGTTCGTGGCCACCGTGGAGGTGGTCTCCCCCCAGGGGGTCAATCCCGAACGGATGCTGGAGCAGGCCCGGCAGCTCAAGGCAGCCGGCCTCGACGCGGTCAACGTGCCCGACGGACCGCGGGCGCAGAGCCGGATGAGCGCCCTGGTCTCCTCGATCCTCATCCAGCAGCAGACCGGGCTGGAAGCGCTCTGCCACTACACCTGCCGCGACCGCAACCTGCTCGGGATGATGACCGACCTGCTCGGAGCGGCGGCCGCCGGCCTGCACAACCTGCTCCTGATCACGGGGGATCCGCCCAAGATGGGCCCCTACCCCGAAGCCACCGCCGTCTTCGACATCGACAGCATCGGGCTGGTCAACCTGGTCTCACGGCTCAATCACGGGCTCGACCCGGGGGGGAACGAACTGGACGAACCGGCCCGTTTCGTGATCGGGGTAGGGGTCAACCCGACCGCCCCCGACCTGGACCGGGAGATGCGCCGCTTCTACTGGAAGGCGGACGCGGGGGCCGAGTTCGCCATCACCCAGCCCGTCTTCGACCTCGACCAGTTCGACCGCTTCCTCCATCGGGCCGAGGAGTTCCATCTGCCCATCCTGGCCGGGATCTGGCCGCTGGTCTCACTGCGCAACGCCGAGTTCCTGGCCAACGAGGTGCCCGGGGTGAGTGTGCCCGCTTCGGTGATTGAGCGGATGCGGAAGGCCAGCGGGAAGGGGAAAGAGGCTGCACTTCAGGAGGGGGTGCGGATCGCTTGCGAGACCCTCACCGCCGTGCGTGACCGGGTCGAGGGGGTGCAGGTAGCCGCTCCCTTCGGCCGCATCCCGCTGGCCGTGGAGGTCCTGACCGCCTGCATCGAACCGGTGCTGGAGCGTCCGGGGGGCTGAGTCCCCCCGTCGCTCCAGTCCGCGTTTTGAAACCTATTACGTCGTCCCTACTTCACTTCTTGTCGTAGACCGCCTTGGTGGTCCTGGCTTCGCCGCCCTGCATGCCGGGGCTAACCGTCTCCACTACCAGCTTGCCGCCCGCCATTGAGTAGGTGTATGTCGTGGTCATCTCGACCGGCTCGCCGCCGCCCCGGCCAGCGAAGGTCGACTTGGAAACGACGACCAGCTTGCCGCTCGTCCAGGTCGCCGTGACCGTGCTCGGGCCGCGCTGCGACTCTGTCGTGTGGGGCTTACCATCCAAGATGTACTCCGTCACGACATCCGTGACCGAGCCGTCCTGGCGGTTGGTCCGCTGGGTCGTGATGGTGAGCTTGGTGGCGTCCTGCTTGATCGACATGGTGGCCGATGGGCCGCCACCGAAACCGCCCCGACCGCCGCCGCCAGCGCCGCCCGGAGGTGTGCCCAGGTTGCTCTCCGCCTGGTTCAGGGCCCAATTGCCCGCGAAGTTGGGGTTCTGAGCACCGGCCAGTGCCGGCAGGCACAGCACGAGCACCAATGCGGCCATCAGGCCGAGGGACTTCTGTACTCTGTTTCTCATCGAAAGGACCTCACTCGAGGTAGGTCGTGATCCAACCGCCGCCGGGCGGGACATCCGTCCCGCCTGACTGTCTGCAGACTAACTTAGACACCATGGATCAGTAAAGACTGACGGTGCCGATCGGCCTGCTACTTCACGACCAGGTTGAGCAGCTTCCCGGGGACGAAGATCTCCTTCACCACCCGACCCTCGGCCAGGAAGCGGGCCACGTTCTCGTGCGCTTCGGCCCGGGTCCGCATCATCACCTGATCGGCCGCCTCCTCGGCCGGGACGGTGAGCTCCCCGCGCAGCTTCCCGTTGACCATGAAGACGAAAGCGACCTGCTCGGATTCCAGGCCGGCCGGATCGGGCTCGGGCCAGGGACGGCGGAAGATGCTCTCGGTGGCCCCGAAGCGGTGCCAGTGCTCCTCGGCCAGGTGGGGGGCATAGGGAGCGAGCATCTGGATCAGCCGGACCAGACAGTGTCCGAGCACGGTCCGGTCACCCTCACCGGAGGGCTGGAAGCGGCTCAGCTCGTTGTAGAGTTCCATGGTGGCCGCGATAGCGGTATTGAAGTGGAAGGCCAGGCTGTCCTCCCGCACCTTCTTGAGGGTCTGGTGGGTCTTGCGGTAGAGGGCCCGGGCCGCCGGTGACATCTCGGCCACCGGCAGGGTCACCGGCTCCCGGGCCGCCCGGGCCAGTGCGACCTGCTCGGAGCAGATCCGGTGGACCCGGTTCAGGAAGCGGTGGGCACCGGCCACCCCCTCGTCCGTCCATTCAAAATCCCGCTCCGGAGGGGCGGCGAAGAGGATGGTCAAGCGGGCGGTATCGGAACCCCACTCGTCCACAAATGGACCCACCGGCACGACATTGTTCTTCGATTTGGACATCTTGTCCCCAAAGCGCAACACCATGCCCTGGGTGAAGAGGGTTTTAAAGGGTTCCTGGAAGCCGACCAGCCCGGAATCGAACAGCACCTTGGCGAAGAAACGGCTGTAGAGGAGGTGGAGGATGGCGTGCTCGATGCCGCCAATGTAGTGGTCCACCGGCATCCAGCGCCCCACCAGCTCCGGGTCCCAGGCGGCCTCCTCGTTCCCGGGGTCGCAGTAGCGCAGGAAGTACCAGGCGGAATCCACGAAGGTGTCCATGGTATCCGTCTCGCGCCGGGCGGGGCCCCCGCAGGCCGGACAGGAGGTGGCCACCCACGCCTCCACGGCCGCCAGCGGGCTGAGCCCCTTGGGGGTGAAATCGATCTTCCCCTCCGGTAGCAGCACGGGCAGTTCGGCCTCGGAGACCGGGACGATGCCGCAGGCCGGGCAGTGGATCATGGGGATGGGCGCTCCCCAGTAGCGCTGGCGGCTGATCAGCCAGTCGCGTAACCGGAAGGTGACCGCCGGCTCCCCCAGACCCCGCTCCTGGAGGTGGGCGGAGATGGCCGGGATGGCCTCTTCGACCGTCAGAGCATCGAAGGGAGCCGAGTTGACCAACCGTCCCGAACCCGTCCAGGCCCCGTCGGCCGCCTTCCACTCCCCTTCCAGGGGGGCGATGACCGTCCGGATCTCCAATCCATAGCGGCGGGCGAAGGCCCAGTCGCGCTCGTCGTGGGCGGGCACGGCCATGATGGCCCCGGTCCCGTACGATTCGATCACGTAGTCGGCCACCCAGACCGGGATCGGCTCTCCCGTCATGGGATTGCGGGCCTTCAGGCCGGTGTCGACCCCGTCCTGGACCCGGTCGGTGGAGGTCCGCTCGACCTCGCTCTTGCGCAGCGCGGCTTCTATATAGGCGGCCACCTCCGCCCGGTTCGGACTGACCGGCAGCAGGTGTTCGACCCAGGGATGTTCGGGGGCCACGACCATGAAGGTGGCCCCGTAGAGCGTGTCGGGACGGGTGGTGAAGACCTTCAGGTGGGGCGTGGACTCCCCGGTGGCCTGCCTGACCGCGGCCGCGGCCTCAGCCAGCAGTTCGAAGAGCACATTGGCCCCTTCCGAGCGGCCGATCCAGTTGCGCTGCATGATGCGCACCCGCTCCGGCCAGTCGGTCAATAGATCGAGGTCGTCGAGCAGCCGCTGGGCGTACTCGGTGACCTTGAAGTACCACTGAGGGAGCTTCTTCTTGGTCACCGGGG